>JBBRTW010000583.1:0-3583 GCA_038244055.1 Tepidisphaerales bacterium | reverse complement strand
GAAGTGAAAAATACTCGCCGCCAGCGCTGCATCGGCCTTTCCCTCGCTTAACACCCGATACATATGCTCCGGCGATCCCGCGCCGCCGCTGGCCACCACCGGCACTTTCACCGCCTCGCTCACCGCCGCCGTCATTTCCAAATCGTATCCCGCCGTCGTTCCATCGGCATTCATGACATTCAGCACGATCTCCCCCGCCCCGCGATCCTCGGCCTCTTTCACCCAGTCCATCACCTTGATCCCCGTGTCCACCCGGCCGCCGTTGACGTAGACGTGCCACTGCTCCCGGCCATCGATCGTGACGCGATTGGCATCCAGTCCCAGCACGGTGGCGCAGCGCCCGAACTTCCGCGCGATTTCCGACAGCAGTTCAGGCCGTTTCACCGCCGCCGAGTTAATGCTGACCTTCTCCGCCCCCGCCTGGATAAGCTGCGTCGCATCGTCCAGCGTGCGAATCCCCCCGCCGACAGTCAGAGGCATAAAGCACTCTTCCACCACCCAATGCACCACATCCACCATGATTCCCCGGCCTTCGTGGCTGGCGGTGATATCGTAGAAGACCAGCTCATCGGCCCCCTGCTCCTGATACCTCTTGGCCTGCTCGATGGGGTCGCCAGCATCGACGTGATCGAAGAATTTGACCCCTTTGACGACTCGTCCGCGATCCACATCCAGACAGGGGATAATTCGCTTGGTCAGCATCAACTTTACAGTAGCCGCGTGGGATTCGCCGTCAACCCAACGTCTTACTGGCGTGCCCAGACTGGTAAAACGATTAACCCATCGCCCTCCGCGCCGCCGGCGCGTATCGAGATGCCTTTCACGCCCCCGGACGGCCCAGCGAACTCATTTACGCGGAATCTTTGACAACAATTGCCTAACCGCTACACTTTCCCCCACTTACATCGGACTCTCGGAAGGATCCGACAGTTGCGGAGCGACTGTTTTAACGAAGGCAAACGGGCAACGCGTGAAGATTTCAACTCTCGCTGTAGAAAAACTGAGTCGCGCGATCCTACCGGTGCTGGCCGCCGGGATGCTGCCGGCATCCATCTGCCTGGCGCAGCCGGCTCCCAAACCGGCCGCAACCGCGCCGGCCGGGGTCGCTGGTGCCACCGATACGCTTAAAGGCCGGATCGTCGAGGATGTCCGCATCGTCGGCAACCGCAGCATGTCGGTTGGGGCGATCCGCAACCTGATTCGCACCCGTGAAGGTGAAAAATTCGACCCCGCCACCGTGGAAGAAGACTACCAGCGCGTCTACGCGCTGCGGAAATTCTCCAACGTCGAGGCCAAGGTCGAGCCCACCGCGACGGGCGTCATCGTCGTTTTCCAGCTCAGCGAGCAGCAGCAGATCACCTCCATCGTTTTCAAAGGCAATCAGGCTGTCGATAACGCCGCCCTGCTGGAATCCGTCGACGTTCACACCGGCGAATCGATCGACCGCTTCCGCATCAACGTCTCCCGCCAGACCATCGAGAAAATCTACAGGGATCGCAATTATCCCTTCACCCACGTCGATGTGGATGAGAAGGCGCTGGAAAAGGGAAATGTGATCTTCGCGATCACCGAAGGCCCCAACGTCCGCGTCCGCAAGGTGGAGATGATCGGAAATCACTCCTTTTCCGATGACAAGCTCAAGGACCAGATCAAGACCCGCCACTGGATCTTCATCCTCCGCCCCGGAACCTTCGACGCCGACGCCATCGACGATGATGTCGCCTCCATCCGCCAGTGGTACGAGCAGCATGGATTCTTCGACGTTAAAGTCGGCCGCAAGCTGACCTGGTCCCCCGACCAGACCGAGGTCATGGTCACCTTCGTGATCGATGAGGGCGTCCGCTACAAGGTGGACAAGGTCACCTTCAAAGGCATGTCGGCCGTCTCCGAAGCGGAAATTCGCAAATCGCTCAAGATGGTCGAAGGGCGCTTCTGGGACAGCGATTCGCTCAAACGCGATGTTCGCCAGATCGTTCGCGCCTACAGCCCGCTCGGTTACATCTATCTCCCCACCGAGACCGATGAGACCAAGGCCAAGCAGTATCTCCAGGTGCGCCCCGAGCCGCTGCTCCGCCGCGAAGCGGGAACGGTTGGGTTGGTCTACGAAATCTCCGAAGGCAAGCCCTTCCATATCGATCGAATCCGCATCCGCGGCAATGAAAAAATCCAGGACAAGGTCTTCCTCCGCGAAATGCGGGTTGCGCCGGGCCAGCTTTACAACTCCGGCGAGCTGCTCGACGCCGTCGATCGCATGAAGTCAACCCGCTTGGTCACCAACGTCAACATCACCCCCATCGGCGACGCCCCCGATAGCCGGGATCTGCTGGTGGAAGTCACCGAGGGCCAGACCGCCTTCTTCCTGGTCGGGGCCGGGTTGACCTCCAACGCCGGCGTGCTCGGCAACATCAGCTACGAGCAGCGCAACTTCGACATTACCAACATCCCTTCCTCCTGGGATGAACTCTTCTCGCGCAAAGCCTTCACCGGCGCCGGGCAGTATTTCCGCATTCTCGTCGAGCCCGGCACCGAACAGACCCGCGCCCGTATCACCTTCGAAGAGCCGTGGATGTTCGACCAGCCCTACTCGCTCCGCACCGATCTGTATTACTCCACCCGGCAGCGCGAAAACTGGGATGAAACGCGCGGCGGGCTTTCGCTCACGCTCGGCCATCGCTTCGACAACGTCTGGTCCGGCCGGGTTTCCCTGCGCGGCGAGGATGTCTACATCCACGCCCTAAATGATCCCTTTCACCGCGCCCCCGAAATCGTCGCCGCCAAGGGCCATTCCACGCTGACCTCGGTTGGTCTGGCCGTCCGCCGCGATACCACCGACAGCCGCATCCTCCCCTCGCGCGGCACCGCCACCGATGTCGCCTACGAATTCGTCGGCGCAGCGGGCGGCAATTATGATTATCACAAGTTCACCCTCGGCTGGAACGCCTACCAGACCGTCAACGAAGATCTCCTCGACCGCAAGACCATCGTCACCTACCGCCTCGATGCCGGGTACATCACCGGCGGCGAGGCCCCGTTCTTCGAGAAATTTTATGGCGGCGGCCTCGGCTCGGTGCGCGGCTTCAAGTATCGCGGCATCAGCCCGCGCTCCGGCCCGGAACAGGACCCCATCGGCGGCACCTTCTCCGTCACCGGCTCGGTCGAGCTCAACTTCCCCGTCGCCGGAGAGATGCTGCGCGGCGTCGTCTTCGCCGATGCCGGCACCATCGAAGACTCCTTCCGCTTCGGCACCATTCGCTCCTCGATCGGTACCGGCATTCGCCTGACCCTCCCGATTTTCGGCCAGCTACCCCTTGCCTTGGACTTCGCAGTACCGATAACCAAGGACAAGAATGATGACACAAGATTCATAAGCTTCTCCCTCGGTTTTGTGCAATAATAGAGCCTAACCATTTCCAGAAAGGAACCGCACCATGTTGTCTCGTCGTCTGTCTGTTTTCGCCGTCGCCCTCGTGGGCATCATTCTTCCCGCGGGCATCGCCGCCGCCCAGGAAGTCAAAATCGCCACCGTCAATCCCGCCAAGGCCTTCAATGACATGTTGGAGACCAAGGACCTCAAGGCCGTTCT
>JBBRTW010000582.1:0-3584 GCA_038244055.1 Tepidisphaerales bacterium | reverse complement strand
TCCAAGTTCAGCAGACTCGGCGAACTCGCTCCCGAGGCATTCAAGGCATTCGTCGCCTTCGACGAGGCGGCGTTCAAGGGCGGCGTCATCCCGCTCAAGTACAAGGAGCTGATGGCCGTGGCGGTGGCCCTGACGACGCAGTGCCCCTACTGCATCGAGATCCACTCGAAGAAGGCGAAGAAGGCCGGCGCGACCGAGCAGGAACTGGCGGAGACGACACTGATCGCAGCGGCGCTGCGGGCTGGCGGGGCGATGACGCATGGGACGCATACGCTGGAATGACGGCAGGCTATAGCCTGTTGTCTAAAGGCGAGCGTCGCGAATAGGTCAAGCCCATGCCACCAGCGGACTCGTAGCGATCCGCTGGTGCGTGGGCGTTGCCCATCGATGTTTGAGCAGATGCGATTGAACTGTCTGCGTCAGACGTCCCAAGTCTGCAAATGATCGCGCAGATTCTGGATCGACGATGAGAGATCCGCGTCCACATCGCCTTTCAAAAGGATGGGGTGTTTGAGGGACCCCGCGAGATCACGAATGACTGACTCTTCGATGCCATGCACATCGTCGGAACTTTCGATATAGAGTAATGGGCGAAGCGCTGCGCAGGCTCCCAACATAGCTTCAACGCCCTTCTTGCCGTCGCCAACCAGAATCACTCGACTCCTCAGGGCACCTGAAACTCGTTTGAGCTCCGCAACAACCGTGAGCGTGAACGGCGGGCCGCTGAATTCGCTGCCCGCCTTATTCAGAAGCTCCTCAAGTAACTTCGTCTGCTCATCAGCAAACTCTACGATGTCCAGTTCGTGAAGTGATACTAACGGGTGCGTTTCTGCAAACCCGCTGTACACGGTCCAGCAATGCATCGTCAGGTTTTTGAGAAGCTCCCAAGTGATTGAAATACGCTCGCATATCGGAAGCCTTTGAAGAAACCGCGATGTGATTTCCCCATGTCGTCTTCGGTACTCTGCTGGCGATCGCCGACATTCGGCTTCAAGTAGATTGAGTAGTTCTTCTGGGATCATTTGCGCATGACCGGTAAGCGAAGCGAGCGGAAGACATCACGTGTCAACTCGTTCCCCTCCGAATCATTTCATCGCTTCGCATTGCGCTCCTTGGCGCTCGCCACCACCTCCTCAATCTTCACCGCCGCCCCACCGCGCGCTTTCGACTCATCCGCGGCCGCCATGAAGGCGATCAGCTCCAATGTCTCCTCCGGCGGAATCGGCGCGATGCCGGTCTTGAAGAATTTGGCGATGACCACGGCGAGAGGCTGGTACCCCTCGAAGCCGAGTTGCGAGCCCACGCCCTTCTTGCCGAAGGCGATCGCGCCGTAGTCGCCCTTGGCATCGCGCAGGCCGCGGAAGGTGCCGATTCGGCCATCTTTCCATACGCCCACGACCAATTCCGCGCCCTCGGTTTTGGTCCGCTGCACGCTCACACAGCCCGGGCCCATGAGCGTGTAGAGCGCCTCCACACCATGCACCCCATACCAGAAAAGATCGGGATGATGCTCCTCGGTCGGGCAGGGGCTCCAGGCCTCCGCGCCGGCGATATCGCCGACTTTCGGGTCGCTCTTGAGTGCCTGCAACTTCGGGCCAAAGCGAATCGACGAGCTGCTGAACCAGGGCGTGCCGTTCTTCTTCGCCAAATCCGCGATTGCCAGGGCATCGGCCAGCGAACCGGCCAGAGGCTTATCGATGAAGAGCGGCTTCTTCGCCTCGATCACCGGCCGGGCCTGCTCCAAATGCGGCCGGCCATCCACCGACTCCAGCAGCACCACATCCACCTTCTCCACCAGTTTGGGAATCGAATCGACAATCTCCACACCGGCCGCCTTCAGATCATCGGTGAACTTGCCGACGCGATCTTTGCTCGAAGGAATATCCTGAGAACCGCCGGGAAACGCCGCGACGACTTTGAACCCCGCCATGTCCCCGGCCGCCTTGGGGTCGTTGAACATCTTGGTGAAGGCCGGGACGTGGGAGGTGTCGCAGCCGATGATGCCGATGCGGATGATCTTATCCTCGGCCACGGCGCTCGATTGGAACCGCAGATGGACGCAGATCAACGCGGATAGGATCAGCAACGCGCGGGTGAGTTTGTGGGTCATCATGAGTGATACAGTTGGGGAGGGGTTGCGCTGTAAGGATTCGTCAATTCGCCAGTTCGCCAGTTCGCCAGTTCGCCACAGAGACACTGAGGCACAGAGGTCGGAGGGAGGGGAAGAATGAGGGTTGAGGATGGAGGGTAGATCGTGAATGAATGGCTGGGCGCTGATACCGCCATCTCTTCATCCACCTGGCCATCATTTCATCTTGTCTTCTTCGCGCCTTCGTGCCTTCGCGTTTAATTCAATTTGCTTTCACCGGGTCGCACGATGGCTCGATCCGCTCAATCCGCCTCGCTTTCCATGATGATATTCCGATACGCCTGGCGGGCATGCTCGTAGGCGGCCATCGCATCCTTCATCTCACCTTCGGCATAAAATCGCTTCTTCTGCGACCAGCACTGATCGACGCCTTTCAGGCACCACTCGGCCGACTTTTTGCTGGCGCGGATCGGCTTGTCGGCCACCACCGCGAAGATCGGGTTGGAATGGCTGGTGTAGAGGATGCGCAGCGCCACCCACGAGGAGCGGTCGATCTTCAAATCGAATGATAACTCCTGGAGCGAGCCGTCGGCCGGGATGATCTTCTCCGCGACGCTCTGGCCGTTGACGATGGCCTCGACCTTGACGTTGCGCGAGTTGCCGATTCGCGCTTTTTCGATCTGCCACTGCAATGGGCGCGCCCGCTGCGGGCCGGCGTTTTGCGGCAGATACGCGGCGACTTTGGCCATGAGCTTCGCCTGGCCGGGGGCCGCCATCTTCAACTCGGAATCGCCCGCGCCCATCTCCACATCGCCCAGCTTCATGTTGAGGATGTGCGAGTAGCCATCCGAGACGTAGTTCGTGCCGTTCTTGATCCCCTCGCACCAGGCATCGTAATTCAGCGGCCCGGCCAGCTTCACATAAGAGCGCCCCAGCCCGACGCGCTCGCCGTAGATGCAGGGGAAATCGGTCTCGCCGCTGGCGCGGGTGCGGTAGCCGCAATTGAGCGCGTGATACCACATGTTGAGTTCCGCGCGCGGCTCGGTATCCACCGTGGAGATGAAATCGACGGCCGGGCCGAGCTTGCCGCCCGGGCCGGGAAGCTGGTGGGTGATATCCACGATGAACTCATTGGCACCGATGCCGTTGTAATCGGGGATCTGATAACTCGGCAGGAGGCCGTCCTTATTGGCAATGCCATTGCCGCTGTGGGCCGGCCCGCAGACCGCGCCCTGCGCCTTGGCCCATTTAAGCGTATTGAGCCCCAACGTCGGCCAGTGGTCCTTCGATTCGCCCCCCGGATAAATCTGCTGCTTGAGGCGGAGCAGGCACAGATGCCCCGAGCGATGCGAGCCGAATCCGGAGACTTCGATGTCGTACCGCAGCAGATACGCCGCCCCCGAGACTTTATCGATATCGCCCGTGAAAAACTGCTTCTGATAATCGAAGCACGGGCCCCAGGTCAGGTTCGCGCCGACCTTCAGATCCTCTCCCT
>JBBRTW010000581.1:0-3596 GCA_038244055.1 Tepidisphaerales bacterium | reverse complement strand
GCGTAACTGACGGTGCTACCGGAGCCGGTGAAGGCGGTGGTAGCGAAGGTTTCGCCTACGGTGGGGGGATTACGGGGGGGCGGGGGCCAGGGAAGCGGCGTGATTATTTCGGATGATGGCATCGTGCTGACCGCGGGGCATGTGGCCGGAGCGCCGGGGCGGGAAGTGGTGGTCATGCTGCCGGATGGCAAGAGCGCCAAGGGCAAAACGCTGGGTGTGAATTATGCGATCGATAGCGGAATGGTGAAGATCGATGGGCCGGGGCCGCTGGCGGGTGGGAAATGGCCGGTGGCGGAGATGGGCAAGTCCTCCGAGCTCAAGCGCGGGCAATGGTGCATCGCGCTGGGGCATCCGGGCGGATATAAGGCCAATCGAACGCCCCCGCTGCGGCTGGGGAAGGTGCTCGGATCGGTCCCGAATGTGATCAATACGGACTGCACGCTAGTGGGGGGCGATTCGGGCGGGCCGCTATTCGATTTGCTGGGGCGTGTGATCGGCATTCACAGCCGCATCGGCAACGGGCTGACGGCTAACATGCATGTGCCGGTGGACACCTATCGCGACACCTGGGATCGGCTCGCGGCGGCGGATTCCTGGGGGATGCCGACGTTCGCGCGCGGCAATGGCGCGTACATGGGAATTCTGATCGATCAAAGCGCCCCGGATTGCAAGATTGAAGAAGTGTTTCCAGAATCGCCGGCCGCCAAGGCGGGGTTGAAGCCGGGGGATTTGATCGCGGGCATGGACGGACAGAAGGTTGCGAACTACGGGGAACTGCTTTTGAAACTGGCCAAGAAACGGCCGGGCGATGAGGCGGCATTTGAAGCCAAGCGCGGCATCGAGACGGTGAAGATTAAGCTGACGTTCGTGAAGAGGCCGGAGAATCAGTAGCAACAGGTCATGCTGAGCTTGCGAAGCATCTTGCGGCGAAATTCGAGGCAACATGATAAGTGAACGGGCCTTGATGTTCGGAGCAAGACCCTTCGCAAGCTCAGGGTGACGTAATGTGCAAGTGCTGAGTGACTCAAGGCCCAAGTGCAGGGTGACGGAAGAAGAGAATTTTCATGAAGACAAGATTCAATCGACTCATCGGTCTGCGGATCACTCTGGGCATGGTCGCATTTTCGCTCGTAGCGACGGCGGCGCAGGCGCAGCCCGGCCCCGGCCAGCGGCGGACCCGTCCGACGGAGCAGAGCGCCGGCTTCAAAGAGAACACGAAGATGTACGGGCCGTTCAAGGAAGTGGTGCGTGCGCCGGCCAAAAGCGTGGTGCGCATCCGTTCGGATGGACACGATGCGGCGCTGGGGACGATTGTCGCGGCCGATGGATGGGTGCTGACGAAGTATTCGGAGCTGGACCAGGGCAAGGCGATCGAAGTCAAAATGAAGGATGGGCGAACACTGCCGGCCAAGGTCGTGGGCATGGATGCGAAGCTGGATTTGGCGATGCTGAAAATCGAGGCGACGAATCTGACGCCGGTAACGTGGGGCGATACGAAGGGCGCGGTTGTGGGAAACCTGCTGGCCGCGCCGGGGACCAGCGATGATCCGATTGCCATCGGCGTGGTGAGCGTGGCAGCGCGGAGTGTGCGGGCGCGGGATTTACCGCCTTCAGCGCCGCCGCAGAATGCGGGATTCCTGGGCGTGGGTCTGGATGAAAGCGAAGGCGGGGCGAAGATTCTGAATGTGCTGCCGGACAGCGCCGCGCAAAAGGCCGGCCTGCGCGTGAACGATATCGTGACCCTGATCGCCGATACGCCGATCATCGATACCGAGACGATGATCAACACCATCCAACATCACAAGCCGGGGGATGTGGTTTCGATCAAGATCAAGCGCGGCGAGAAGGAACTGGAGATCAAGGCGATTCTGGACAAGCGGGCGGCCGATCCGGGTCGGGATCGGCGCGACTACCAGAATCATCTGGGAAGCGAATTGTCGAACCGCCGCGGCGGATTCCCGGCCATTTTGCAGAGCGACATGGTGATCAAACCCACCGACTGCGGCGGGCCCATCGTCGATCTGGAGGGCAAGGCCATCGGGATCAGCATCGCGCGGGCGGGGCGGACGGAAAGCTATGTGCTGCCGGTGGAGAATATCAAGGCGGTGATCGACGAGCTCAAGGGCGGGAAGATGACGAAGGTGGAGGAGAAGAAGTAGGACTGTTGTCGATGAACCTTGAGAGAACCTCGGGGTGAATGGCGGCCTCTTCGAGGATGGTACGCTGGCGCATCGTCCACCAGCGCGGGTGATCGGCGCTGTCATTTTCGTTGATGTTGAAATGGCGGCGAATCTGGCGGCGGAGATCGTCGATGCCTTGGCCGGTAGTGCCGATGGTGCGCAGGCCGGCGATTCGGGTCGGGTCCCAGGCGGGCGGGAGATCGGATTTATTGACGATGCGGAGGGCGCTGGACCATGCGTTGAGAAGGACGGATTGCGCTTCGAGCGGCTGGGTGGGATCGAGAACAATCAGCACGAGATCGGCCGCTTCGATCTGCGCGGAGCTGCGCGAAATCGCGGCCGACTCGATGGGATCAATCGTCGAGCGGATGCCGGGGGTATCGACCAGCATGATGGCCAGGCCGTCGAGATTGGCGATCTCACCCACCCAGTCACGGGTGGTGCCGGGGAGGTCGGCCGTGATGACGCGCTGACGGGCGAAAAGCTGGTTGGCGAGCGTGCTCTTGCCGACATTGGGCGCGCCGATGATGGCGACCCGCGGGGGATGGAGGAGGTGGATCAGGCTGGGGTCGGCGAGGATTTTGCGGATGTCGTCCTTGAGGTGCTGGTTGTGGGCGGATTGCAGGGCGAGGTGGTGATTCTCGGCGGCTCTGGCGAGGGACTGGGAGAGGAAATCGGCCCAGGCCTGCGGCTGGGCGAGGAGGGTTTGGGCGGCCAGTTCCGTGGGAGCGAGGGGGAGGTGGGACATGGCTTCGCGCTCGAGGAGAGTGAGGCCTTCGACAGCGGCGAGGGGGAGGGGTTGAAGTTGGTGGGTGGGCAGGCGCGTTGAGGGGTGATCGGGCGCGGAGTCGTGCGTTTCGGGTGTGAGCGCGAAAGGGTCAGGAGCCGGGGGGCGCGGGTTTGCGAGATGGGCTGGATTGGTGGCCGGCTCCTGACCCTGAGAGGTGTGATCCTCGATATTGAAACCGTGGGCCTGGGCCTGATCGAGGAAGGCGCGGACGATCCAGGGGCTGCCATGAAGATTCACATCCGCGCCGCCGCTTGCGAGGCGGGTGATGACGGGGTCGTCGAGGATTGGCCCGGCCGAATCGGTTTCGGCATCGCGCCACTGGCCGTGAATGCATTTTCCTTCGGCCGTCGGTCTTGAGAAATGCCGGGTAATAAAGCCCGAAACGCGCGGGCCCAGAAGACGAACCACCGCGATCGCGCCGACGCCCGGGGCGGTGAGGAGGAGGGCGGTGTTGGTGGAGGGGACGAGGGCCATGGGCGATATTTTCGATCAGACAATGAGACAATGAGACAATGAGACAATGAGACAATGAGACAATGAGACAATGAGACAATGAGACAATGAGACAATGAGACAATGAGACAATGAGACAATGAGACAATGAGACAATGAGACAATGAGACAAT
>JBBRTW010000580.1:0-3620 GCA_038244055.1 Tepidisphaerales bacterium | reverse complement strand
TCAAACACGCCCCGCACCCCAAACGCCAGAGCATCAAAACCCGACGCTATCGCTGCTCGATCGATCGGAAGTATCTGCTGACGGTGCTATCGCAATAAAACTACATGCGGTTGCCCTGGTCTTCGACCATCCATCGCGCGTCTACTGCCTTCGGGTTTTCCCGCCCGATCGCCCCCATGAGTTCAACCCAGCCACTAACGGCAACAGAGAGGTCGTCTATGAAGACGTCGCCGTTAAGGACAAGGGTGATGGTCTCTTGGAGGGACACAGTTGCATCATTATATCGGATGAGGGGGCTAAAAGCGCGCCAGGAAATCAGGCCATTAAGGATCGGCCCGCTGATGTTTTATCGGCATTCACGGCGGTTTCCCTCCATGCTCTGGCGGTATCGGACTCAATTCGCCTTTCCGCCGCCTGCCCCGGCAACGCCTCTTGAATATCCATCCAACGGCGCGGCTCCGATCAGTTCCTTATACTGCAATCGCTTCCCCACGATGCCCGGCATGGCAACCGCGAATCGGCCCGCATCGTCCATCTTCCGCTCATTGAACCTGAATACCTGCTCATCGACGTATCGGCCAAGGTGGGGAGCATCGACCGCGACGTAGGTCTCGTTGATCGACCGCTTGAGAAGCGACCAGAAATTTTCCAGCCCGTTCGTGTGGCATCGGCCCGCAACGTAGGACTGGGCATGATCGATCATTTCATGGACGTAGGTTTGTCCGAGCGTGTGGTAGCTCGGATGGGTATCAGCATAGATGGTTTCGCCGGTTTCGACATGAGCGGCAATCGCGCC
Source organism: Tepidisphaerales bacterium (assembly GCA_038244055.1). Taxonomy (GTDB): domain Bacteria; phylum Planctomycetota; class Phycisphaerae; order Tepidisphaerales; family Tepidisphaeraceae; genus DASPKW01. The sequence goes on along the minus strand of JBBRTW010000580.1, from coordinate 2,824 downwards.
GGTGAGAGTGGGCCGCTTGCCATCGGGGACAACGGCGGCGCGAACCTTGCTATTTCCCTTTTCCGGGCTGCGATTGAGAACGCCATGCACGTTATCCTTGCCAGCCACGCCACGGACCACGATCTTCCGCTTGCGGCGGCTGGCGTGCATGTTGGACGACTTCCCGCCGACGTAGCTTTCATCCGATTCAACTTCCCCGGTGAACTTATCGAACGACTGGATTTTCAGGGCATGGCGGATACGGTGGAGCATGTGCCAAGGCGACTTTTGAGTAATGCCGATGGCGCGGGCAAGTTCGCAACGGCTGATACCGTCAGACCCTCCCCGGCAAGTTCTACGCCATCACCGTCACGGCCGGCAAAACCACCGCATCGTGGGTCTTCGGCGACACCGCGCTGGCTTACGTACAGGGGCGGGTGTGGAATGATCTGAATGCGAACAAATCGATCGACACCGGCGAGGCGGGATTGGCCGGCTGGAAAGTCTTCATCGATACCAACGACGATGGCCTCTGGGAGAAGTCGGAGGCATTCGTGCTAACGGATGCCAACGGCTACTTCGTGTTCAATACCCTCGCGCCGGGGACCTATTCGATCGTACTTCAATCCACCAAGCACTGGACCGCCACGAGTCGAACGACCCAGACGGTGAGACTGACGGCCGGCCAGGTCTGGTCGAAGCTGGGGTTTGGGCAGCGCCAGTAGGCGATGTTCAATGTGCAATGTAAAAGATGCCCGTAACGTCACGCAGAAGGACTCTCCCCAGGAAATCCGGGACACTCGCCCCCATACCACGGTCGTCCAGGTGCGCCGCGCAGGCGTGAAGATGCTCGTTGAACGAATCCAAAAAAGAACGCCCCGGTCCTCATGACCGGGGCGTTCGTATTAAAAGAGAGGCAGACCAATGCGGGCGGCGGGTGAAAGGCACCTGGGCCTTCTACCGGCCTGATAACCCCTGCGGAGAAAGCTCCGCAGGCATTTCCGGCTTCAAATCCGGGAACAAACGCAAGATCGGGCCCGAGTTCCCAATCTTGCACCGGTCGCGAACAACTCCCACATGCGGCGATAAAGCGGGGAGCTTAGTCGCCGGGAGAATCTATCGATTCTCCGTCAGCACTGGCGTCGGGGTGGTGAGTCTCGGAAGAGGGGAACAGTCCGTCGGGGTGTCACGCCCGGGGCCTGTCAGTATCCGAGGCTCGCCGCCGGATTCCGGCGTCGTGCCCTTTTCTTCGAGATGCCGTCAAACGCCAAATCAGAGCGCCAACGTCATCTCTGGTCACCTCCACATTGCCGCTTGAACCGGGATTGGTTCAGGTTCCTACATCTCTGGAACCCTGGAAGCGAACAACTGAGGTAACCGTGCCTACGGGATTAGCTGTCTCACGCGGCCAATTCCACAAGGGGAACAGGTTCCGCATGGGCCACCGGTCCATCGCATTGCCCGTGAATTTCGTCACGAACCACACGACAACTGGTGACGGGCTAGGCCAGAAAAGTGGCCTGATCTGAGGTCGATGGATGAAGGCTCCGAAATCCTCCGGAACCTTCGGGCGACCAATCTGAGTCGCTCATGTCTATCAACCGGATCTACGCCCCAGGAGTTGGGTCTCCCGCGCTGCTATACAAGCCAGCTTCGGCGGTCACATCGAACGTCATCCTATGGACAGGCCTCATCCTGTCAATCCAAAAAATCCTCGAAAACGCCTAATTTTTTTGCAGTGTGGGACGATCACTGAGCGGAAACTATGCAATTTTGCACGGGATGCCTGTTAATTGCGACGACTCATCCGCCGTAACTTCTTGAATAACGGTGACTTCGCTCAATAGAGCACTCTTTATCATGGAGTGCGGTAGAATCGGAGCAGTTCGGAGTGCTTCGACCGTCATCATCGATATAGCGCGGAAATTTCCTGTTGGTTGATTCTCTATGGCCACGCCATCTCCCCAGCCCGCGCCCGCAATCCGGGGCACACTGCCTCTTATGATCGAGCGCGAGCCGATCTGGCAGTCGGTGGGTTTCGGGATTGCAGTGGCGGTTTTGCTCATCTTCTTCTGGCTCTTCACGCACGAATTCTGGACCGGGGCACATCCGGGGGTGGATGAAAACGGATATCTCGTCGGCGGGAAGATGCTGGCCGATCATTTTTCCACCAGCCAACATCCGCCCGATGCCTATAGCTTCGTCGGCCGGATGTGGGTGGGAAATTCGACTGGAACCTTCTTCCCCAAGTATCCGATAGGCCTGCCACTGATCGTTGCTTTTGTGCTGAAAATTGGCGCGGGGGCCGATGGCTATGGCGGCGTCTGGACCTACTACCTGAGCCCGCTATTCATGACCCTGGCGATGCCGGCCATTTTTCTGATGATCCGCCAGGTGGCCGGTTCATTGGCCGGGCTGCTCGGGATGGTGATGGTCGCCGGCAGCCCGGTGGCCCTGGGTTTGACCAACGACCCCAACAGCCACGCGACGGCCCTGGTCTTCGTCGCCTGGGGGATGTTCTTTCTCCTCGCCTGGTGGCAGCGCGGAAGTTATTGGCGGGCGGCGCTGGCCGGGCTATTCCTCGGCTACGCGGCCACGGTGCGCTATTCCGAGGGCCTGCTCATCATCCCGCTCCTGCTGACCGCCTTTTTCAATCTCCAGCCGCAGCGGCGGCAATCCTGGTTTCAATCCGCCACCCTCCTCGGCTGCTGGCTCGTCCCCGTGATGATCCAGATCATCTTCAACCTGGTCGCGATGGGCACGCTGACCGGTTACGACACCACCCACGAGAGCACCGGCTTCGAGCTGGCCAATATCGCCCGCAACTGGGATACGATGCTCCGCC
>JBBRTW010000579.1:0-3635 GCA_038244055.1 Tepidisphaerales bacterium | reverse complement strand
CCTTGGACCCGGAGATGACATTCCGGTCGGCCGCGGTCGTCCCGCCGATCACATTATTCGGCGTGCCGACGTAAATCCCATTGGCCGTATTCCCCGCCGCCGCGCCGCTTAGATCCAGCCCGATCCAATTCCCCGTAATCGTATTCGCGCCCAGACCCGATCGCAGCAGGATATCGATGCCGCTGTACGCGAAGTTCGTGATCGACACCCCCTTGACCGTATCCCCGCCAAAAATCTTCAGCCCCGTCGCATTCCCGGCCGAGCTCCCATCGATCTGCACCAGCGGGCTCCCCGCGAACCCCGGCTGGGTCGTCCCATCCAGGATCGTCGGGTCCCATAGCGCCGGCAGCTCGCCCAGCGGCCGAATTGTCCGCTGGCCGGCCGGCAAATTAAATGCGACAGTATCCACACCGGCCGCGTTGTTGGCCGAATTGATCGCCCAGCGCAGCGAACCGGCCGGGGCTGTAGTGGTATTGTCCGTATTATTGGTGACCGTAAAGGTCGAAAGCAGCCGGCGCGGCTCGAGGCACTCGGCCAAGCAAAAGGCGCGGGTGCGGCGGTGGTTACGGCTGGTTTTACGGTCTTTTTCCATCATCTTAAGTTGCCCTCCACGCGGTGCATCGACGGCAACCGGCCCTACCTGAACTGATACGGGCAACATTACCGGCAATCCGGAGGGGTGATTCGCCTTTAATGTGAACGTGTTCCGATTTTGTCGATCGGGAAAAGAAAGTCGAGGGGGATTCAGCCGCATTGCGAGAATTTTTCCCCCGCCGCCCCCGTCTCCGATTTTAGCCGCTGGGCTTGCGCAGCGCGTCGAACGGCTCACCCAGCCGATCCGACACCCAAGGAAAACGCATGTAACTCCTATCGCATCGATTTCGGATTGTGGATTGCGGATTGCGGATTGAAAACCGCATTTCAATCCGCAATCCGCAATCCGAAATCCGCAATTGTTGCCCACTTCATGCCAGATGCGATTGCCCTCATCCGACACCGACCACGCAAACCGCCAAAACTCCTTTCTGGTATATTCCCCAAACTATGGGACGCCAATGGCTACATGCAAAACGATTAGTCGCCGGACTTAAGAAGTCGAAGTCCAACACCAAGCTCGTGCGCGAAGTCACCCTCGCCGCCAGGACGGGCGATTCCGATCCGGCGATGAACGCCCGGCTCTTTGCAGCCGTCGAGAAAGCCAAGAGAGAGGGCGTTCCCAAGGACGCCATCCAGCGCGCCATTAACAAAGGGGCCGGCATCGGCGACGAAAAATTGGTGATGGAGCATGTCGTTTATGAAGGCCGGGCACCCCACAATGTGCCCGTCATCGTCGAGGTTTACACGGACAACGTCAATCGCACCGCCCCGGAACTCCGCGTGCTGTTCCGCAAAGGTCAACTGGCCTCATCCGGCGCCAACAAGTTCGTCTTCGATAACGTTGGTCTGGTCGAAGCACATCACCCCGACGCGAATATTGACATCGAAGCAGCCGCCATCGAAGCCGGAGCCAACGATTTCCAACCGCTGACGCGCGAACAGAACGACGACATTCCCAAAGATGCCGCAGGCGCGAAATTCATATGCGAACGCACTGACCTGGGAACGGTTTCCAAGTGGCTTTTGGCCAGCGGATGGACGGTGATCACCAGCGAAATCGGCTTTGTTCCCAAGATGATCTCCGAACTGAGCGAAGCCCAGCAGCAGGAAGTGGGCGAGTTCCTGCACGAACTGGATGAGCACGATGACGTGCATCGCGTCTGGGCGGCTGTGAAATAAGGATCTTCATCGCATGTCAGCGCATGGCTTGACGCGGAGATCGCGGGAGACTTTGCTGCCGACTGGCTTGGGGGGAAGCATCGCCTTCCTTGGCCCAGACCTACCCAGGCGATGATGGAAACAACCGGGACAGGTCCAATATCAGCCCCCAATATCCCTTCGCGACGCGGTGAGCCGGACCCGGCGGTGCTTGCCCCCTGCTGAAAAAGGAAGCAGGGGTCCAGGGATTAACATCGCCGGCAGCAATCGCGCGCCCTCGGTGCGAAGGCGGCGCGTGCGAGTGAGCGCCGCCTGACGCGCTTCGCAAGCGAAGCGGCTAAAATCGGATAGGCAAGCGCTCGGTTCGAAGGCGGTGGGCGGGTGCGCCCTACCACACGAATTATGGTTTGAAGAAATCCGGCAATCCCTTTTTCGTCTGGCTCAATATCTCACCGATCGCCGCCCGGTCCGCCGCGCTCAGGTGCGCGAAATCCTTCGACTGATCCTTGCCCGAAAGCACCTCGCCCAGGCGCTTGTACAACTGCTCCTTGGCCTCGGCCGGCAGGTCGTCGATAGACGGGCTGTAAATCAGATAGCTGCACGGATACTTGAACATCCGCGTCTTGAGATCGAAATCGCGCAGCGAGCGCCCCTGCGAATCGCGCGGGCCGATGGCGGCGAAATCTTTGGCGTACGTCGTCGTTCCCTCCACCGCCTCGGTCAGCGGCGATTCTTCGCTGAAGAGCAGCCCTTTCACCAATGGCTCGCAGGCGTTGATGATCCGGCTGGTGGTGCTCTCGGAGCGGAAATTCGCCGGGCGGCCCAGGGCTTTGTTGAGCTGGGCGTTGTCGTACAAGGCCGATCGCGTCAGATAGTTGCAGCGGGTGATCAGGTTGTGGACGAAGGTCTGATGCTCCAGCACCATCAGCGCCACGATATCGCTGTGCGGCGAGAGATACGGCGCGGTGTCGATGCGCGTCTGGAGATTGACGATGTTCGTGCCGGCCGAGAAATCGGTCTTCTCCGGCGCATCCTTGTCCGCGGAGATGATATTGCCCATGTGCTTCTGAGCGCCGGAGGTGCCGGTGACGTACCACCCGCCCCAGCGCTGCTTGAAGGGGCTGGCTGGATTGGTGCGGAAAGTCCCGGCCGAGAGAATCGGCTGCCCATCGGCATCGGGGTACACCGAGCGCACGATATGCCCCGGCAGATCGCCGGTCATCGAGGAGGCATGGCATTGCAGGCAGGCATCGGTCTGGCGGACAAGAGCGGGCTTGTCGCTGAATTTCTGCCGCAGGCTGTAGAACATCGGGCCGTTTTTCGGATCGGTCGTCGAGACCTCCACCACATCGCCATGCTGAACGAAGCCGATGTAGGTGTCATCGTTGAAGTAGAGGGCCCTGGGCCGGTCGGGCGAGATCAGATCGCGCTGGAAGCTGGTCTTGGAAAAGACCAGCACCTGCGACGATTGCGGAATGTTCAACTCCTTGAGGATGGCCGGGAGGTATCCGAATTTGGAGTTGAATCCGAGATGGAGCTGGCCGGTATCGATGCGCTTCTGCAACTGCGCGATCGGGTCCACCGGCTTGACGGTGGGGTAGTTGATGGGCGGGTGCTCGTAGATCGAATCGTACGCGGCCGCCCCCAGGGCGATGCCGAGCAGGCTCATCGTGGGGAGGATGATATGGGTGAAGATGCGTTGGGTGCGGTGATTCATGATGGGGTGAAAAAGGATCTCCACCGGCTCTGTCTCAAACCCCACCGTGACACGGGCGTCCCGCCCGTGCTGGCGACATGGAGTGGAAAAGGACGCAAATTCGCCGAAGTTTTTAGTTCAATGTTTCCAGCACGGCCGGGACGGCCGTGTCACGGGAAAGCAT
>JBBRTW010000578.1:0-3667 GCA_038244055.1 Tepidisphaerales bacterium | reverse complement strand
GGGTGCATGACACAATCGGCGGCCTTCAGTTGACGTAGGCGGGTCGATTGCTCCAGTAACGCTCCCATCGGTCGTCTTGACTGACCCAGGCCGAGCGCAAGGCCAGAATCGATTCGATCCCCGCTTCGTGCCAAGACTGTTCGGTTCCTTTCACTCGCTTGTTGAACTGCTTCACGCCGGCCTCGGTCACACCCGAGCCGATCGGCCATCCCTGGGCTCGATATTCCGGGTATCGCATGTGCTCCCGATGCCGGGTGAAGTACCCGACGTTCTGTGCCACGACGCGCCGAACGTGCTGTGGCCCGTCATCTGCCTGCGGCTCTCCCAGTCGCTGCGACTCACCCGCCAGAACCTCGATCACCTCAGTCACCCGACCCTCCCACAACCACGCCTCCAGTTTCTCCGCCATGATTGACGCCTGCGGCGTCTGCGGGCCATGGATGGCCTTGGCGCAATCCCATAAGTGTTCGCTGGCGTGGCACCAGTCGATAATCCGAGCCTCCAGCCGGAATTCCCGGTCAAACAGCGGGTCGATCCAGTTGCCCCCATCCCCCATCCCGATCACGGTCTGAGCCTGACACAATCCCCGACGCTCAGCCTCCACCCGAGCCATCTTGCCGAATGACGCCGCCTCCCGCGCTGTCGCCAGATGCGTCGTCACCAGCCGCTGCGGCGGCCGAGCATCGGGGGCGTGAGCATCCTTGCCATCACCCGGGAGGTACGTCGTGACCGTCAGCACCTTCTCTTCACGCCAGCGGCTCTGGGTCTGTTCGTCCTTTTCCCGGCCCTGCCAGCGACCGCCATCCATGCCGATCACCAGCAACTCCGGCTCATTGGCCCGACATTCGGGCCGGCGCCCCTTCTTATAGGCCTGAACTTCGGCGTCACGCTGAATCACCATGGTTTCACCCAGCGCCTCCGACCACCGCTGCACCTGCCGTGCATCCAGAGATTCCAAGCCCCAGTCCTCCTTCAACGCCTTGCCCGCGCCGTCAAATGGCTGCACGGCCGACTCCCGGCTTAGTCGCCGGGCCGCCAGCGGCGTCAGCGGGGCCTCAATCGGCAGCGACCAATCACGATGCTGAGGGGGAAAAAGAGCCGCCGCATGTGCGGCAGCGGCAGTGCTGTTTCTCGAGTTCCAGCGATCCGTCCGGCGAGATCACCTCCGCCCGGGTGGTCTGCAACTCCAGGTAAACCGAATCCGATCCGCAATACGGGCAATCCCCCGCCTGCCCGCCCTCCACCAATGCGCTCTCTTCCAACGCGACCCGTTCTTCAAGAACCGTCGGCAGCACCGCGCGTTTGAGCAACTGCACCTGTAGTTCCCAGTCCAGGAACTTGGAGCCCTTCAGCGGCTTGGATTCATCCGCGGGGATAATCCGGTCCAACGATGACATGAATGCCTCAATCGCCCGTTCCCTGGCTTTTGCACGTGTCGTTCTTGCCGGCATAACTTCCTCCATGAAGTTAGAAACCCCCTTCAACCATCCTATCCTCGAAAAACGCCCGCCTAAAGTGTCATGGACCCGCCTTCGGCGGCGAGTCTTTCCCGGCCTCGACAGGCCCACCCAATCGCGTATAATCCCCCATTCGACGCCCAGGTGGCGGAATTGGCAGACGCACTACTTTGAGGTGGTAGCGAGGCAACTCGTGCAGGTTCAAGTCCTGTCCTGGGCATTTGAGGAAAGCTGAAGAACCGCGTTGACCGCATTTTGTGCGGAAAACGCGGTTCTTTGGTTTCTACTCCGCATGCTCGCGGATGCGAGCGGAGTGCCGAAGTTTGCGGTGAAACCCGCGCCTGTCGGTAGCATCCTCGGTGCAAATGGCATATTCATTCCTCATCTGCCCCGATGCCCCTATCTCTCCCGACGCTGAAGGTTCTCTGCTTGGTTCGTGCCAAGCAGGCCAACAACGGCGTTGATGGGCTCACGCGTTACTCCGCCCACAAGTGTGGCAAGGGCACCAGCCAGAGACTGTCGCCGAAGGGAATCACTTGATCACCCGTATACAGCACAATGCCGGCATGGAACTGCTTGCCAAGCTGATCGCGCAACAATTGCAGCGCTGCGAAGTCAGATGTAGCCGCGGTGCTGCTCGCCTTGACTTCGATGCCGACCACCGCGCCATCGGCTTTTTCCAGCACAACATCCACTTCCGAGCCTGCGGCGGAACGGAAATGGCAAAGCGCCGTCTGCGGTTCGGTCCAGGAATGCTGTTTGCGGAGTTCGCCGACCACAAACGTTTCCAACATGCGCCCCAGCAACGAGCGATCCTGGCTGAGCCGTCGGGCGTCGGCGCCGATCAGGTGGCAAGCTAAGCCGGTGTCAACCAGATGCAGTTTGGGCGCTTTGACCAGACGCTTGCCCAGATTGGGTGACCAGGCGGGCAGACGATGAACCAGATAAACCGTTTCCAGCAGGGCCAGATAGCGGGTCAACGTCGAGTGCGGCAGGCTGGCGTCCCTGCCTATGTCGGCCATATTCATCAAACCGGACGTGCGTGCCGCCAGCAACTTGACCAGGTTCGGCAGTGTGTGCAATGCATCCACCTGCGCCAGGTCGCGCACGTCACGTTGCAGGATCGTTGAGATGTAGGAGGCGAACCACGCCGTCCTGCGATCTTCGCCTTTACGTTGGATTGCCTCCGGGTAAGCGCCGCGAGTCAATCTGGACGCAAGATCATCTTTAGTGGTGGCCGGTTTCACTTTAGCGAGGGTGCCGGCAAACAGGCGCTTCACGAATCCCTCGCGATGCCAGGCGAGTTCACCGGCCGAAAACGGGAAGAGAGGAATGACTTCCATCCGCCCGGCCAGCGACTCCGACAAACGCGGCAGGGCCATGACATTGGCCGAGCCGGTTAGGAGAAACCGGCCGGGTTGGCGGTTCTTATCCACGGCAAGTTTAATCGCGGGGAACAGGTCGGGCGCCCGTTGGATTTCGTCCAGAACGACAGGGCCGCTGAGGTTGCGGATGAAGCCGGACGGATCGCCCGCCGCCAGTGCCAGCGTGGCGGCATCGTCCAGAGTGAAATACTCCGCGCCAGTCTTCTGAGCGATCGCCTGGGCTAGCGTGGTCTTGCCGGTCTGCCGGGCGCCGTTGATCAGCACGACCGGCGTATCGGCCAAAGCCAACTGTACGGATTGTTCGACATGATATCTTCGTCGCCATCCGCCCATAAGATCTGTACCAGCGGAAATTGTGGCAGAAATCGCTCCGGGAAGCGGGCCGCCAGCCCAAGCATGTGGTCAACGGGTCGATGTCCGTTTCTGTTGGTGGGAGAGCGCACGAAGAATCGAATCGAGGACCTCATCGAGGTGCTTGCCCAAGTCACCGGCCAGAAAACGAAGCACCAGATAACCATGTTCCTGTAAGAGATGATCCTTGCGACGATCGCGCCGGTAGGCATCGGGGTCGGCCAAGTGTTGAGTGCCATCCAATTCAATTGCCAATCGCGCATCCGCACAATACAGGTCCACTTCCATCTTGCCCCAGCCATCGAATGGGATCGGCAGTTCGGCATTGAGATGGAACCGCTTCGCGGTCTCGGGCAGCGTTTCCAAGCGACGATAGAGGAACGCCTCCGTTGCGCTGCGGGCGCGATCGGCGCCTTCGGCATCGGGCGCCACCGTCTTCGCCACATGCACAAACAGGTTGGCCAGCGGCGAATC
>JBBRTW010000577.1:0-3673 GCA_038244055.1 Tepidisphaerales bacterium | reverse complement strand
CTCCGCCCGCCCCCTCCAGCATCTGCCCCAGAATCGCCCTCCCAACCCGCGGCTCCGTGCAGATATGCCCGTGCCAATAGGCCGTCTCACAATTAATCCCCAGCGGCGCGTAGTGATTCTGAATCCGCTCGACCAGCTCGTGATAAAGCCCGCGCTCGCGGCAAAGCTTGACGCCCTCATCCATCGAAGTCACCGCCGCCGCGTTCATCTGCCCGCCGATCCAGTCCGTCTCCTCCAGCAGCAGAACCGAAGCGCCCATCCGCGCCGCCTGAATCGCCGCCCCGCAGCCCCCCGTCCCCGCGCCGGCGATGACGACATCGTAGGCCGGTTTGGGCGGCACCTCGGCCGCGAAAGTCGAGCGGCCGATCAATGAAAACAGAGCGATCAGGAAAACAGACCGCAATCGGAAACGACGCCGATGAACCGGGCTCATGGAAATGTCCATGCGAACTATCTTCGTTAGAAACAGACCGTCGGGCAATGGTATGCCCATCGAATGACAGTCCGGCCATGAACATTCAAATCTCCCGGCCGGCCGCCCTCGCTCCCTGCCATTCCATTTGCACCCCGCCCCCTCTTCCCCGACCATACCGCCATGCCCCGAACCACTCTCCTCCTCATCGCCCTTCTCATTGCCTTCGCCACACCAACCGCGCCCGCCGCCCCGCCCCCCAAATCCGCCGATGTCATCGTCTACGGCGGTACGCCCGGCGGCATCGCCACCGCGATCGCGGCCGCGCGGCATGGCTCATCGGTCATCCTTCTCGAGCAGACCAAACACGTCGGCGGACTCAACACCTCCGGCCTCAACACCGCCGAAACCGAGCACATGCTCAAGCCCACCTTCGGCGGAATCGCCCTCGAGTTCTATACCGGCCTGGGAAAGGAATACGGCAAGGATACCCCCGTCTTCTACTGGGAATCCAAGATCGCCGAGAAAGTCTTCAATCGCCTGCTTTCGGAAGCCAAGGTGAACATCGAGTTCGACAAGCTCATCAAATCCATCCAGAAGACTAACCGGCGCATCGACTCCATCGAAATGCTCGATGGCTCAACCTACACCGCCAAAGTCTTCGTCGATTGTACCTACGAAGGCGATCTGATGGCTTTGGCCGGTGTCTCTTTTGCCGTCGGCCGGGAGTCCAAGGAGCAGTACAACGAAACCAATGCCGGCATCCGCCTGATCGATAAGCCCATCCCCGCTTCTCCCTACGGCGATGATGGCAAACTCCTCCCCTTCATCAGCGCCCTCGCAACCGATCTCAAGGAAGGCGCGGCCGACCCGCGCGTGATGAACTACAACGTCCGTCTCACCGTGACGGCCGATGACAACAACAAAGCCCCCCTCCCCGAGCCGAAACATTACGACCGCTCCCGCTATCTCCTTCTCGAACGCTATCTCAAGGCCAATCCCACCGCCAAACTCGCCTCGATGATCGACTTCTACAAGCGCGCCAACGGCAAATATGAGCTCAACAACCGCCAGGCCGCCGTCATCTCCCTCGGCCATTTCGGCGCGCAATTCGACTGGCCCACCGCCTCCCACGCCCGCCGCAAGGAAATCTTCGACGACCATTTCGAATACACGCTGGGCCTCTTCCACTTCCTGGCCACCGATGATTCCGTCCCGCAAGCCCTCCGCGAGGAAACCCGCAAGTGGGGCCTGCCCAAGGATGAGTACCCCGATAACAATCACCTCCCCTACTACATCTACGTCCGCGAGGCCCGCCGAATGGTCGGCCAGTACATCGTGACCGAGCACGACATCCTCGAAAATCGCACCAAGGAAGATTCCATCGCGCTGGGCTCCCACTGGATCGATTCCCACCACGTCCAGCGCGTCGCCATCGACAAAGACTCCTTCGCCAACGAAGGCCGAATCTGGGTGCAGATCAAGCAGCCTTACCAATACCCCTACCGCGCCCTGACCCCCAAACCCGAGCAGTGCGAAAACCTCCTCGTCCCCGTCTGCGCCAGCACCAGCCACGTCGGCTTCTGCTCGACAAGACTGGAGAGCATGTGGATGTTTCTAGGCCACGCCGCCGGCGCGGCCGCGTCGATGGCGGCCAAAGATGGCGCGGCGGTGCAGGCCATTGATGTGACGAAACTGCGCGATCAGTTGCGGGCGGACAAACAGGTGATCGATCTACCGACCACAAAATGAAACTCGAATACGAATCCCACCCCCTCTGAACAAGCCGGGACAGAGCGCCGGGAGCTTGCGACTAGAGCGCCGTCCCGGATGGCGTCGATAGCCGACAACGCCAATTCGCACTTGGTCTTTTACGCCCTGCGATTTCGAACGATGAAAAACGAATATTCGGAAGGCGGCCCATCACCTCACAACGACGAGCAAATCGCCTCCGCCAGACATCCACACCCCACGTTCGCAAGCCCATCCGCCAGCGACTCGCCGCATCCGCCGCACCACTTCTGTTTGACCGGCCCCTTTCCCCCATCGCCGCCGGCCGCATCCTGTATCGCGCCACCCGCCGGCCCTTCTCCCGATCCGCCAAACGGATTATTCTGTTCCTGCCCGGCGCGCTCCACCGCGCCAGCCGATCGCATCCCCGTCGATCGCATTGCTTCGCACCGCGCGCCCTCCACCCGCGCCTCCCGCGCCGCCAGCGCGCACTTCCGAAACCGCCGCATCATCAACAGCCCGAACCGCCACATCCCCACCCGCCCCAAAAGCCGCTTGCCATGCTCCGAACACGAGCACCCTCCCCTGCAAACCCGATACGCGCACCCATACCCCTTCCGCGACGAAACGTACCGCTGATACTTCCCGATCAGCCCGATCAATATGCCATTCATAGAAGTCGTCATCGCCATACATTCCTCCCGGTAAAGCCTGGCCATGGTGGATTGTCGATTGCCAACTGCGATTTGCGAATCGTAGTCTGACACCTGTTTTTCAATCCGCAATCCGCAATCCGCAATCCACAATGTGACCTCCCTATACCCTACACCCTAAACCCTATACCCTACCTCCATGATTCTCCTCCCCGCGCCCATCCCCGCCAGCGCATCCGAACTCGCCGACCTGCTCCACAATCTCCTCTCCGGCGCGGTGGCCGTCGCCCGCGACAAAATCGCCGCCACCGGCCCGTACCCCGCGCTCGACCGCATCGCCATCGATGTCACCGGCGCGGTGCCCATCAGCCACCCCTCGGGCGAGATTCTCAATGGTCTGCCCGGTCGCATCATCGAGACCATCACCGCCGCCGACCTTTCCATCATCGGCGCGCCCCTGGGCCAATCCGACCGCCCCGTCCAGCTCGATATCAGCGCCCGCGATCTCTCCCTCCAATTCCACGAAATCCCCGCAGGCGGCGTCGCCCTGCGATTGGCCGGGGCGCGCGAGGGCATGTTTCGCGCCTCCATCGATTCCGCCACCGTCCGCGCGCTCTTCATCGCACAGGCCGGACTGCTCGCCCGGTCACAGGGCATCGACATCCGCGATGCCCACATCGCCTGGCAAACCCCCGACCCGCGCACGCTCACATTGGAAATTCAGATCGATGCAAAGAAAGGATTCTTCCCCGCCACGGTCATCCTGAAAGGCCGGCTCACCATCGATGCCTCCCTCACCGCGCGAGTAAGCAATCTCGCGGTCGATGGCAAAGGCATGGGCGGCACGCTCGGCGCGGCCCTGCTCCGCCCGCGTTTG
>JBBRTW010000576.1:0-3707 GCA_038244055.1 Tepidisphaerales bacterium | reverse complement strand
GATGCTCCAGCACTGCGCCGAGGCAAGCCTGGGCTGTTCGGAGTCGATGCATCCTCCCAACATCCCGCCACTTAGCGCCATCACGGGGCCGTCGGGGTGAACTTGGAACTACTGAGCTACATCTTGCGAATGGCGCGGCACACGAGCATGCTTATCCCCGCCGATGATGATCCATCCGCGAAAGGCGCCAACGGGCGGCGGGTCTAAGCATGGCACCCCGGATCGGCACCGTCGCGGTGCATGGGTTTTCTCATTGTCTCATTGTCTCATTGTCTCATCATCTCATCGTCTCATCGTCCCATCGTCCCATCGTCCCAGCGCAGGATGAACTTACGGCGCACCTTTGCCCGTTGATTTAGAGAGCAAAAATCCCATCAGGTCATTGAACTCCTCGACCTTGAGAATTTCCCCGAACCCTGTCGGCATGAGCGACAGTTTCGAAGGGTCGGTGGAGGCGATTTCATCTTTGTTGATGGGGACTTCCTTTCCGGTGGCATCGATGAGCGTGATGGTTTTGCCTTCGTCTTTGCGGGGCAGGCCGGAGATCGTGTTGCCGTCTTTGAGGGTGATGTTGACGTAGCGGAACATGGGGTCGACGTTGCGGTTGGGGTCGATGACATCTTCGAGGAGGCGGTCCAGGCCGCGGGCGCCAGCGCCATCGAGTTGCGGGCCGACGAGCGCGCCCTGGCCTTCGAGCTGGTGGCAGATGGCGCAGGTTTTGGTGAAGACTTCCTTGCCGTGGACGAGATCGATCTTGGCCGGGGTGTAGGCGGCGCGTTTGGCGGCGATGAGCTTGTCGAGCTCGGCGCTCACGGGGGCGAGGTTTTTGGTGAGTTTGGCGATTCGGGCATCGACATCCTTGACGCCGAAGAAGACCAGGCGATCGCGGATGTTCTGCTCCTGGAGGATGCGCGGGGAAAGGTTCTTGCGCTCGATGGCATCGATGAGCGTGTTCGCGCCTTCGGGGCGGGAGGCGAGCGCGGCCGCGAGCTTGACGGCGACGGCGTGGGGCGCTGTGCGGATGGGCATGAGCAGGGCCTGGCGGGCCTCATCGGAATTGACTTCGGACAGGGCCTTGGCCGCGGCATCGCGGAGGGCGATGGGCTGGTCCGTGTTGGCGACGATGGCGATGACGAGCGGGAGGTTCTCGGCCGGGGCGAGGGCGAGGAGGGTCTTGATGGCCGAGCCGCGCAGGGCGGGATCGGACTTGGGATTGCGCATGATGTCGGCGATGCCGGGGGCGCATTGCTTGAGGGACATGGTGCGGGCGAGATCGATGGCGGCGGTGGCGCGGAGGGCGTTTGGCTTGGGGGCGCAGACGATGGCATTGATGGCATCGGCGGCCGCGGTTGCGGCCTTTTCGGGGAGCTTGCCGCCGCGCTTGGCGGTGCCTTCCTGGAGCGCTTTGAGCAGGGCGAGAAGCTGATCGGGGTTGGTGGCGTAGGCGGTGATCGCGAAATCGAGTGCGGAGGCGGTCTGGGCATCGCCGCCGAAGCGGCAGATGTGCTTGATGGCATCGGGCTGGGAGGCGGGGGGGATCTTTTTGGCATCGAGAAGGCGGGCGAGATAGTTGGCGGATTCAGCGCTGGGGATGGCGGGGAGGACCGAGGCGATGGCGGCATCATCGGGGTCGGCCCAGTTGGGCAGGGGGAGTTTGGCGATCAGGCCGGGGAGCTCGAGCTGGGCGCGCAGGGCGATGCGGGCGGCGTAGGTGAGGTGGGTGTCTTCGGGGAGGGCGGTGTGGATGACATCGAGGATCGGCCGGAGGTTATCTTCGGAAGGGTGGCGGGCCAGGCTCTCAACGGCGCAGCGGCGGACCAGGGCGTCGGCATCGGTGGTGAGGGTGAACAATGATTTGCGCTGGTCGGGAGTGAGTGCGGGGAGTTCGCCGAAGATCCGGGCGGCGTGGGCGCGCAGCAGGAGGTCGGGCGTGCGCGCGGCGGCGGCGAGTTCTTCGGGCTTGAGCGCGCCCAGGCGTTGGAGAACCCAGAGGGCGTGGGCTTTTTGGCGCGGGGCATCCGAGGAGAGCAGGGGGCGGACGACCGGAATGGCGGCGGGGCCGATGCGATCGACGAGCTGATCGGCGGCCATCATTCGGCCGGCGAGGTTGGGATGGTTAAGCGCGGCGGCGAGGTCAGCGGCGGTGGCGACCGTGAGATGGGGGGCGAAATCGGCCGAGGCGTTCTGCGCGGTTTTCGGGGGGATGATGCGCCAGATTCGCCCGCGCTCGCGGTCGCGGCCGGGGTGGGTGAGGGGGACTTCGTAATGGCCGATGATTTTGTTGTAGAAGTCGGCCATGTAGATCGAGCCATCGGGGGACAGCGCGAAGGCAACTGGGCGAAACCAAGGATCATCGGAGGCGACGAAATCGGGTTGCTCGTGGGCGGTGGGCGTCGAGCCGGCGAAGGTGAGCGAGTCGCGATCGACGCGCGAGGTGACGGGGTTGCCGCAGATGAGATTGCCCTGGAACTCGCGCGGCCAGCGGTCATCATCGATGCTGATGACCCCGCCGATGGCGGTGGAGCCGTGGAGGTGGCCCATGATTTTCGGGTAGAAGCCGATGCCATCGTGCGGCCGGCCGAAATGCTCGAACCACGCGCCGCGGAGAACGGACTGGAAGGGCTTGGTGTGGCAGTCGGCGACGTAGAGATTGCCCGATGAGTCGTAAGCCAAGCCGAAGGGATTGACGGGGCCGTGGGTGATGAGATCGACGTGCGAGCCATCGAGGGCCATGCGGTAGATGCTGCCGGATTTCATCTCAATGGAGGAGCCATCTTTGCCTTTGAGCGTGGTGATGTTGTTGAAGCCGTGCGTGGCATAGAGGCCGCCGTCGAAACCGCGGGTGAAGGAGTTGGTCATGCCGTGGGTGTCGCGGGTGGTGTCGAAGGGGCCGTAGAGGACCTCGCGCTTGTCGGCGATGCCGTCGCCATTGGTGTCTTCGAGCCAGTAGATGTTGGGGATGGAGTAGGCGATGCAGCCGTTCTTGTAGGGGTAGACGCCGGTGGGGATGTTGAGGCCATCGGCGAAGGTGGTGACTTTGGTGGCCCGGCCGGTGGCGGGGTCGATCTCGAGGATTTTAATGGAGTCGCGCGGCCTGGTGGGTGAATCCGCTTTGACGGGCAGCGGGTATTCGACGGTGGAGGTGACCCAGAGTCGGCCTCTGGCGTCGAAGGTGATGTTGATGGGCTTATTGATCTGCGGCTCGGAAGCGACGAGCTGGATTTGAAAACCGGGCGGGAGGTGGAAGGATTTTTGTTCCTGATCGGGGGTGAGCGCTTCGGTGGGGCGGACGTTTTCGGCGAAGGGGTTGCCCTTAGGCGCGGCCGCGAGGACGGGCGAAGCGAAGGCAATGGCGGCGGCGAGCGAAGAGAGTGCGGAAAGGCGAAATGGGGGCACGAGGGCTTCCTCCCGAAGAGATGAACCTGAAATCAGCCGCGAAAGGCGGCGATGATGGAAGATACGGACGAGGGGGTGGGGTGTTGTGGGGCGGCCGCCAAGCGATCGGGAGACCGAGCGGTTTTTCGCTCCTTCCCGTTGAATCGTTCACTCGCGGAAGCTATGCTTTTCGCAGATGAGTACCATTGCCGAAATTGAAGCCGCCATCGAAAAACTTCCTGCGCAAGAGGTCGACCAGCTTGCGGTCTGGTTGGAGCAGCATCGCACACACATGGCGCGGTTCATTGATGTGGAAGAATGGTTTCGACATG
>JBBRTW010000575.1:0-3710 GCA_038244055.1 Tepidisphaerales bacterium | reverse complement strand
GCGCTGGCTGCTGGGCGGATGCGGGGTGTTGTATGGGCTGGCGGCGGTGAGCAATTACTATTTGTGGATATGAGGCGCAGCCGGTGGGCAGTGCCCACGCTACGTTAGTTCGGTTCGTTCAATGGGTTTTTTGTGCTTCGCGGATCGCGAAATCATTTCGCAGACGGCGAGGGATTGCAGGTTGATCTTTCCGGCCGTCTGGGGTTGAACATCCTCGACGATGTAGCGGAAGAATTCGTCGACGATCGTCTGCTCCGGGGCGGGGGCATCGATCAATTCGACGGGCTGGGGGTCGAGGCCGATTTCCGGGTCGGGCGAGCGGGGATGGAAGGTCAGTGTGGAGCGATCGGTCAGCACCAGCGCGCCGCGGTCGCCTTCGAGCGTGATTTGATCGCGCGTGATGGCCGAGTCATGGGACAGGGAATAGTTGCAGACCGCGCCGGTGGCGTATTCGATCAGGACTGAAAGATTGGGATCGCGAATCCAGGTACACCAGGGGGCGCGATGGGCCCGGGCGGTCACGCGCTTGGCCGGGCCGAGCCAGGCGGCCAGGGAATCCATGTGGCGGGCCAGGATATTCCACATTCCGTTGTTGGCGCTGTCGAGCGCGCCGCCTTCAGGAAGATTGCGGTGGTGAATGAACTCCACCGCCTTGGGCTCGCCCGGGAAACTGGGGTGATCCGGCGTACCGAGAATTTGCGCGATGGTCTGCCCGGCCGCCGAGTAGCGATCGCGTTTGACGATGCAGAATTTGGACCAGGAGCTCTCGGCCTCGGTCACCAGTTCCCTGGCCTGGTTCCACTCCATGGTCATCGGGCTTTCGACCAGGGCATGCAGGGAAATGGTGAATCCCATGTGGCAGTAGTCGGCGTGGCTGGGCGTGGGGGTGCAGATGATCAGGGCATCGGCCTCGATCTGCGAGAGCGCGCCGGTCAGGCCGGAGAAAATCGGCACGTTCTCCCGGCCCATGCCGTTGAGAAGATACTGGGCGACCTTGGCGGTGGTGGTGTTGGTATCCACCAGGGCCACCGGGCGGAACTTGGGATCTTTGCCGAAAAGATCGATGGCCCATTGGCCATTGCCGCCGACGCCAACATGAATGGTGCGCAGGATCATTCGACTGGTCCTTCAGGGTGCACATAAGGCCCGAGCATTCCGCAGACGCCGTACCTGCGGGCGGTGGGCGGGGGAATGAAGCCGACCTGGCCTTTCAGAAGATGCCCCGCGTGGCCATGGCGGAGGTTGACGATGGCCGCGCCGGAGGATTCGGTGGCATCCTGGGCGCCGATGCTCCAGCGGCGATACCAGTCGCCGGCGTGGGACTTGGCGAGTTTGGCCAGCGCGGCATAAAACCGCAACATCACCGGTTTGCCCTGGAACTGAAACTCGGAGCGCATCGCGTTGAACCCCACCACCGCCAGATCGCGGCGGCGGCGGGCGATGGCTGCCGGATCCGCATTTTCCGCGTTGTCGGCGAAGACCGCGCTACCCGGCGCGACGCCCGCGCCCTCGGCGTATTTGGCGGGATCGGCGAGATACTCGGGGGCGAAGGTGAGAAAGAAATCACCCGCCTCGGGCAGGCCGGCATTCTGCATGATCACCAGCAACTCAAGCTTCTTGTCGGCATTGATCAGGCGATGGACCACCCCCGGCGAGAACCAGACGACCTTGCCTGGAATCAATTCGATCTCATGAAACCCTTCGACACTCAAAGTCTGCACGGAACCATGCCCGGCCAGGACATAATAGCATTCCGTGCAGGTCAGATGGACATGGGGCGAGCCGCCGCACAAGCCATCGGGGCCTGGCCAGTCGTAGACCATCAGATGCGTGAGCCCGACGGCCCCAGGGAGATGAGGAAGCTTGGGGGTGTGGCTCATAATGACAACTTGCGGTCGAGAGGTGAAACACGGGCGGTCAGGCAACGGCTTCTTCCATGCGCCGGATCATCTCCGGCTCCAGCATTATACCCGCGGTATCGGCATTCTCATCCACCTGTTCCGCGCGAGTTGCGCCAATGATGCAACTGGTGATGTTCGGGAGGCGCAGGCACCAGGCCAGTGCAAGCTGGGCCATCGAGCAACCGGCCTCCTCAGCCAGCGGACGCAGGCGCTGCACTTTGGCAAGCAGATCCTTATCCATCACCAGTCGGGTGATGAAATAATTCTGGCGATCATCGGCCGCCCGGCTGTCCATCGGCACCGGCGATCCGGGCTTGTATTTGCCGGTCAAAATGCCCTGCGCCAGGGGCGACCAGACGACCTGGCCGATGCCGGCGCTACGGCAGGTGGGGATGACCCTGTCTTCGATGACGCGGTGAATGAGGTTGTACTGCGGCTGGCTGGATTTGGGGCGGTAGTACCCCCCCGCCGCGCAGATTTTGAGGGCGCTTTCGATCTGATCGGCCGACCATTCGGAGATTCCCCAATAGAGGATTTTGCCCTGGTGGATCAGATCGTCCATGGTGCGAATGGTTTCTTCCAATGGCGTTTCGGCATCGAAACGGTGGCATTGATAGAGATCGATGTAATCGGTTCGGAGCCGTCCAAGGGAGGCGTGGGCCTGCTCCATGATGTGCTTGCGGGAGAGGCCTTTGTCATTCGGGCCATTGCCCATCGGGAAGAAAACCTTGGTCGCCAGGACATAATCGGAGCGGCGTTTGCCGACGAGAATTTCACCCCAGGCCGCTTCGCATTTCCCGTTGGCGTAGACGTTGGCCGAATCGAGGAAATTGATGCCGCGCTCGAAGGCGCGGTTCATGATGGCCCGGCCGCGCTCGAGATCGAAGGCGTTGCCGAACGTGAGCCAGCCGCCGAGTCCGATTTCGGAGAGTTTGATGCCGGAATCGCCGAGGCGGCGGTAGTTCATGGATGCACCTTTGGGATAGAGAGGGAGAGGCGGCATAGTGTCTGGTTCGTGTTCTCAGGCGGCACGCTCAGCACGGCCAGCACGCTCAGCACGGGCGAGACGCCCGTGTCACAGTCGCGATCTAATCAGGTCGCGGCGGGACTGGTAGGCGTCATCATCCAGTATGGCGGTGGCGTTTTGAGTGGAGAAGGGTTGCGCCAGGGGCACCCAGCTCTTGCAGCCGGCGTAGGCCGGCGTGTTTTCGACTGTGAGTGGCTCAGCGAGTTTGTAGGCGCGCACCAGGAGCAGATACAGCGGATTCTCGGGGCGGTAGTTGAAGCGCATATCGAGCAGCGGCGGGGCCCAGATATGCTGATCATCCAGGCGATCCATCTGCTGTCGGGGCTCGATTTTGAGGATATCCGTCACCTGTCCGGCCAGGGACATGGTGATACGGGCAGGCTCGACGTTGTAGGGTTGGAAGCCGGCGTGGGCTTCGGGCTTGAGTTGGTTGAGGCTTTGGTGGACATGGGTGGGGAAGAGGAGAAATTGCGGATGCTCGACCTGGAATTCACCGGCCGATTCCCAGATGCCGCCTTTGCGAAGCAGGACGATTTGCCGGCCGGTCGAGAGCGCGGAACAGACGGCGGCCCATTCCTTGAGAGCGACCTGGAGCGTGGGAGGAAGCGAAGCAGTCATATGGTCGATAGTATGGTAGGTTGGGGCGATGCGGAAGGGAGGGGCGGGAGAGGATTGAGGATTGAGGATCACTACTGTCCGGTTGATTTCCGCCGTTAGGGTTGATTTCCCATGCACTGGTCGAGTCGGATGGCTTCGATGTTAGGGTACACGATTTCAATTTC
>JBBRTW010000574.1:0-3725 GCA_038244055.1 Tepidisphaerales bacterium | reverse complement strand
CATCGTCGAGGGTCATGCTGAGCGTAGCGAAGCATCTTGCCAATTATTCGAGGCCCGTTCGACAGCGAGGGAATGGCCTCAACGTTCGAGGCAAGATCCTTCGCAAGCTCAGGATGACGCAAAGCCGCCCTTGCGGTGGGACACGCCTCGCGTATAGGTTGCCCATCATGTCCCAACCTCTCTTCCGCCGCACGGCCGGCAACTATTTTCGCGCGTTCAAGTCCGTCATCACCGGCGCTGTGACCATCGGCGAACTGGCGAGTTTCTGGTTCAACGCCGTCGTCCGCGGCGACGTCGCGCCGATCACCATCGGCCGGCGCACCAACGTGCAGGATGGCGTGGTCATCCACTGCGACACGGATGTTCCCAACCACATCGGCAACGATGTGACCATCGGCCACGGCGCGATCATCCACGGCGCGGAAATCGGAGATGGGTGCATCATCGGCATGGGGGCGACAGTTTTGTCGCAAACCAAACTGGGCAAAGAGTGCTTCGTCGCGGCCGGCGCTGTCGTGCCGCCGGGGCTCATCGTGCCGGACCGGATGATGGTCATGGGCGTGCCGGGGAAAATCGTCCGGCCGGTGCGCGAGAAAGAACTGGAATACATGCACTGGCTGGTGCCGCATTATGTGGAGGTGGCGGAGAGGCATCTCAGCGGCGAGATTGTCGAGCGGGATTGAAATCTCCCCCAGGGTCAGGAGCCGGCCACCAGTGTCCGTAAATAGCAGCCAAACGCTCCCCGGCTCCTGACCCTTTCGCCTCAATCGGCCCAGGATTGTTCCTATGCGGAATCGGGCAGTCGATGACCCTCTTCGCAATGTCCGCGCCAGTGCATATGATTCAACGAATCGATCGGCCATTCAGCGAGGTAACGGCTTGAATAAGAATCGCTCATCCCAATCGGGCGGGCCATCGCGGGCCCCGTGCGGTCGACTCATCGCCATCTGGTTGTGTCTAATCCCATTGCAATCAATCGCCGCGATCAACTACGCGCCCCCCGACGATTCACCGGATCTGGCCAACGAGCTGCGCATAACTGGGCGCGAGCTGGCGGGGAATAGTTACAGCGCGGCCGCCAAACGCCTGTCAGCGCTGCTGGAAAAAAGCGCGGAGGCGCTCGTGCCCTGGGGTGAAGAGGGCGCAGCCAAAACCAGCATGACCGTCAGCGCATGGGTCGATCAACTCCCCGCCGCTCAGCGCAAGGCCCTGCGCGAGGAGTGCAACAAGGAATATGGCCACGCCGCGCGATTGTCGCTGGAAAGCGCGCGCCGCGGCGCGGGTCTCCGCGCGGAGGAGCTTTACGCCATCGCCCGCCGCTATCCGCTGACCGATGCCTCGGCGCAGGCCCTGACCGAAGCCGGCGATTTGTCAGCGCGTCTGGGCGATCTGCGGGCTGCCAAAGCATATTTCGACATGGCCATTCGCGAAGGCGCAGCGCTCGATGATTCCCGCGTCAAGCTGCTCAACTGGCTGACCCAGATCGAGCTCGGCGAAACAATCGCCCCGCCGAAGGACCTCGAAGGATTCATCCCCCCTGCCCGCCCGGCCGGTCTGAAATCGCTGGCCGGGCCGCTGCCCATCGATGCGCCTTGGTACGCCAATCCAGCGCTGGCGGGTTTGTCCAAGTTCTTTCCGATCGCCGCGGCTGATGGAACGATCCTCGCCTCCTGGAATCGCATCGTGCTGATCCGCGACAACGGCCAGCTCGCCTGGTCGGCCTCCAATCCCAAGGCCCCCGGCGCGTTCGCCGCCGACCGCTCCCTCCCCACCGGGCGCGGCGCGATCTTTCAGCCGGCCGTGCAGACCGATCTCTTCGGCCGGGCCGCCATCGTCATCGCCCGCCAGCCCAATCAGAATGGCGATGACCAGTTTGGCCTCCGCGCCTACGCCGGCAGCGATGGCCGGCTTCTCTGGGCCAGCGAAACCGCCGATCCGCGCAAAGACCTGACCTATATCAGCTCCCCCGCGATCGCCGGCCGGGCGGTGTATACCGTGGCCGCGGCGCGGGTCAATCAATCGGCCGCCACGCTCATTCTCTGCGCCAACGATTCCCTGACCGGCCAGCCCCTCTGGCAGACGCCGCTGGGCGCGATTCGCGAGGCCGATATTCGCTTTGGCCGCGCGGATCGCGCGGGTTACATCGAAATTTCCCGCCTGGCGGAACTGAGCGAACCGGCCATCTGGCGCGATCTGGCGATCATCTCGCCCAACTGCGGCGCGGTGATCGCGGTCGGCCGGTTCGATGGGAAAATCCGCTGGATCCACGTCTACGGCAAGCCAAATCTCGCCGAGGCGCCGCTGGGAGTCGGCCGGGTCGATCGCCGCGATATCGCCGCGCGCGTGCTGGAAGAACGAAACAAGCTGCGAAATCCGGCCTTGCGGTATCGCTCGACGCCGGGCATCTGCGAGATCGCCGGCCAGCCATCGCGCGCGGTCGTCGTGGCCATGCCGCAGGATGCGCGGTCGGTCTATGGGCTTGATGCGCTAACCGGGCAGTTCCTGTGGGATATCGGCGAGGAGCGACCCTGGGATGGCATCAGCCTCGCCGGAGTGTCGGCCGAGTGGATGGCCTTCGCCGGGGAAAAAATGATCTACGGTGGGAACGCGGCCACGGGCAAACTGATGTGGGAATACACCCCGCCCGCCGGCGTCACCTTAACCGGCCCGCCGACCGTCATGCGGCAGACCGTTCTGGTCCCCACCAGCGCCGGCATCGTGCAATTGAATGTGGCCGATGGAAAAGAGCACAAGGATGTCGATCTCGCGCCGTGGTTGAAGCTCGGCGCAGCCGAAGGATGGAAAAGCACACTCAAGGACCTGAATGCGGAGAAGGCCATCGGCAAGCGGTGAATCGCGGCATCGTGTTTTCGTATGAATCCTAAGCGGCCCGCGTTGACACCGGGGAGGATGGAAACGATTATTCAAAATGTGACGTCCGAGACCGGTGGCCAACTTTTAACCCACCCTTGGTTAAAGGTTCAACGTGCCCCCCGACCCCGGGTATAGTCATTACCCCCGGTGCAGACGTGCAGGGACGCACGGGGTTTACGTCGCCGCTGGGCCGCGGGTTCGTCTTCGCAATCGCGATAGAACGGATTCCGCCTCTCAGAAGCTTTAACGTCTTCGTGTCCCGATTATTCGTGTGTTTTTCATCCCCGTCTTTCACAACAGGTGAAAGGGAGCTCATGTCCAATACCGCAACCGCCGAACGAATCGATGATGCTGACCTCCAGGCAGTCGAGAGTCTCAAGACCGCCCATGCCGCGATCAAGGCCGAAATGGCCAAGGTCATCGTCGGCCAGGAAAGCGTCATCGACGAGATCCTGATTTCCATCTTCACCCGCAGCCATGCGCTGCTGGTGGGTGTCCCCGGGCTGGCCAAGACCCTGATGATCTCCACGCTGGCCCAGACGCTCCACCTGGGTTTCAAGCGCATCCAGTTCACCCCTGACTTGATGCCCTCCGACATCACCGGCACCGAGGTGATCTACCAGGATCAGGCCACCGGCGAGCGGGCCTTCAAGTTCCTCAAAGGCCCGATCTTCTCGAACATCATCCTGGCCGATGAAATTAACCGAACGCCCCCCAAGACCCAGGCCGCGATGCTTGAGGCCATGCAGGAGCGCAAGGTGTCGGTCGGCGGCAACGACTTCAAGCTCCCCGATCCGTTCTTCGTCCTGGCGACGCAGAACCCCGTCGAGCAGGAAGGCACCTACCCACTT
>JBBRTW010000573.1:0-3747 GCA_038244055.1 Tepidisphaerales bacterium | reverse complement strand
GCGTTGGTGGCGCGGGCCATGAGCTTGAACTTGCCGGCCGCCGGCGTCCAGGCCAGCTTGAAGCGACGCCAGGAGTATTTCCCGAGGTCCTTGCCGAGCTTCGCCTCGGCCCAGGTTTTTCCGCCATCGGTGGAGACTTCAACTTTCGCGATGCCCTTGCCGCCATCCATGGCCACGCCTTCGATCTCACAGGCAGCGCCGGCTTTCAATTTCTCACCCGCCTCGGGCCGGACGAAGAGCGAACGCACGGTCATCGTCGAGACCGGCACCGTCTCCTTGGCCAGGTCCGTCGGCGTTTCCTGGCACTCGGGATTGTTGACCACGCGATAGGCCTTGGACATCCAGAATCCCTTGAACTCGGCCGAGATCACGCGGATTTCATTGAGGGCCTTCACCCAGTAGGTCGCGTACCAGCC
Source organism: Tepidisphaerales bacterium (assembly GCA_038244055.1). Lineage (GTDB taxonomy): Bacteria > Planctomycetota > Phycisphaerae > Tepidisphaerales > Tepidisphaeraceae > DASPKW01. The sequence continues at coordinate 3,331 of JBBRTW010000573.1, read as the reverse complement.
CGGCACGATCAGCCGCAGCGGAAAGCCATTGAGCATCGGCAGCGGCTGGTCGTTCATCGCGTAGGCGATCATCACCTCGCCATCGTTGGCATGATCCACCTTCAGCGACTTCATGAAATCGGGAACGGTTGGCACCACCCCGTTATCCAGGCCGTTGAAGACCACCTCCAGCGCGCCGGCCTTCACCTTGGCCCGCGCCAGCACATCCTTGAGGCGAACGCCGGTCCACTTGGCGTTGCCGACCGCGCCGTTGCCCCACTGCCCGCCCATGACGCGCGGCTCGAATGAGCTGCGCGAGTTGCCCGAGCATTGCAGAACCGCCACCATCGACACCGGCTCGAATTTCTTTTTCAAATCCTCCAGCGACAAGCTCAGGGCCTCTTCCACCTGCCCCTCGACGCTCAGCCGGAATGCATTGGTATCGACCGAAGTGGGGATCGTCCCCAGGTGCCAGCGCACGAAGAAGGCATCGTTGGGGGTCAAGTCCTCGCGGAAATATTTGATGGGCGTCTCCAACTGCGGCGGCCGATCCGTCAGCAGGATCAAATCCGTTTTCTCCGGAAATTTCGCCATCTCCGGAACCCCTCCAACCCCTCCGACCCCTCCCACTCCGCCCCCCGCGCCCGCCCCGGCATCCGGCGGCACTAATCCGCCACTGGCGACATCCGCCGCCGAGGCCAATCCCGGCCACACCAACCCGCCCCCCAACGCCATCGCCATTTTCAGAAACCCGCGGCGATGCACCCCATCCACGGTTTCCAATCCATCGTTATCCATTCCATCTCTCTTCATCGCATCACGCTCCGCTCACATCACCAGCAGTACAAAATCATCTTCACGTCTATTGCGCCTCAATCGGCCAACATTCATTGCCCCATACCCTATCCAATTCCCCCACAGGCTCAATGGGGATTCTCTCCATGTGGTCGGGCTCACATCAATAAAGGGTCTTACTTTCCTCAAATTCCATCGCTGCCGCGATTCCACCGAACAAAGAAATACTTGGCGACACGCCCCCAATCCCTTCTAATCGGAGCCGTCGTATGCCAGACCCTTCTTCCATTCCCCTTCCCAAGCCCGGCGATCAGCTCGGGCAGTACGAGATCATCCGCCAGGCCGGCGCGGGGGGGATGGGTGTGGTGTATGAGGCGCGCGATGTCGATCTGCATCGGGTGGTGGCGCTCAAAGTCCTTCGCCCTGAAACCGGCGGGGCCGATCAAACGGTCACCAACAGCGCCACCGACCGCTTCCTTCGCGAGGCCCGCTCGGCGGCGCGCTTGAATCATCCCAATACCGTCGCGGTCTACCAGGTCGGCCGGCATGCGGGGCTGATCTTCATCGCGATGGAATGGGTGGATGGAGGGAGTTTGTCGGAGCATCTGCGCGAGAGCATTTTCCTCGAATGGCGCGAAGCGACGGCCGCGATTCGCGATGCGGCGGCGGGGCTGGCGGCGGCGCATCGCGCGGGCATCATCCATCGCGATGTGAAACCCGCCAATTTGATGCGCGCCCGCACGGGACAGGTGAAAGTCGTCGATTTCGGGCTGGCCCGCGTTCACGATATTCCCTCCGATCTCACGCAGGCGGGCACGATTCTCGGTACGCCGATGTACCTCTCGCCCGAGCAGTGCCGCGGCGAGTCGGGCACGGTTTCTTCCGATCTTTATGCGCTGACCTGTTCGTATTTTCATCTGCTCACCAGCCGGCCGCCGTTCGATGGCAATAACCTCGCGCTGCTGTTGCATCAGCATGTCGCCCAGCCTTTTCCGCAGGCGCGGCGCTTCGCGGATGAAATTCCCGATTCCATCGAGGCCATTCTCGCCCGCGGCTCGAAGAAGAATCCGGCCGACCGCTACCCTTCCGCGGATGCGATGCTCGCCGATCTGGAGTCGGCGCTGGCGGGGCAGAAGGTGATCGTGGATGTTTCGAAGAGCGCCGCGACGGTGGTCACCCGCCGACCCGTCGATGAGACGATCGATTCGGGCATCATCGCATCGCCTGGGGACCCTGCCCAGCCCGCCGCGCCCGCGCCGGCCGGGCCCGCGCCCGATATGACGGCGATCACGCCGCCGCCCGATGCGCCCAACAATCTGCCGCAGTCTCCGACGAGCTTCATCGGCCGCCAGCGCGAGCTGGCCGAGGCGAATCACCTGCTGATGCGGGCCCGGCTGCTGTCGCTGATCGGCCCGGGCGGCACGGGCAAAACCCGCATGTCGCTCGAGCTGGCGCGGTCGCATCTGGCGGAATTTCCCGGCGGGGTGTGGTTCGTCGATCTGGCGGGCATCACCGGGGGCGATGTGGTCGGGCAGTCGGTCGCGGCCGCGATGAACGTGCGCGCCAGCGCCGGCAAGACGCTGATCCAATCGCTCATCGAGTCGATTCGCGATCAGCGCGTTCTGATCGTCGTCGATAACTGCGAGCATGTGATCGACGCCGCCGCCGCCACCTGCGCGGCTTTGCTGGGGGGCTGCACGAATCTCCGCATCGTCGCCACCACCCGCCAGGCGCTGGGGTGCGCCGGTGAGGCCGAGCTGCGCGTGCCGGCGCTGGCCTTGCCCAAGGCGGACGATTCGGAAAGCGCTGAAGACCTCGCCGCCAACGATGCGGTGCGCCTCTTCGTCGATCGCGCCGCCCAGGCCCGCGCGGGGTTCGCGCTGGCGGCCGACAATGCCCATGCCATCGCGGATATCTGCCGGCGATTGGATGGCATCCCGCTGGCGATCGAGCTGGCGGCGGCGCGGGTGAAGGTCCTCTCGGTGGCTCAGATCGCCGACCGTCTGGGGGATGCCTTTAAGCTATTGACGACCGGCCCGCGCACGGTCCTCCCGCGGCAGCGCACGCTGCGGGCGCTGATCGATTGGAGCTACGATCTGCTCTCGCCCGAGGAGCGCACGCTGTTCGCGCGCCTGAGCATTTTCGCCGGGTCCTGCGCGCTGGAATCGGTGGAGCAAGTCGCGGCCGATGAGGAGCTGGATTCGGGGCTGATCCTGGACCTGCTCACCGGCCTGGTGGATAAATCGCTGGTCATCATGGAGGAGAAGGCCGGGGCGGCGCGCTATCGCATGCTGGAGACCATCCGCCAGTATTCGGCCGAGAAACTCACCGAATCCGGGCAGCGGCCGGCGATTCAGCAGAAGCATCTGGAACATTTCCTGGCTCGCGCCACCGAGGCGGAGAAGAATATCAACGGCCCGGAGCAGGCGATGTGGCTGGCGCGGATGGATGCTGACCACGACAACATCCGCGCCGCCCTGGACCGCAATGAAGGCCACCGGGCCGCGATCGAGCTGATGGTGCAGACAGGCCACTACTGGACCATGCGCGGAAACGT
>JBBRTW010000572.1:0-3791 GCA_038244055.1 Tepidisphaerales bacterium | reverse complement strand
GTCGCTTGAGCGTCCATGCCAAGCTCCTTGGGGTCAGGCGTTGGAATGAGAAACAACCCGGCCGGGAACAGCCACCCACCCTATTCGATCATCAGTGAACGCGCAAGCGCAAGAATCTTAATCTACATGCGGATGCCCTGAATGTGAGGCCCGACACACCTGAATTGGCTTGTCAGAAAGCCTTATCATGCGGTACTCTGATGTTAAGAACGGTCCATTTCACGAGCGCTGAGCCATGAAAATTCAATCGCTTTCGACTTTCGCACTGATCGCCGTGCTATGCTCCTTCACCTTTTCGGGCGCGCCGCTGCGGGCGGCCGATGCGCCGCCGACGCCGCCACCGGCCGTCAAACCCGCCACGCCGACGGCCCCAGCGGGGGGAACTGGGAATAAGACGCTGCCCGCCAGGCCGGGCGATAAGAACAGCGGCCCGGTCATCGCGGCCGGCAACGCGCTGCTGCTCGAATACAACAAGATCATGAAGGACAAGAAGGGCGAGGGCCTGCGCGAAAAGTCCGACTACTTTCTCAAGGACAAGCCCGAGGGCGTGACGCCGGAAGCGGTCCTAATCGGGCTGGAGCGGCGTTTTTCTCCCGATGGCCGGGCCGAGGCATACATCAAATGGCAATTGCTCTCGGGCGTCGAAGGCAAGTTCCCGCCGGAGCTCAAGGCCCGCGCGATCAAGGCGTATCGCGCTGCGCCGCAGCCGCTCCGCCATCCCGGGCTGGCGCATAGCGATCTGGATCGCACGCTCAACCGGGTCGGCATCATGAAGAAGGATGCCGAGGCGGACATCAACAAGGAATATGGCGACGTCATCAAAAGCTACCGACTTTCGGGCGATCCGATCCTGGATTACCGCGATGAACTCTACTCGCGGCTGAGCCCTGATTTCGACACCTTCTCGGCCGCCCTGGGGGATGCCTACGAGCGGGTGACCGCGGGCGCGCCGGCCAACGAATTCTGGAGCAATATCGCCACGGCGATGCGCGGCTGGTCGCTCAGCGCCGGCGATCCGCGGCAGGTGCGCATGGCGGCCTCGGCCGTCGAGAAAATCCGCGAGACCAACAAGGACGAGCGCTACCGCCCCTACGGCAAAGTCGCCTGGAACGAGAGCACCAGCTTCATGGGATTGAAATGGGTGACCGAAGCATCCATTCGCGATGACAAATCGCTCGAAGACACCGTCACCTGGCTGAACGAACACGCCAACAGCCCGGCCGGCGGCGGTGGATTGGGATTCAAGGATCAAATTGAGGATAAGAAGCCGAAAAAATAATTGCGTCGCGAGGTCGCCGCCCTCTTTGCGCCCCATATGCCGAAATGAATTGACTCAATAAATCCCCAATTGCAGCATCGCCGCCTCACTCATGCGGTCCTTCGACCAGGCGGGTTCCCACACCAGTTCCACGGTCGCGCTTTTGACTTCCGCCACCGATTCCACGCGCCGCTCGACCTCGCCCGGCAAACTCCCGGCCACGGGGCATCCCGGAGCCGTCAACGTCATGCGAACATTCACATTCTTCTCCGCATCGATTTCGATCGCGTAGATCAGGCCCAGCTCGTAAATATCGATGGGGATTTCCGGATCGTAGACGGTCTTGAGGGCGGCGATGATTTTGCCTTCGAGGAGCTTGTTCTGGATGGAGGCGATGGGGTCGAAGGGTTTGGGTGCGCAATCGGAAGGTGGCGAGGACGGGGTGGGCGGCGAAGCTTCGTTATTCGCTGTGGCTCCCATCGTTGATGCAAAGTCGGTGAGCGGTGTTGCGGGCGCGGCCTCGGCGCTAATTTCATTTTGCATCGCAAACTCCGAGCGCAGTTGATCGATCTTGCCTGAACTCGGCAAAACGTTCAGGCGGATCGATCCGGGTTTTGTCGTTTCTCCACTCACGGCAAATGCTCCAATTTCCTTACGAACCGATCGCGCCGGCCAGCGCGCGAATCCGCTTGACCATGCCCGCCAGGCCATTGCGGCGCTGCACGGTGATGAACTGCTCCAGGCCAATGCGAACGAAGAACGCCTCGACATCGAACGCGAGGATGTCGCCGGCGCGCTGCCCGGAGAAGAGGCGTTCGAGCAGGCCGATCAGGCCGCGGACAATATGGGCATCGGAATCGGCGACGAATTCCAGAACGCCCGCCGCACCCGGCTTTTCCCGGCCGAATAAATGAACCACGCTCATGCAGCCATGAACGCGCGTGGTTTCATTCTTCAGCCCGGCCGGCATGGCGGGGATTTTCTCGCCGGCTTCGAGAATGTACATGTTCCGCGCATCGCGATCGCCGAGCGCTTCGAATAGCTCGGCCAGTTCATCGGCGGCGGCGGCGGGTGATTTGGCGACGGCTGGGGCCCATTTAATGGTATTCAGATCGACCGCCGCGCCGTCGGCGCTGAGCGATGCCGTCGCTCCGGTTGATTTCTTCGACAGGGCATGCTCGCGCGCTTTTCGAATGGCAGAGATGGCCGCATCAATGTCGCCGCGCGTGTTGTAGAAGGCCAGGGAGATTCGCGCGGTCGCGGGGATGCCGAAGCGATCCATGACGGGCTGGCAGCAATGATGGCCGGTGCGGATGGCGACGCCTTCGCTATCCAGCGCCATGCCCAGATCGAGCGCTGAAATCGGCGGATCATCGATCACAAACGAGATCACGCCGCCCTTGTTTTTGGCCCGGCCGATGATGTGCAGGCCTGGGATTTCATCGAGGCGGGCGGTGGCGTATTCGAGCAGGTCGCGCTCATGCGGCTCGAAGTTATTGAAGCCGACCGACAGAATGTAATCGATCGCCGCCGCCAGGCCGATCGCGCCGGAGATGTGGGGCGTGCCGGCCTCAAATTTATTGGGGAGCTCGGCGTACTCGGTCTTGGCGAACGTGACCGATTTGATCATGTCGCCGCCGCCCTGGTAGGGAGGCATCGATTCGAGGAGTTCGCGCCGGCCGAAGAGTACGCCGATCCCGGTGGGGCCGAGAAGCTTGTGGCCCGAGAGGGCGTAGAAATCGCAGCCGATATCGCGGACATCCGTGGGGTGATGCGCCACCCACTGCGCCCCATCGATCATCATCTTCGCGCCGAAATGATGGGCGAGGGCGGTCATCTCCTTGACCGGGTTGATCGTGCCCAGGCTGTTGGAGACATGGACGACCGAAACGAGCTTGACCTTCCCCGAGCGGAGGATCTTCGCATATTCGGCCATGTCGAGTTCGCCCGCATCATTCATCGGAATCACTCGAAGAATCGCGCCGGTCATCTGGCAGGCGATCTGCCAGGGGACGATATTGGAGTGATGCTCCATGGCCGAGATGACGATTTCATCGCCGGCCTTGAGGAAGGCGCGGGCGTAGGAATGGGCGATCAGGTTAATCGATTCAGTGGTGCCGCGCGTGAAAATAATCTCGACGGGGTCGGCGGCGTTGAGGAAGTTCCGCACCGTGACGCGGGCCTCTTCGTAGAGGCCGGTCGCCATTTGGGAGAGCTCGTAGACGCCGCGGTGGATGTTCGCGTTTTGGGATTTGTAATAGCAATCGAGGGCGTCGATCACGGGCTGGGGCTTTTGGGTGGTCGCGCCGTTATCGAGGTAGATCAGCGGTTTGCCGCTGGTGGTCTTAGTGGAGAGGATCGGGAAATCGGCGCGGATTCTGGCGATATCGAACCTACTCGGTAGCGGTGCATCGGGATGGGATGCAGCCATCGCGCTTCCCTCCGCCGTAGCCGTTCGAAATGGGTCAGTTCGCAGCTTTGTCATGATTGGTCACATCCGTAATCCGCAGGTCCTGCGGCAGGCCGTGCTTGG
>JBBRTW010000571.1:0-3810 GCA_038244055.1 Tepidisphaerales bacterium | reverse complement strand
GCGGTTGAGGTGATCCCAGCGCACCTGCACCATGCCGACTTTCTCATCGGTGAAGTAATGGACCAGGTTGCGGAGCAGTTCCTTGGGCGGGATGAAATCGGCGTCGAAAATCGCGATGAAATCCCCGGTGGACGTCTTCAATCCCTCCGCCAGCGCGCCCGCTTTGTACCCGACGCGATTATCGCGATGGATATAGCGGATCGGAAACCCCTTGGCGGCCCATTTATCCACCGCGGCCTTTGCGATGTCGGCCGACTGATCCGTCGAGTCATCCAGCACCTGGATCTCCAGCCGGTCCAGCGGATAGTCCATCAGGCAGGTGGCATCGATCACCCGCTGGGCCACCAGGTCCTCATTGAACATCGGGAGCTGAATCGTGACGCGCGGGAGGCCATCGGCCGTGTAGTACGTCTTGGGGACGTAGGCGTTGTGCTTGTACTTGCGGTACAGGTATAAGAGGACGTACCGGTGGAAGCCGTAGAAGGCCACCACCAGAAGAATGGAGACGTAGAACACAACCAGAAGCGTTCCGGCCAGTTCCGACCAATTGATCTCTGCCAGCATACTTAGTGTCGTCCTCGACGCACGAGCGCCGGATTCGTTTACTATTGATTCACGGGCCGGCGGCTGATGCTGCTACCGGACGGAAGGAACGCCAAAAGCCTGTCGCGATCCTAACCGGGGATTGGGCAAAGGAAAACGATATTCCGCTCCCCTGCCACTTCTTCAAGATTCTACACCAATTAGCGCCGAAAGTGCCAAATGTTAACGGTTGGCAATTTTAAGGTCTGACGTCAATCACTGTCAACAATCCGCCGATTCCGCGGCAATGCCGTTTTTCACCCATATAAAGCGGTTTCTGCCCGAATCATCCACAATCGGTTGGGAAATGTTAACCCTCCACTCCATCGAAATCGGAATAGAAAACCACGAAAGCAGTGCGATTCTCCCCATCCAGACTCGGCAATATATCAGACGCCACACCAATAAACAGGAAAAGGGGACCGGCTTTTAACCGGTCCCCTGAAAAATCAAATCGAAGCCCACTCTACTGCCGAGTCCGCTGAATGCCATCGCGTTGGGTGGCATGGGTAAGACTTTAAGGTCTTACCCGTGGGGCCAAATCAGCTAAAAGGCTACAACCTTACTCAGACTTCGCTTCCGCCCCCGCCTCAGGAGCTTTCTCGCCCGACGACTTATCGGACGCCTTCTTCATCGCCTTGGCCGCGAACTGATGCCGGCGCTCGTTGCGCTTGCGACGCAACCCCGCGCTGCGGCGGATCGTGCCCTTGGGGGCCGTGCCTTCGGTGGTCAGTTCCAGCACCACGATCATTCCACCATCGCCGATGCGATGCTTGGAGGTCTTGATGATGCGGGTATAGCCGCCGGTGCGATCGGCGAACATCGGCGCAATCTCCTTGAACAGCTTGCCGGCCACGGTCTCACCCGTGAACTCCTGATGCTCATCGACCAGGCGGCGGTCGTTCATGTAAGCGATGGCTCGCCGGCGCGAAGCCAGTGCCAGCGCCTTGCCATCCTTGCTATCCGGGGCACTGGCCGCCGTCTTGGCCAGGGTGATGAGCTTCTCGACGAAGCTCTTGACTTCCTTGGCCTTGGGAAGCGTCGTGCGGATCTTGCCGTGTTCGAACAGGCTCTGTGCCAGCGAGCGGCGAAGCGACTTGCGATGCTCGGTATCGCGGCTGAGTTGCCGGCCGCGAATCATGTGACTGCTCATGGGATCACCTCAGGGGACTGGCGATGCGTCGAACGCATCAGGCGGCTTCAGGGCCGCGGGTTATGGATCGTGTTACTGCGCCGCGCCATCAGGACGCCGCCGAATCATCTTCCTCTTCGAGTTCGTCATCGTCATCGGGCATGATGGCGGCCGCCATCGGCTGCGGCGAATCGAGGTCCATGCCCAAACTCAGCCCGAGATCGGCCAGCTTGCGCTTGACCTCGCGGAGGCTGGTCTTGCCGAAGGAGCGAACCTTCAGCAGTTCGGCATCGGTCTTGCGCACCAGATCGCGCACGGTGGTGATCTTGGCGGATTCCAGGCAGTTGTTGGCCCGAACCGAAAGATCCAGTTCCTGCACGGTCATGGCCAGCTTCTGCTCGAGCTCGGGGTCCATCGTGGCCCGCGAATGCTCGCGCATCGCGTTGATGGCGTCATCCGAGGCCGTGTCGGTGCCCAGTTCGAAGTACTGGACGAAGGGGTTGAGATGCTTGCGGAGGATTTTGCTGGCCTCCACCAGGGCCATCTCGGGGGAGATGGTGCCGTTGGTCCAGATCTCCAGGATCAGGCGGTCGTAATCGACCTTCTGCCCGACGCGGGCGTCTTCGGTCGCGTAGCGGACGCGCGAAACCGGCGAGTAGAGCGAGTCGACGGCGATGAGGCCGAGCTCGATATCGTCGCCGGCGTCGGCGATATGCTCCGCCGCGGTGGTGTAGCCGCGGCCCTTGTCGATGACCAGGGTCATCTCGAAAGAAACATCTTCTGTCAGCGTGCAGATCACATGATCCTTGTTGAAGACCGAGACGGCCTGATCGCCTTCGATCATGCCTGCCGTCACCACGCCCGCCTTCTTGGCGCTGATTTTCACTTCCTTGGACTCATCGGCATCGAGCTTCACGATGAGGGACTTGATGTTCAGGATGATGTCGGTGACATCTTCCATGACCCCGGGAATGCTGCTGAACTCGTGCTCCGCGCCCTTGATGCGGACGTGGGTGACCGCCGCGCCTTCGAGGGAGGACAGGAGAATGCGGCGGAGGCTGTTGCCGACCGTCGTGCCGAAGCCGCGTTCGAAGGGCTCAGCGCTGAATTTACCGTATGTTTCGGTGGAGGCCTGCGGGTCGCGCACAACGCGAGAAGGCAGTTCCAAACCGCGCCAACGAATTCTCATAATGATTCTCCTGGGACGTTCGTCCCTCTAATGCGCCTGTCCGGATCGCGGAAGGTTACCGCCCCGACTGTTGGGGGCCATCTTTCTTCCACCTCGCCGGAGGTGCAGTTGCTAGTTGCTGGTTGTCAGTTGCTAGTAATCAGTTGAACGTCGCAATCGGTTTTCTTCCGACTAGCAACCAGCAACTAACAACTAGCAACTCTCTTACACTCGACGTTTCTTCGGCGGCCGGCATCCGTTATGGGGCAGAGGCGTGACATCCTCGATGCCCATGATCTTCAGCCCGGCGTTCTGGAGCTGCAGAATCGCCTGCTCCCGGCCTGCTCCCGGACCTTTGACCTTCACTTCAACTTCCACCATCCCGCTCTTTCGAGCGGTGGCGGCGGCCTGCTCGGCGGCGCGGCCGGCGGCGAAGGGTGTGCTCTTGCGAGCGCCCTTGAAACCGACCGTCCCGGCCGAGGCCCACGAAATGGTCTCACCGTTGGTGTCGGTGATGGTGACCATCGTGTTGTTGAAGGTCGCCTTGATGTGGGCCACGCCCTTGGTGACGCCCTTGCGGATCTTCTTTTTCTGGCCGGGTTTGCCGGCCGCGGCTGCTGCTGTTTTTTGTTGTTCGCCCATGAGTTTGCTTTCCTGAAAAAATCCCGCGGATCGCCCGGCGCTACGGCCGTCCCCACGGGAAAAAGTTACAAATGACTAGTTGCGAGTTGCGAGTTATTAGTTGCGAGTTATTAGTTGCGAGTTGCTAGAAATTCCATCTGCTGCGAGGCGCGGGTTCCGAAATTGCATTTAACTCGCAACTCGAAACTCGCAACCCGCAACTACTTGCCGAGTTCCTTAACGCCCTTCTTGCCGGCCACGGTCTTGCGCGGACCCTTGCGGGTGCGGGCATTCGAGCGGGTGCGCT
>JBBRTW010000570.1:0-3830 GCA_038244055.1 Tepidisphaerales bacterium | reverse complement strand
TTGGTGTCGGCGGTGGAATTGCGATTGAGGATGGCCGCGCCGGTGGAAGGGCCTTGAATGCGCATGCCTGAGTCGTCGGGGAGGATGACGTAGTCGCGCAGGGAAACGTAGGTGCCGTTATCGACATGAACGATATCGCCGGCGTTCAGGTCGTACTGCTGCAGCAGCGCGTAGAGGCTGGCCATGGGCTTGTCGGGCGATTTGCCGGAGTTGAAGTTATCGCCGATGGCGGTGGTGAGCGAATCGCCGGCGGTCGATCCGTCGTTGATGTAAAAATCGTGGCCGTTATTGGCGATGAGGAAGGGGCTGTCGCTGACGTCGGAGATACCGCTGCCTTGTTCGGCGGTGACGCGGATCAGCGCGGAGTTGCCAATAGTGGTGGTGGCGGGCGTCCAGTTGTAGGCGCCCAGGCCCGATGCGTTCACGGTTACGCCAGACACGATGGAGGTCCAGGTCGCGCCGTTGTCGAGTGAGACCGCGAGGCTTGCGGTGGGCGTGGCTGTGGGAATGCCGGCGAGGCGGAAATTGATGGTGTAGGATCGTCCGGCTATGAGCTTTTCATAGCCGTTGGGTGAGAGAATCTGTGCGATTTGTGCAATCGACGTGGTGGCGAGGAGCGTGTTGCCTTCATTGCCCTGATTGATGCGGCCGCCGTTAAAGTCCGGCTCGAGATTGAAGGCCGAAGCGGGATCGCCCTGATCGATCGAAGGCGAATCGGGGAGGAGATGGAAATTATCATCTGTCACCGTCGTGGGAACACCCGCGACCTGACTGAAGAGCGGCGCGCCGATGATCTGCTTGGGTGTGCCGGGGCCCGCAAACTTGAGAATGGCCTGGGCATAGTTGGTGGTCTCGACCCAGTCATAACGGAAGGCGTGCCAGCCGGCGGTGAGCGGGGTGGTGGCATTGACCTCGACGCCCGTATAAACAAGCTGATCGATCAGCGGGGTGGCGCTGTTGTCGAGATAAAGACGCTGGCCGTCATCGGCGAGTCCGGAGAAGGTCCACTGGCCGTCGGCGGGAATGTAGATGAAGCCCTGCCAGCGAACCGAGAAGTGGTCGACATTAACACCGGGCGCGGGCGAATTGTAGCCGGGGACGGCGTTGATCTGCGTTTCGGCGCGCTGGAGCACGGGCGCGCCGCTGAACGCCTCGTTGTTGTAATACGAGGCCAGTAGTCCCAGTGTCGTATAGCCAAGCTTGTTGTCCACCCCATCCGGATCGGCGAAAAGCGGATCGGCGGAAATGGAATGCTGATCGTAGCCGAATTCAAGGAACCACTGGGCGCGGGTGGCGAAATCGGTGGTGCCGAAGCGGCTGACTTTGGCAGTGCCGGTCGTGTAGAGATTGTTGTAGTCGCTGGAGAGTCCCGCGCCGGCATTGGCCGCGACGCTCAGGGCGACGCCTGAGTCGCCGACTTGAACGATGTTGTTTTTGACAGAGGCATTGAACAGTCCGTCGAGGCGGATGCCATCGCCGCCGCCGGGTTGGTAAACGGTGTTGTTCGTGACGTCCGAGCCGGTGCCGTTGTGGATGACGATGCCGGCGGTCGCGTTGTTGTAGACCAGGTTGTTGCGAACCGATGAGCCGCCGTACCCGTTGGTGACCTCGATGCCGGCCGGGTTGTTAAAGGCGGTGTTGCCGACGACCTGAGTGTTGTCGCCCGAGGTAGAGATGCCGGCGGTAGTGTTGCCAAGGACGCGGTTATTGAGGATCTGGCCAGTGCCGGAAATACCGTAGAGGTTGCCGTAGGCGATGTTGTTGCGGGCGATGCCGCCGTTCAGGGTGATGCCGCCGTTGACGTTGCCGTAGACGGTATTGGAATCGGCGGTAACGTTGCCGGTAATGCCCATCCCAAAGCCGTTGTTGTAGGAGGTGTTGCCGCTGACCAGGACCGCCGCGGCGGGGTTCTGGCCGTCGCGCGAATTGCCATCGATGCCGTAGCCGTTGTTGAAGACGACGTTGCCGGAGATGGTTGCGCCGAAGCTTGACACTTCAATGCTGCGACCGGTGTTGTTGTAAACCTGGTTGTTGGAGATCAGGAGGCTTGACCCGTAGTTGAACTCCACGCCCTGATAGTTGTCGTGCACCTTGCTGGCGGATAGCGACCAGCCGGTGGCGCCGAAGTTGTAGTTGTAAATGCCGTAGGCGCTGTTGCCGTATACGTCGAGGTTCGACAGGGTGATGCGGTCGCTGAGCGGGCTGTTGAAGTCGACCGAGATGCCGTAGGTGCCGCCCGTGATGGCAAGGTGATCCAGCGTGATGTCGTCGGCGCCGGTGAAGACGAAGACCGGGGAAGCAGCGTTGCCGCGGTTGAAGATCGCCGGGGCACCGCTGGCGGGCCCCTGGATGACCACGCCGCTGTCCTGGACGTCGATCGCGATGGTGTTGATCAGGGCGTAGGTCCCGGCGGCGGCGTGGATCGTGTCGCCGGGGCCGAAATCGTAGGTGGCGAGGATCGCTGCCAGCGAGGCCATTGGGGCATCGGGCGAACGGCCGGAGTTAGCGTTGTCGCCGGCGGGATCGATGTAGAAATCGTGGGTGAGGGAGTTGATGGTGAAGGGGGCGTCGGAGATATCGGTGGGCTGGCTGCCGCTGTTGGCGCGGACGCGGATCAGGACGTTAGTCGAGGGGGTATTGGGGACGGTCCAGTTGAATGTGCCGCGGCCGAGCAGGTCCATCGGCTGGTTGGTCGCGATGTTCGTCCAGGTCGCGCCGCCGTCGGTGGAGTAGTCGAGGTTGGCGGTGGGATTGGCGATACCCGCGGGGTTGGCGGCGATGATCTCCATGCCGCAGAGGAAGGCGGGGTTGATGGTCTTGCTGATCAGCTCGACCAGCAGCCCCGAGCCCGCGGTGGCGACGCCGGGGAAGGACAGGGCGATTGCCTTGTAAGATGCGCCGGCCAGGGCGCGGACGTCCACATTCGATTGGACGATCTGGCCGTTGATCCGGATATCGAACAGTCGCGCACCGACCGCGTTGGACGATGGCTCCATCCAGTGGAGTCGAAGATTGTAGCTGCCGTCGGCGACGGGAATCGAATAGGAGAGGATGGTGCCCGGGCCGTTGTTGGCGTATGTGTAGGTGGTGTAAACGGACTGAGGAGCCGGATTGGGGACCAGCGAGGTATCGACCGGAACGCCGAAGGAACCAGCATTGGGCACGCTAACGACGTAAGCCGAGGGAATGGTTTTCCAGTCGCCGGTATCCGCGCCGCCGACGTTCAGCAACCCGAAATACGTGTTCTGGGTCAGGCCCGACGAGCGCCACTTCACGGCCAGTTGCGTTCCCGCATCAACGCGTTCCAGGCCGTTGGGGAGCAGCACCTGCACGAACTGCGCCGCGCTGGCGGCGGCCTCTTTGGTATTGCCGTAGCTGCCCTGGTTCACGCGGGCACCATTGGGGAGAGGCTCGAAGAGGAATGACGAGTTGGGGTCGCCGGCATCGATGGTCGGGGACGCGGTCTTCACGTGGAAATCGTCGTCCACGCCTGAATCGACGCCGCCGACATAGCCCAGGACGTTGTCCGCGCCATCGGGATCGACGAACTGCGGATCGGTGGTGATCGAGTGAGCATCCAGGCCCAGCTCGGCCAGCCAGGCGGCGCGGGTGAGGAAATCCCGGTTGTCCAGCCGCGCGAACTTGCCGGTCCCCGTCACGCAGATGTCGTTGTAGTCCCAGACCAGTCCGGTCAGCGTGGTGCTGTCGAGCCGCATGGCGTAGCCCGCGGCGACGACGAATATGTTGTTGGCCACGCGATCGCCAAAAGCGCCCAGGGTGCCGGCGGCAGCGTCCTGCAGGCGGATGGCATCGCCGGTCAGCTGGTAGAT
>JBBRTW010000569.1:0-3837 GCA_038244055.1 Tepidisphaerales bacterium | reverse complement strand
GCCGCAGCCGGCGCGGAGGAAGGCCGGGCCGATGCGGCTGTCGGAGCCGATGCCCTTGCGAATGTCCTCCACATCAGCGCCGTAGGCTTCGCAGAGTATGGTCATCTCGTTCATGAAGGAGATGCGGGCGGCCAGCATGGAGTTGGCGGCGTACTTGGTCAGCTCGGCCGACTCCCAGTTCATGGTGAGGAAGTTTTCCTCGCGCTTGATGAGCGGATCGTAGAGCCTTCGCATCATGCGGAAGGCCTCGGGGCTCTCGCCGCCGACGACGATGCGGTCGGGGTTGAGGCAGTCCTGAACGGCCGTGCCCTCTTTCAAAAATTCGGGATTGGAGACGACCTGCACATGCGCCTTGGTCTGCTCGCGGAGGAAGTTATACAGCTTGCGGTTGGTGCCGGCGGGGACGGTCGACTTGACGATGATCGTCACCATGTATTCGTTGCGCAACTCGGCCAGGGCGTCGCAGACTTCCTTGCCGGCGCCTTCGAGGTAGCTCATGTCGACGGTGCCATCGGGCTTGGGGGGCGTGCCGACGCAGAGGAAGACGACCTCGGCATCGCGCACGGCGGCCTTGACGTTGTCGGTGAACTGGAGCTGGCCGGAGGCATAGTGCTCCTGCATGAGCTCCTGGAGGCCGGGCTCGAAGATGGGGCAATGGCCGTCCATGAGTGTCTTGAGCTTTTTGGCATCCTTTTCGACGCCGCGCACGGTATGGCCAATGGCCGCCAGGCAAGTGCCCGTGACCAGGCCGACATAACCGCAACCGATAATCGTCACATCCATTGTGCAAATTCCTTACTGGGAGGAGAGGCCACCCATAGCGCCGGGCAAGGCGGGGGTTGGCTGGGGCATCATAAACCTGTGTTAATTCGTCCGCCACAGGGAAACTGCCCCACCCTTGTCTAGCATCGGACAAGTTCCGGGGACACTTGTTAGGGGAATTGGAGAATTTGGATAGAGGAGGGAAGCATCGAAAAATGGGGACTGTGAGATTGACTACAGAGCGGGGAGTTACGGTTGGGGAGGAAATGCGAAATGGAATATTCAGGACGGGACATTTTGGGACATTTTGGGACATTTGGGGCGTGGGGCATGGTTGGCGGGGGGTTGCGTTGGATGGCTTAACATATTACGAACGATATTGGGGAGGGTTCGAGGTGTTTCTGGTGGGGTGGTGAGATCAGACTGCCGAGGGGTTACAGGGCGGGCGTTGGGTGAGTGGGTGAGCCACTGGACGCGCTGGGCAAGCCCAGCGGCTAAAAGAGGAGGGGGGAGGTGGGGGGGCGCGTGTCACGGAAAAAGAGATTGCGTTGACTGTGTGCTGATCTCGATTATTGTAAACAGACTCAGGTACAGCGATTAGAATCGCGTCCGGAATGCCGGCCGAGCCGCCGCAACAATACGAGTCACTTTGATGCAGCCCGTCGCCTCGACCATGGAGAGTCAGCAGATGTCGGGGTCAGGTTCCACACCGCGCCAGGATGGAAGCGGCCGGGAGCGGTTCACGGCCGAAGAGCTTGCCATTGTCATGTCGAATTTCGAGATCGGGGTCATCGAATCGATCACCGAGTACCCGCGCGGCAGCCGAAAAGCGCCGAAATTGCTGATCAACGCGGACAATGGAAAATTCCTTCTGAAACGGCGGGCGCGGGGGAAGGATGACCCTTATAAAGTCGCGTTTTCGCATGCGATCCAGCTTTATCTGGCCTCCAAGCAGTTTCCCCTGCCGCACCTGATCGGCACCAAGAAGCAGAACAACTCGATGTTGCAATGGCGGAATACGGTGTACGAACTGTTCGAGTACATCCCGGGGCAGTCGTATCCGCAGACGCTTGAGGCGACGTTCGATTCGGGGCGGATTCTCGGGCTGTACCATAAGTTATTATTGGACTTCAAAACCGAGTTTCAGCCCCCTTCGGGATCTTATCATATGGCCCCTTCGGTGGAGGCGGGATTGCGGCAGATCCCGGCCACG
Source organism: Tepidisphaerales bacterium (assembly GCA_038244055.1). Taxonomy (GTDB): domain Bacteria; phylum Planctomycetota; class Phycisphaerae; order Tepidisphaerales; family Tepidisphaeraceae; genus DASPKW01. The sequence continues at coordinate 1,862 of JBBRTW010000569.1, read as the reverse complement.
CTCTCGGGGACGATCGGCGAAGTCGATCTGGCGGCGATTTTGAATTTCCTAATGGAGACCTATCGGTACGCGGCCGACATGGTGGAGCAGTTCGGGATGGAGGGGTGGCCGAGGCAGATCGTGCATGCGGACTGGCATCCGGGGAACATGCTGTTCAGGGAGAATCATGTGGTGGCGGTGATCGACTATGACGCGGCGCGGCTGCTGCCGAGGATCGTGGATATCGCCAACGGGGCCTTGCAATTTTCGATCATTGGGGGGGATGAGGATGTGACCAAGTGGCCCGATTATATCGATGAAACGCGCTACAAGCGGTTTTTGCGGGGCTATGATGAGGTGATGCTTTTGTCGCAGGCGGAGATCCGGACGATTCCGTGGCTGATGGCGGAGGCGCTGATCGCCGAGGCGGTGTTTCCGATCGCGGCCACCGGGAACTTCGGGCGGATGGAAGGTCTGCGATTTTTGCAGATGGTGCAGCGGAAGGTGTATTGGCTGACGCATAATGCGCAGAAGCTGATCGACTTGGCCGAAGGATAGGAGGGAGAATGGCGAATTCAGAATGGCGAACGGCGAATGGCGAAGATTTCTTGAAACGCGCGAGCCGATTCGTCATTGTAATGCTTGATATTCGGACTTTTCCCTGAGGTGCCGTGTGAAGCGAGATCGCCTGATGTCGGGGTGGATGCTCGTGGTGGCGCTGGCGTGCGGGGTGCTTCGCGCGGATGACGATTCCCGGCCGGCGAACGCGCCGGAAAAGAATTCGCTGAAAGAGAATTCGCTGAAAGAGAATTCGCCACAGAGGCACGGAGACACGGAGGTTGGAGGGAGGGATAAAGAGGAGGGAGGTAAGGGTGGGGCGGGGCCGTTGAAGTTAGGGGATGGGAAAGTTGCCGAGACGAATGGTAGTCGGCCGGCGGGGGATTTCAAGACGATCAAATTACTGGTGGGGCAACTGGCGGATGCGGATTCGCGGAAGCGGGAATCTTCGCGCATCGGCCTGATGGGGTTGCGGCGGAGCGATCTGGCGATGTTGCGGAGCGCGGTGAAGGCGTGCGTGCCGCTGGAGCCGAGCCAGGCGGCGGCGCTGCGGGAGATCGTGACGCAGGTTTATCTGTGCGATGATCCGTACACGGCGACGGCCGGGGGATTTCTGGGGATTCGGCTGCCGACGGAGTTTCGGGCCGAGGATCAGATGCTGCTGGCGATGGGGCGGGGCGTGCCGGTGATCTCGCGGATCATCGGGTTCTGCTCGTACCGGATGCTGCAGGATGGGGATGTGATTCTGGGGATCGTGGAGTCGCCGGAGGTGCCGCTGAATTCGCCGCGGGAGCTCATCGCGGCGGTGTCGTCGCTCAATCCGGGGCAGAGCTTTACGCTGGAAGTGCAGCGGCGCGGGCAGATCGTGCGCGTTTCGCTGACGCTGGATCGCAAGCCGGATTTCGACGTGCTGAACATCAACGAATTCGAGAATGCCCGGGCGGTGCGGGCGGAGAAATTGTGGGACAGCGATTTCGCGCCGCTGCTGGCGGAATCGGGGATGGTGGGGTAGTTGTTAGTTGTCCGTTGTCCGTTGTCCGTTGTCCGTTGTTAGTTGTCAGTTGTTAGTTGCTAGTTGTTAGTTGTTAGTAGGCGTTTGAATGGTTGCGGCGGGTCGTTGTGTGAGGAGTTGGAGCGCGTGCCGACATCATTTGATGATTTGACGGATGTTTATGAGGCGCTGATCGACTGGCCTAAGCGGCTGGGGCATGAGGGAGCGTTTTACAGGCGGATTTTCGCGGAGGGGGGAGTCAAGCGCGTGCTGGATGCGGCCTGCGGGACGGGGCGGCATGCATCGATGTTTCATCAGGGGGGGCTGGAAGTGG
>JBBRTW010000568.1:0-3878 GCA_038244055.1 Tepidisphaerales bacterium | reverse complement strand
AGCGCCGCCACGCCTAATGCCAACGCCCCCACCCTCCCCGCCCCCGATCCCGCGCTCGTAGAGATAGGCAAAAATCTCACCGCCCGCGAAGGCGGCTTCGCCTGCATCACCTGCCACTCCATCGCCGACACCCGCGCCATCAGCCCCTTCGAAGCCCCCGCCCCCAACTTCACCCACATCGCCGACCGCCTCACCCCCGACTATTTCACCCGCTGGATGCTCAAGCCCATGCGCTACCAGCCCGGCACCAAAATGCCCCAGTTCTCCGAAGACGGCAAAACCTCCCTCAAGGACATCCTCGAAGGCGATGCACGAAAGCAGTTCGACGCGCTATGGAACTACATGCTTCAAGCGGAAAAGATGGTGCCGCCGGAATGAGAGGGAGCGTCGAAGATCGAGGTGGGAAGGTTGTCGTGGATCATGATGCAAAAGCTTATCGTCGATGGGGGTGGGCGGGTCCAATGGTGTTAAAACACTGCCGGATGATTTTGAGCCGCCACGATGCGCCTATTTGATAGACTGTCGGGGCCAGGGCGCGATCGAGTCGGAAAGCATGGCATAAGCCACAGCAACCCGGAGGTGCCGGATGTCACACGATGTCTTCATCAGCTATTGCTCGCATGACCGCTCCATCGCCAACGCGATCTGCGCGGCGCTGGAGGCCAAGGACTCGGGGATTCGCTGCTGGATTGCTCCGCGAGATGTTCCCGGCGGATCGGAATACGCGACGGAGATTGTGAATGCCATCGATCGATGCCGGGCAATGGTTCTTGTGTTTTCGGCCTGGGCGAATAATTCGAAGGATGTTGGCAGCGAAGTGCATCTCGCGTTTACAAAGGAGAAGGTGATTGTGCCGGTCCGAATCGAGAATGTTCGTCCGGAAGGAGCGATGGAATACCGGCTGAGCAAGACCCATTGGTTGGAGGCCCTGACCCCGCCCATTGATGCGCGGATTGGCGAAGTCGTCGGAAGCATTCGCCGCCTGCTCGATCGATCGCAACCGGATATTGCGCCAGTCACCCGGGAAGGCGGCCCGCCGCCCGCGGCGCCGGCGGTAACCGCGCCGCCAGTGGTCGCTCCATCCACGCCCGCCGTGCCGGCCATCAGCCATGCCCCGGACTTGGTGTCGCTGATCAAACAACACGGCGCTCCGCTGGAGGAAGTTGATCCGAATGAGGGGACGACGGCCAAGGGAGAAATACGATACTGGCTGTATGTCGACAAGGTTCTGAAAATCCAGAAGGACCGGGTTTTCTGCTTCAAGAGCCTGCCCCGAAATGGCGCGGGCGGGGTAGAGCAGGCGGACATCCCAGACTTTGATGGGTGGGTGCCGCCGCAGGGGGCGGCGCTGGGCACCATCCTCATGGGGGCGCTGATGAAGAAAATGCGGCTTGAAGATGTCGTGCTGCTGGCCGGATCGCCAGGCGCGAGCCTCTCGGAGCACGTCGGCATTGGGCGGTATTGGAATTGGAATCATTCACGGTACGGCGCTCTTCAGTTCGCGCGTGAAGGCAAAGACCTGGCTCTGGTCCGCTTCGATCCGCGAAGTTAGCCAGGCAACCCGCGCCTTGGTGCCAGGCATACAAGCCAAATCGGGATAGGGAGGGCCTTGCGGCACCCGGAACTGTCAAACATGCTCGGCACACAGGAAAAGGCGGCCGGCATGAAATGCCGGCCGCCGATTGCATTCAGGAATTGAAGTCGCTCGATGCCGGGTGCGATCGCGGCTACCGACGATCGGCTTCGGTCGAGGCCTGCTTGCCGGATTTGGCGTCGCGCTCGCGGGCCTCTTCCGCCAACCGGGCTTTACGGCTCGAGTCGGAGGATGATGAAGACTTGGCCTCTTCCGCAAGACGGGCCTTGCGACTGGAATCGGGCGCGGCGGTCGCGTTCTTGGCTTCGGCGGCCCTGGCTTCCTCGGCCAGACGGGCCTTGCGGCTGGAATCCGAACTGGCGGACTTGGATTCCGCCAGCTTGGCCTCTTCGGCCAGGCGGGCCTTGCGGCTGGAATCCGAACTGGCGGACTTGGATTCCGCCAGCTTGGCCTCTTCGGCCAGGCGGGCCTTGCGGCTGGAATCGGTAGAGGATTTGGCCTCCGCCAGTTTCGCCTCTTCCGCCAGCCGTGCCTTGCGGCTGTTGTCGGTCGCGGCTTTGACTTCGGCCGCCTTGGCTTCCTCGGCCAGTCGAGCCTTGCGGCTGGATTCGGCGGCCGCGGTGTTGACGACGTTGGTATTGGTCGCCGTGTTTTTAGTGTTGGAGACATTCGACACGTTGGAGGTGTTGCTCGCGTTGGAGACGCTCTTGACGTTGGTCACATTGGTCACGTTCGTGACATTGGTGACATTCGTCACATTGGTCTTGCTCGCGGGGCGGGCGACGAAGCTCTCCACATGCGGCTTGCGATTCTCGCGGACGGCCACTTCGCGCTCGGTCTTCTCCTTGACGTAGACATCGCGTTCGACCACCACGCGCTCGGCGACCTTGCGGCGATCTTCGATCTTCACCGAGACTTCGAACTTCTCGACATCGCGGACGCGATCGACTTCGCGAACCCGGGCCACTGCGCGCACCCGGCCGATATCCACCACCACCTTGTCCACTTCAATGATGCGCTCGTGAACTTCGACCGGACGCGAGCGCCAGTAGCCGACGTCGTGGACGAAATACGCGCGAAGGACTTCGGGCTCATGGCGATGGGCATTGTAGTAGCCCATGTCGATATGGAAGCCGCAGGCCGCGAAATCGAAGCGGCCGCCGATGATCTCATCGCGATGGCAGAGCCAGAGCGCCTCGTCGCGATCGTGCAGGGCGGCATATACTGAATCGCTGGCCGCGGCCAGGCGCTGTCGAGCGCCGTAGACGGCATCGTGGGCAATTTCGAGGTCGGCGTGCATCCGGCCGGCCTTGGCTTCGGCGGCGGCCAGGCGCTCGCGCAGCTCATCGCAGCCGGCCAGCGACGGGGATTCCGATTTCACTTTTTCGAACTGGAGGGTCGCCAGGTCCACGTCGGCCTTGGCGGATTCAGCGCCGCTCCGGGCTTTGTGCAGGCGAGCCGAGGCGACCAGATCATCGCCGCCGCGGGAGCGGACGGCATCGAGTTCGGCCTTGGCTTCGCCGACTCTCCGCTCGGCCGCATCCAGGACGGCGCGGGCGGCTTCGACATCGCGGGCGGCCGCGCCGATGCGGGCGCGGGCGGCGCCGACGGCATTTTCGCGTTCGCCCAGATCGCGCTTGATCGCGACGATGATGCCTTCCTGTTCATCGAGGGCCAGCGCGATTTCGCCTTCGCGGGCGCGGGCGGCCTCGAGGTTCTCCGAGGCGCGATACTCGGCCGACCGGGCCAGGCGCAGGCTGAGGTCGGCATCGTACAGGGCGCGGCGCGGGCCGACTTCGTAGCGTTCTTCAACGATCACCACGGGCCGGCGCTCTTCGACGACCACGACAGGCCGGCGCGGCGGTTCGCCGATGCGGATATCGATGCCGAAATCGCCGGCCGAGGCGCGGTTGGCCGAGCCGATCAGGGACAATCCCGCGATGGCGGCCAGTGCGGCGCTCCTGAGTGTGAGAGCCTTCTTGGAGGTTGAACGATTCATGAGATCCTTCCCGGCGCGCAATCTCCACCCACGCCGACCGGCCCGCGTGGGCCGCCCTCGGCGTCTGAAGCGACGCGCCGTTAAAACAACTGTTCTTTTCCGAGTCTGATCATGGACACGCCCGGCCAACACACGTTGGACCGGTCGAGCCACCGGATGCCCTCCGGCCGCGATGGCGGAGGTTACCTTTTCAGGGCAATCCCGTTGGTGACGGGCGGATTGAGTCTTCCGCCGGTAACGTCTGGGTCGGTGCCCCACTGGGGTATCGGCCGGATGAGGGCGGGT
>JBBRTW010000567.1:0-3921 GCA_038244055.1 Tepidisphaerales bacterium | reverse complement strand
TACAGCGTCCAGTTCGTCAACGCCGCCGGCAAGCTGTCGGCGCCGTTCTACTTCTGGGACAACAAGCCGCACGAATGCTCGCAGACCTGGCAGGTCGTCCGCAGCGAGTTCGACAAGATGCTCCTCGACAACGCCCGCGAGCATGGGGTCGAGGTGTGGGAGGAGAGCAACGTCACCGACGTCCTGCTCGAGCCGGCCGCGAACGATGATCTGCCGCGGGCGACGGGCGTCATCGTGCGCCGAAACGCGGGCTATAAAGTCTCGCCGGTGGGGCAGGAGATTCCAGGCGCGGAGTTGCAGGGCACCAGCGTCGGCGGCGGCGTCCTCGCCAAGAGCCAGGCCGCGCCCCCGGATCAGGGCGAGCCGATCACCGTTCGCGCCACGGTGGTTGTCGATGCCACCGGCACCAACACGCTGCTGGCCCGCAAGTTCGACATCAAGAAGCAGGACCCCAAGCTCCGCAAGGCCGCCTATTTCAGCCATTACAAAGGCGCGCGCCGCGACACCGGCCGCAACGAAGGCGCGACCCTCGTGCTCACCACGGCGGCCGGCGATGGCTGGTTCTGGTACATCCCCCAGCCCGATGATGTGATCTCCGTCGGCGTGGTCTGCGACCTCGAACGCATCACCCGCCAGTACAAATCCAAAGGCGCAACCCCCGAGGACATTCTCGAGCAGGAGATCAAGGATTGCCGCGGCCTGGATGGCCGGATGGAGAAGGCCCAGCGCATCGCGCCCGTTCACGTTCTGTCCGACTTCTCCTATCGCGCCAGCCGCTGCGCCGGCGAGGGGTGGGTGCTGGTCGGCGATGCCTTCGGGTTCCTCGATCCGATGTATTCCTCGGGCGTCTTCCTGGCCCTCAAGAGCGGCGAGATGGCGGCCGATGCGATCATCGAAGGCTTTGCCAAAAGCGACTTCTCCGCCAAACAGCTCTCGAGCTGGGGCGATGAGCTCTCCGAAGGCATGATGAAGATCCGCAAGCTGGTGTACGCCTTCTACACCAAGGGATTCAGCTTCGGAAAATTCCTCCGCGAGAACCCGGGGACGCAGAAGAACATCACCGATCTGCTGATCGGCAACGTGTTTTATGACGGCGTCGAGGCCGTGTTCAAACCGATGAGCAAGACGGTGGACCTGCCGGAAGCGGTGCCACTGGTAGCGCCGCGAGCGTGAGGAAACGAGGAAATACGAGGATAGAGGATAGAGGATGGAGAATTGAAGAGAACAGGCTTCAGAAGCCGCCCGCAACAGCGTTTTTCTACTCTCTACCCTCTACTCTCTACCCTCAATTCTTCATCCCCGTCTCAATGCTCACTATGCGCCTTGGGCGCATCATGCTTCTCCGCCTCAAGCCCCGGCCCCGGCTCGCTCTTCGCCTTCTTCCCGCTGCCCTGGAAATCCTCGACGAGCTTGCCGGTGGATTCCACTTCGACTCGCCGGTTCAGGCTGCGGGCATCGCCCGTGGAGGCGCGCAGGATGATCGGCTCGAAGGTCGAGCAGCCCTGCACGCGCAGCGTTTCCCTGCCAACGCCCTTGGTCACCAGGTAATCCGCCGCCGCGCGGGCCCGGCGCATCGACAGCTCCATCTTCACGCCCTCATCGGTCCCCTCGGGGAAGTCATCGCTGGTGGCGTGTCCCTTGACCATGTAGATGTTGTTATGGCCCTTGATCATGAACGCGATCGCATCCAGCGCCTTCATCGTCTCGGCCGAGAGTTTGGCATCGCCGGGCTCGAAAAGCACCCGCCCTCCCGTCCCCACCTCCGGGCTGGGCCGCACGATCTCCACCTCCGGATGCACGCCTTCGGTCCCCTTCTGTTCGAGCTTGGTCTTGGCGCCATCGCCGGGGTCCTTGAGCGGCTTGAGCTGCTCGAGCTTCTTCATCAGCATGTAGACATCCACGGGGTCTTTGGATGAGGGATCGGGCAGATGCCCGAAGGCCTCGCGGATGGCCGCCAGCAGCTCGATGGGCAGCGCCTGGTTCTCTTCGGGCTTCTTAGGATCCCCGGCCGGTGGCTTGAGCACCCACAGGATCACGAAGAACCCCATCATGAGCATGACCAGGTCCGCGAAAGTGAAGATCCACTCCGGGCATTCCTCAGCTTCGGCTGACTTACACTTGAGGTGACCTTTGGCCATGGTTTGTAGTAGGCGGTAGGCAGTAGGCAGTAGGCGGAAAATTCGGATTCCGCTAAAACGCCAACAACCAACCACCGACTCCTTTGTCTTTGCCCATCCTGCCTACTGCCTACTGCCTACTGCCTACTGCCTACTGCCTACTGCCTACTACTCACGCCGCCTTCGCCAGCGACGTCTGCTGCTTCGAGCTTAAGAAGCTCAGCAACTGCATTTCCACCACGCGCGGGTTGTTCCCCGCCTGGATGCTCAGGACGCCTTGGAGGATGATTTCCTTGACGAAGAGTTCTTCCTGGCTTCGCAGCACCAGCTTTTCCGCGATCGGCCCGGCCACCAGGTTCTGCAGCATGCAGCCATACAGCGTGCCCGTCAGCGCGATCGCCAGGGCGTTTCCGATCACGCTGGCATCGCCGCCGAGGTTCTTGAACATCGCCACCTGCGCGATCAGCGTCGCCATCAGGCCGAAACCCGGCCCGAACTTCGCCAGCGTGTGGAAGATGTGCTTGCCGTGCTTGTGCCGCTCGGCCATCGCCTCGACTTCGATCCGCAGAATGCGCTCGATGATCTCCGGATCGGTGCCATCGATGGTCAATTGCAATCCCCGCCGCAGGAACGGGTCCGGCGCTTCCCGCGCCACCGATTCCAGCGCCAGCACCCCATCGCGCCGCGCGGTTTCCGCGTACTGCACCATCTCCTTGATGATGTGCTCGACGTGCGCATCCTTGTTGAACAGCCACTTCTTCAGCGAGCCCAGCGCGCCGGTGACATTGTGCAGCGGCATGGAGAGCATGGCCGCGCCGATCGCCCCGCCGAAGACCAGGAACAATTCACCCGGCTTGAAATACGCGCCCATCTCACCGTGCGACGCATGGAACATCGAATAGAGTACCGCGCCCCACGCCAGCACGAATCCAATGACTGTTGCCAGATCCATAGTGGTCTTCCCTGACCGCACGCCAGGCCGAAATGCCCGGCCCACAACGACCGACGTCCACAAAGACGCCCGCTCGGCGCGGAATGCGCCCGAAGCGCACTCCGCCCGCCTTCCTTACATCGGCCTTGCGGGGACGTGAAAATGAGTGATTATCGGAACAATATGCCGTCCAGCCCGTCCAAACCCCACGAGCAGGGTGTGCAACCCCGCTCCGAAACACGCAAATAAGCCGCTTTCAACCCCTTGCAGATGGAGAACCCAGTGAAGACCGCGATCGCCTCTGGCCGGACCGCCCCCCGCCCCCTACCCCTGGCCGCCCTCCTCCTCGCCGCCACCCTCCTCCTGGCCGCTTCCGCAAGCGCCGCCCCCAAGCCCAAACCCGACCCCGCCGCCCCCGGCGAAACCCGCGAACTCCTCTCCGAGCACAAAACCATCGCCCGCCTCACCGCCATCAAGTACCACCGCTGCATGGGCCTGACCTCCTTCTGCCCCGACAACTGCGGCGAATCCGGCGACCAGGCCTCCTTCGAGATTCTCGCCTACATCGACTACCAGAAGCCGGGTGAATATGGCGACCCCAAATCCAAAGAGTACCAGTTCCTGGTCGAGGACAACCACAAGAACCCCAAGCTCCCCAAGGCCATGCTCGACAAAGTCAAAGCCCTGCAGCCCGGCGACCTGGTCATCCTCAACTGGCGTCACGACTACGTCACCCGAACCGAAGCCGGCGGCGGCATCTCCAAGTTCCCCGACCGCCCCCTGACGACTCTGGAGAAGATCACCCAGGAGCAGGCCGACAAGATGATGAAGCAAGCGGCCGGGAAAGTGGGCAAGGGGGGGGAGGGGAAGTAG
>JBBRTW010000566.1:0-3944 GCA_038244055.1 Tepidisphaerales bacterium | reverse complement strand
GGGGGGGCGCACGGGGGCGGGGGAGATAACGACTTCAGAAAAATAGGGTCGTGAGGGGAAGCGAAGAGCGGACAAGAAAGGAATAGAAACTCCGCGACTTTAATTAGGGAATTGTACGGTATTAAATGGGACAAAGCAATCGCTTTTGGAAGCCCGCCAACAATTACTGTCTGGCGCGGGATCGGGCGGCATCGAGATAGCCGTTGAGACCGTACTCGCGGATAAGGCCCCGCAAGGTTTTTTCGGAAGAGCGGTCCCAGAAGAGCCCGATCAATGCCAAATCGCCGTTGAGTTCTTCGATCAGGGTCTGGAGCCAGATTCGCCGGGCGTGATCGATATGGGCGGGAATGTCGAAGGATTTTTCCATCGAAAGCGGAGTCAGGGCCGCCGAGGAGCGAATGGCGCGGCGCAGGGCCTCCACATCAATGGGGGATTGATCGATGGCGGCTTGCGAACGAAGCGGTTCGGAGGCGGGATGATGAAGCGGCGGCTCGGAGAGGGGATGATTCGTGAGGGTCGCGCGCATCGACTGGGGAAAATCTTCGGGATGGATTTCATCCGAATCGCACATGGCCAGCGCATGTTTCAGCGCGGCCTTTTCGATGAGCGGGTTTGAATCGATGCTGGCGGCCTGGATCGATGGCGAGCCGGCCACGGGCGGGGTTCGACAGGGGACTCTTGAGGTTCGACAGGCTGCGCTGTGGGGCGCGCAGCCGCGGGCCGAAGATCGGCCGGCATTCGACGGAGGCATTCTGGCGATCTCGCCGGCCCTGAACATTATCGACCTGGCGGATCAGATGGAGAGGGAATTCTGGCTGCTGGATTCCCCGATGCGCGCGGCGATCCAGCGGCGCATCCGCAGCCGGATGGCGGCGCGAAATCTGCCGGAGACGCATCGAATGTGGGGCTTCATTGAATCGGAACTGAGCCGATCGCAATGGATGAAGGGCCAGCGCAAATATGATGATCTGCTGGGCGAGGCCAGGTGGTTCCTGGATTTTTCGGCCGGTGCGAGCCACTGGTCGGAGGGGACGGCGCGGATGGCGCGGGTTCGCACGCCGCTGGTGGTGTTGCACGCGGCCGATGACCCGGTGCCGGGAACCGCGCAGGCGGTGGCCGAGCTGTTTGGGCGGGTGAGCAATCCCAACTGCGGCGCGATCGTGATCGGGCGGGGCGGACACACCGGGTTCGCGGCGGTTTCCGCGCCGTACTATTACAGTTTGATGAAAACGTTTTTCGATCCGCGGACAGCGCCGGCGACGGTGACGCCGGGGGCGCGGGAGGGGAAGGCGGAGGTAGCGGTGGAGGGGGAATCTCGGGATCATCGATAGGCGGGCTGGCGGCGGCCGCACCACCAGCGCCGAATCGCGCACGACTATTTAGAACGTGAAGGTCAGGGCGGCGTAGACGAAATCGATGTCATCCGATGCGCCGGTTTCAGTAATGAAGGCGCCGTGGAAGAAGTGGCTGTAGCCGACGTAGGTGCTGATGTGGCGGTCGATCTGCCACTTGAGGAGCAGGTCGAGCTCGCCGCCGATGGAGCTGGAGTTGCTGCCGCCACCGCCGCGGACGACCGCGCCGGAGTTGTTGTAGAGGGCATCGTTATCGCTCTGACGCCAGAACTGGTGATAGTCGGCCCGCAGGGTCACCTTCTGAGCGTACTTGGCATCGGAGATCAGGTTCAACTCGAAGCCGGGGTGGAGGTCAATGATGTTCTGCCGGCCGATGGTATCGATGAATCCGAAGTAGGCATGGCCGCTGGGGAAGAGCTGGTTGAACGTTCCCTGGTTATCGCCGGAGTGGCCGCCGCCGCTGGCGATGTCGAAGCCGAGGTTGATGCGGGGGGCGAACGTCACCTTGGAGAAGGTATAGCCGGCATCGATGGCCAAGGAGTAGGCGCAGATGTCCTGGCTGTTGAATCGGCCGAACTGAAAGTCGGCTTCGATATCCAGATCGAAGGGCTTGGGATTGGTGGTGAAGCGCGTGCCGAGGGTGTAGCGCTGCTCGCGGCCGCTGCCGGGGTCGGAGGAATAGGCCGCGCTGCGACGTTCGAGGTAGAGGCCGTAGGCTTCGAGTTTTGAGTTGGCGCTGTGGATGAGGTGGGGGAGCTGCAAGGTGTCGTAGAGGCCGGCGAAGACGACGGCGTTGTTGGTGAAATCGAAATTGTACTTGTCGATCACCACGGGGCGGACGACGAAGGCATCGAGCGTGTTGTTGGGGCAGGCGAGGGTGGCGCGGAAGCCGTCGAAGGTCTTGCGGACGTTGCTGAAATCGGCCGGGCCGATCAGGCGCTCAGCGCCGAAGAGCAGCTCCTGGCGGCCGGCGCGGAAGGTGAACTTGGCCTTGTCGCCGCAGGGGATCATGAAGTCGGCGAACATCTGCTGCGGATCCATTTCATCGAGGTCCGGCCCGCGCGGGCCGCCGACGCGGTCATTCTCGAAGGCGCTGCGGCCTTCGAGGAAAATGCGGACGTTGGGTCCGAGATGCAGGTCGGCGTACTCGGAGATGCGCAGGAGGTTGTAGCCATCGCGGTCCTGCGCGCCAGCGCCGAAGGTGTTGTGGTTGAAATACTCGTAGCGGTCGCGGACGAGTCCGCCGAGGGTGACGTACCAGTCGCCATTGGAATTAAGGGGGATGAACTTGAGGAAGTCGAGCGGGTCCGTGCGGGCTGCGGGGTTGCGGAGCGCGAAGTAGTCTTCCTCCCAGCGCTCGGTTTTGTAGGCGGTGGGTTTGGCGGCGGTTGCGGTAGGCGTTGCGGTCGTGCTTGAAGGGGACGGCGCGGGCGAGGTTTTTTCCTCGGCCAGCGCGTGGAGGGCGCAGACAAGAATCGCAGATGCCGCCGCCGCTTTGCAATAAGTTGACAAATTGAACTCACTTTCTGTGTGCGAACGCCTCGCAAGGAAAATCGGCGTCGGGGTGGATTTTCCGTGAGTTGAAGGTGGTTTTGCGCGTGGAGCGTTGACGAGGACTATTCTATTTGGCATCATAATAGACTAATCCTACAGGAGAAGTAGTAATCTTGACCGGGCAATCACCCGGAAATGAAAAACGCTGGATGGATACCTTCCACGAGATCGCCGGCGGCGTGAACTGGTTCTTCGGGCCGGATGGCGCGTTCGGCAACCGCGCCAAGGTGACCCTGGACTTGAATTACCTGCCCTATGGCTCACCCGCATCGCCGGGGCTGGATTATCTGGCCAGCCCGAACGGAAAAGATGAGTGGGTGCTGCGGGCGCAGTTGCAGTTGTCGCTGTGAAGGTGGGAGCTGAGTATTTGCCGAAGTTGCCATTGGGCGCAGTCAGCCGGAGTGCATTTTCCATCGATCGCGCGAAGGATCGGGTCTGGAGCTTCCAGGCCGGATCCTTCGTGCGTATGGGCTTTGAATTCGAGCAGCTTACTTCGCGGGCTCAAGGCCGCGGATCGCCACCAGGTAATTCACGACTTCGGCCGCCTGGGCATCGGTCATGGGCGCGCCGAAGGTTTTGCGCATCTTGTCCACGCCCGCGGTCCAGGCCGCGCGCGCCACTTTGGGCTGCATCGTGATGTAGCGGGGCGAGTGGCAGAGCACGCAGGTCGTCAGCACCGTTTGGCGGCCGGGCGCATCGGGGAGCTTGGTTTCGATGATCGGCAGGGTGATCGATACGATGCCGGCGTCTTGTTTGGCCGCCTCTTCAGCGAGCGCGAAGTTTCCCGCGATCAATGCAACTCCGAGCACCATCAACATTGCAGATTTCATGTTCTCTTTCGTCGCAATAATTCTTATTCGCCGGAGCTTGGTGATCTGCGGCGCTGACTTTATGCACTGTCTAATCGACTCCGTCGCCAACATAAAGAACCCAAATCGCCAACGCGCCTGCTAAATCACAGTCACATCCATCGACTCCACCACATTCCGCGCGTACCCGCTGCGGTTCCACTGCGCCGTCGTCTGACCCTGGCCGGCC
>JBBRTW010000565.1:0-3952 GCA_038244055.1 Tepidisphaerales bacterium | reverse complement strand
TTCCACAACTGACAACGGACCACTGACAACTGACAACTCACAATTGACCATTGACGATGGACCATTGGCGCCCACTCGCAACGCGCAACCCGCAACTCGCAACTTTTCCCTCACCCAGGCGCTGCGGACTCCATCGTTCTGGGTTTTCGCGCTGTCGTGCGCTACCTTCAATCTGATCTTCTCGGCGATCGCGCTCTTCTCGGAATCGATTCTGCGCGAGCGGGGGATTTATGACCCGGGGGTGTTTCGGTCGGCGATGGGGATACTGGCGATGGGGGGGATCCTGGCGAATTTCCTGGGGGGATATCTGGCCGGGAAAATGCCGCTGAGCAAACTGCTGGCGATCGGGATGGCGATTGTGACGGCATCGCTTTTAATCCTGCCGTTCGCCTCGTCCAACCTGGCGATTTTCGCATACGCATCGCTGATGGGCGTGGCGGGGGGCGTCGTGACGGTGGTGTTTTTCGCATGCTGGCCCCGGCTGTTTGGGCGGACGCATCTGGGGAAAATCCAGGGGGCGGCGCAGGTGATGACGGTGCTGTTTTCAGCGCTGGGGCCGGTGCTGCTGGCGCTGGGGGAGAGGCATCAGGGGTCTTATTCGCGGACGTTTCTGCTGATGGCGCCGGTGGTGGCGGCGCTGGCGGCGGGCTGCTGGTTTGTTCCGTCACCGCGGCGGGAGAATGCCGTATAGCAGGATTCGATTTGTTTTCATCAAATGACGCCCCCAAGTTCGTCTTAATCACCCTTTCACCGTAAACTGACCCTTATGCCCCGCAAGCTGTACCTCGAAACCTTTGGCTGCCAGATGAATGTGCTCGATTCGGAGCTTGTTCTGGGGCAGCTTCGCGCGCAGGGTTATGAATCAACCGACGATCTCGAAGCCGCGGATGTGATTCTCTATAACACCTGTTCGGTGCGCGAGCATGCGGAGCAGAAGGTGTGGTCGCGGCTGGGGGAGTTGCGCGATCGGAAGAAAACGGAGCCGGGGCTGGTGATTGGCGTCATCGGGTGCATGGCCGAGCGGGATGGGGCGAACATCTTCCGAAAATTTCCCCATGTGGACATTCTCTGCGGGCCGGGGGAATTGGATAAGTTGCCGGGGCTGGTGCATAACGCGATTGTGACGAGTTCAGGGTTCAGAGTTCAGGGTTCAGGGGAGGGAAAGGATGAAGGCGGAAGGATGAAGGATGAATCGGATGGCGCGGATGGCGCTTCTTCAATTCATCATTCATCATTCATCATTCATCCTTCGAAGCAGGTAGCCCTCATGGGCGCTACCACGCGCCGGTCTTCCACGTTGGCGGCGGCGGAGGATACGCTGGAACGGCTGGATTTGTCGCGGTCGATCTCGGCATCGGATACGCCGGCGCAGACTTATGTTCGCATCACGCGCGGGTGCAACAAATTCTGCACTTACTGCGTCGTGCCGTATACGCGCGGGCCGGAGGTGCATCGGCCGCCGCAGAATATCATCGATGAGGTGCGCAAGCTGGCGGATGCGGGGTCGATCGAGGTGACGCTGCTGGGGCAGACGATCAACCACTATGCTTTCGATCATGGCGATGGGCGGAAGACCACCTTCGCCGATCTGCTTTATCTGATCCACGAGGCGGTGCCGCACCTGCCGCGGCTGCGTTTCGTGACCAGTTTTCCGCGGGATTTCACGGATTTGGCGCTGCAGGCGATGCGCGATTGTTCGCGCATCTGCCGGTATCTGCATGTGCCGTCGCAGTCGGGGTCGGACCGAATCTTGAAGATGATGAACCGGGGATACTCGGCCGGGCAGTATTACGATTTTATCGATCGGGCGCGGGGCTTCATGCCGGATATCTGCATCGCATCGGATTTCATCGTGGGGTTCCCGACGGAGACCGATGAGGATTTCGCGACCAGCGTGGAGATGATCCGGCGCTGCCGGTTTAAGAACAGCTTTATCTTCAAATACAGCCCCCGGCCGGGGACGACGGCGATCGACCGGTTTGAGGATGATGTGCCGGAGGATGTGAAACGCAGGCGGAACAATGATCTGCTGGCGGTGCAGGGTGAGATCAGCGCGGCCAACAATCGCGAGATGGTGGGAAAAACGGTGGAGGTGATGGTGGAGGGCGTTTCGCGGCTGGTCTCGAAACAGCAGGCGGCGTATCCATCAGCGCCGGGGACCGTGGAGTTGAAATGGAAGGATAAGAAGGCTTCGGGTTTGGTGGAGGATGAGAGCATGGAGGAGAGCGCGGGAGGGGCGGCGGTGCAGCTTATTGGGCGGACGAGGGGGGATCAGGTGGTGGCGTTTGATGGGGATCCGGGGCTGAAGGGGAGGTTGATTGAGGTGCGGATCACGGATTCGAAGAGCCTGACGCTGTTTGGGAAGCTGGTGGCGGAGCCGGCTCTGATTTGAGGGGGGTGAACCACGAAGGGCGCGAAGGGCGCGAAGAAGAGGAAAAGATAAGAGGAGATTGAGGAAGGCTGATTGCGGAATTGAGGGCGGCTCAATTAGGAAAGGCGTTTGGGGGCAGACAAGAATGTCTACCCCACCGGATCATCCTCCGGGCTCACTCTTTGCACGACGGCGCGATGCTCGGGAGAATTGAGGCATTCGAGCGATCCGTCGGTGGGGGGGCGGACGAAGCGGTTCATCATGGATGCGATCCGGCGTTTGGATTCGGCCAGTCGTTGCGTCGAGATTTCGCCATTGCGAATCGCGCTGGCCAGCAGATCGATTGCTTTATGCTGCAATTCCTCATCGTGGCAGAGGAGGAAGAGATCGATGCCGGCATTGGCACCGCGGACTAAGACTTCTTCGATGTCGAAATTCGCGGCGATGGCCTTCATTTCGAGGTCGTCGGAGAGAATGAGGCCATCGAAGCGCATCTGTTTTCGCAGGATGCCGTCGAGGACGGCGCTCGACATGGTTGCGGGGAATTCGGGATCGATGGGTTCGAAGACGACATGCGAGGTCATAATGGCCGCGACATCGGCCTGGATCGCGGCGGAGAAGGGGGGCAGTTCGACGGTATTGAGACGATCCAGGGAATGGGGGAGTCTGGGGAGATCGAAGTGGCTGTCCTGGGAAGTATCGCCGTGGCCGGGGAAATGCTTGCCGCAGGCGGCGACGGCGTCGGCTTGCAGGCCGCGAATGAGGGCAGCGCCCATGCGCGAGACGAGTTCGGGCGATGCGCCGAAACTGCGCTGGCCGATCACCGGGTTGGCGGGGTTGGTATCGACATCGAGCGAGGGAGCGAGGTTCATATCGATATTCACCGCGCGCAGTTCGCGGGCCAGCACCCGGCCGATCTCGCGCGCCAGTGTTTCATCGCCGGTTCGCCCGACCGCGCGCATGGAGGGAATCGCGGTGAAGCCATCGCGCAGGCGGCGCACCCGGCCGCCTTCCTGGTCGATGCAGGTCAGAATCGGGCGGGCGGCGAGGGATTTGATCTGCCCGCAGAGGTCGGCGACCTGGCGGGGCGATTGAACGTTTCGGCCGAAGAGCACAGCGCCGGAGACGCCGCGCGCGATCAGATCGGCCAGGCCATCGGGGGCGGCCAATCCATCGAACCCCACGACAAGCATGGCGGCGGCCGAGCGTTGGAGATCGGGCATGGGGGACAACGTATGCGAGGGAAGGGAAATTTCAAACGGCGTGAAACATGGGCAAATGAAACATGAAACATGAAACATGAAGAGGGGCCACAAAACTCGGGGCAGGCCGACCCTGCAATGGTTTAGCGAAATCGCGTACACTCAATTCGCCACAGAGACACGGAGCCACAGAGGTCGGAAGAAGGACGGAATACGAGAATGGAGGATGGAATATAAAGGGTAATTGTTTACCGCCTCCACGCGCAGATCAAGCCTGGCCCCGTGGTGGTGAGAATTCTTATGACTGGGAGTTGACCGGCTATCCGCCGCCGATCAGCAGGGGTCGCTGTTGCGGCGGCGCCCGCAGGACCTGGCCGAT
>JBBRTW010000564.1:0-3952 GCA_038244055.1 Tepidisphaerales bacterium | reverse complement strand
CCCTAAACCCTGAACCCTAAACCCTGAACCCTGAACCCTCCCACCTATCTCAACTGCTTCCCCACCGCATCCGCCAGCCTCTCGATCCCGGTTACCACATCCTCCACTGGCACCTGCCCGTAGCAGAGCCTCATGTGATGTCTGGGCACACTCCCCTTCGCATCGGGATGGAAGGAGTACTCGCCCGGCACATACAACACCCCCCGCTTCACGCACGCATCGAACAGCGGCCCCTGCCGTGAGGTGTTCACATACTCCGGCAACGTCAGCCACACATACAGCCCCCCGGCCGGCTCGGTCCAATGCAGGTCGGCCGAGGGTTTGAGATGCGCCGCCAGGGCCGCCAGGGTCGCATCGCGCTTCAGGCGATACTGCGCCCGCAAGATCTCCAGATGATGCGCGTAGCTTCCATCCTTGATCGCTTCATATGCGATCTGCTGGCAGAGGTTGGAGGAGCCGAAATCGTGCGACCCTTTCTGCCTCAAAACCTGCTCGGTCAGGTCGGCCGGCATGGCCGTATACCCCAGCTTGATCCCCGGCGCGAACGGCTTGGAAAAAGTCTGCGTGATGATCGTGTACTGATTATCCGGATCGAACGATTTGATCGAAGGCAGCGCCGGGCCGTCCAGGCGCAGCTCGCGGTAGGCCGCATCTTCCAGGATCAGGATGCGATGATCCCGGCTGAATTTCCGCACGATCTCCACCAGGCGTTTTCGCCGCGGCTCGGAGAGGGACAGGCCGGTTGGATTATCGAAGTAGCTCGTGCAGTAGACGAACTTGACCCGCCCCAGCTCCCCGCGGGCATCGATCTGCTGCAACAGCGCCTCGATCGCCTCCACATCCATTCCATCCTCATCCATCGGAACCGACAGCACCCGCGCCCCCAGCGATTGCAGCGCGCCGGTGAAGACGAAATACGATGGATTGGCCGTGATCACGATATCCCCCGGATCCAGCAGCACATCGGCGATCAGATAGAGCGCCTGCTGCGAGCCGGTCGTCAGAATCAAATCGTCCGGCGACAATCCCATATCCCCCACCTGCTTTCCATCCAGCCGTTCCAGATGCGCCAGCAGAATCTCCCGCAGCGGCCGAAGGCCGAGTGTCGTCCCATATTGCAGCGCCACCTGCCCGCTCCGCGCCTCGCCAAAAATCCGCGCGGCAATCGCCCTGCACTCGGCCACCGGCAGCGAAGCATCATCCACCAGCCCGGCCGCGAAGTTGATCAGATCCGGGTTGGCGAGCTTGGCCGCGATCAGGGCATTGATGGGCGAATCCTCGGTGCGCCGGGCCTTGGCGGAAAGATTGATCGGGACATGCGGCGCCGGCAGGGGGTTCATGGCATTCATCTTACGACAAGAGACGAGGGATTGGGGAGAAGTTTGACGGTGAAAACGGGGGACTCGGCCGGGACATCGGAGACCGCTTGTAGCCGAGCACATCGGCTTTGAGAAACCAGAAGAGAGTTATCCTGGGGTGTGATGCTGTTTGATGTGGTTTGGCCGTTACGGACGATGCGACGATCGGTGATGATGACGCGTTCGCGCGGCGGCTTTTTCAGTCTCTCGATTTTGAACGGTAAACAGACGGGATTTCTTGCATGATGCCCTTTCAGATTCTCTGCGGGCCCACATTGCCGGAGCGGAGTTGATGACATTGTCTCCAGCTAAGCACGAAGGCCTCCTGGAGCACCGTGAGAAGTTTTCCGCGGCGGTAGAGGCTTTTGTGCCGCGGTGCCCGGTTCCCGCGCAGCGTTGCACGATAGCCCGCACTCTGTAGGCCGCCACTGTCACTGACTTACCCCCACCGAGCCAATTCGGATGGCCTTGAGCAAGAACACCAACGACGCGCTCCTGGAAAGACGAGCCAAACGAGAAGCGCGTCGTGCCAAACAGCGGGAGGCGAATACGGGCCGCGCGGCGAAAATGCGCGCGATGCGCCTTTTAGCAGCGGCCCCCGAGGCGAGAGATGGCACGCCAAAGCGGCGAAGCCGCGAAAACCCCAGGCAAGGTCTACATGTCGGTTGTTCGGGATGGTTCTACTGGCACTGGCGCGGTCGCTTCTACCCGGAGACCCTGCCCATGAGCGCGTGGTTCGGTCATTATTCCAGGCATTTCAAAACCGTGGAGCTCAACGCGCCCTTTTATTCGTGGCCCACCGCGGGCACCGTCAAAAACTGGTTGCGGCAGGCGGGACGAAGACGTTTCGTCTACAGCGTCAAGGTCAACGAACTCATCACTCATGTAAAGCGGTTCTCCGGAACTAAACGGCTCGTTAAAGATTTCGGTTACATTTCAAATCTCCTCGGAGCGCGAATGGGATGCTTCCTTTTCCAGTTGCCGCCGAGCTTTCATTTCACACCCGCTCGCCTTCGGGGAATCCTGGCTCAACTGGATCGGACGAAGCGTAACGTCGTGGAGTTTCGCCATCGCAGTTGGTGGAATGACCAGGTGTTTTCGGCCTTTCGCGAGAATGGAGCGATCTTCTGTTCCTGCAGCGCGCCGCGATTGCCCGATCAACTGGTGAAGACCGCGGATGATATTTACATCCGCTTTCATGGAACCAAACAATGGTATCGCCACGATTACAGCAAGGCCGAGCTGGCGGTCTGGGTCGAACGCATCAAGGCATGTCGGGCCAGGGAAGTGTGGGCATACTTCAATAACGACCGCGACGGCCACGCCATCAAGAATGCCCGCGAATTGCTTCGGCAACTCAAAGGGTATTCTCCTTGAGATCTTCGATGACCCGGTCGTGGACGAGCAGCGGGTTATCGACGTCGAGGCGAAACACGACTGGAGCACGTTCGGTCATTTGGGGGCTTTCTCGGGCTTGGGGTTATGCCAGCTACCGCTGGCCGCGATCAGGGCGTCAGCCTCTTTGGGTCCCCAACTGCCATGCCTGTATGGGCGGGTACGGTGGTGGTTCTTCAAGACCGGCTCAACGCCGATGACCGGGACCTTGAGGGTGCCTCGCTTCGCCAGCGCATAGAGCGCGGGGAAGATCATCTTGTGGGCGAGATCCCCCGTCACACCGAAGACCACCAGTGCATCGGAACGAGAGGCAGGCATCATACACCTCCGAAAGTACCCCACTGGATGCAGGCCTTCTTCTTGATCGTTCCGCGGACGCGGCCTGCTTCGTAGTTCCATTCAACGTAGTCGCCTACTTTGAAGTGGGGTGTCATCGGTCGGGTCTCCTGTAGATTCGAATCGGCGGCCGCGAACACGATTTCGTATGATAGTTGTCCGCTGGTTTGTCGATGCCTGGCTGTTTCACGGGCGTGTGCTGACAATGGTTCGATTCATCTATGGGGATCGCATGGTGGCGGCCCGATGGGGTCCGCCAGACGCACCGTCAGCAGCATTACGCTTTCCTCTTCCGCCGATACCGCATGTTTAAGGCCCGGAGCCAACAGCAGCATATGTCCGGCCCGAAGCACGTGAGCCTGACCCTCGGCGGTGATTTTGAGCTGCCCCCGCAGCACATGCATGTTCACGGTGCCGGCTGCCTGGTGCTCCGAAAGTCCGGTGAAACGCTCGAAGAGGAACAAGGCGATGGTCAAGGCCCCGTCTTTGTAGAGCGTTTCCTGGCGATGGCCGCCTTCTCCCGCCTGTAGTTCGGATCGGAGGCGCGTCTCGATCGCGGCCAGGTCGATCTCGACCTGCGGCGAGGCAAAGCGAGCTGCGGGGTGCGGCCGCAGGCGTTCATTGCTCTGTGAGTCGGTTGGCATAAGGGGATTTCCTTTATTTACTTGTCTCAGTCATTGAGCGAATCCAGCGCTCAAGGTTCGTTGATGCTCCGCGTGACTCGCCCAATTGTAGCAACCCAAGGGGGGACGTGAACGTGCAATCCGCGTGGACTGTCGTCGGCGCGCGTCAGGATGGTACCCGAAGCTCCGAGGAATCGAACGCCGCGGAACCCAGGCGATCAGCAAGATGAAACGGTCGTT
>JBBRTW010000563.1:0-3961 GCA_038244055.1 Tepidisphaerales bacterium | reverse complement strand
TCTCAATCGCGACCGCGCCAAGACCAAGATGCTCCGCATGAGCCAGTTCGGCATTATTGAAATGACGCGGCAGCGCATGCGGCCGAGTCTGAAGCGCTCAATCTATTCCGATTGCCCGCATTGCAAAGGCGCGGGACTGGTGAAGACGCCTGAGAGCATGAGCCTGGATGTGATGCGGCGCCTGGCGATCGCGGCGCATGATGCGCGCGTACTGCGCGTCGAGCTTGCGGTCTGCCAGGAAGTGGCGTTTTATCTGCAGAATAAGAAGCGCGCTGAACTGGCGAAGCTCGAACAGGAATCGACCAAGCGCATCATCATTCGCGTGGATTCGTCGCTGGGTCTGGATGAGAGCCGGCTTGAGCTTTATGACCTTCGCGACGGCCTGGTTTATATCAGCGAGCTGGGCATGATGCCGGCGGAGCAGATGCCGGCCCAGGGTGGTGGCCGCGGAAATCGCCAGCAGCAGGGTCGAGGCGGACGTGGCGGTCGCGACGAACAGCGCGGGCGGGGAGGCCGAGGCGGACGCGATCAGCGCGGCGGACGCAATCAGAACCAGCAGAACCGGGATGACCGAGGCGGGCGCGACGAAGAGCAGGCGGATGACCGCTACGATGTTGAATCGGTTGAGGAACAGGTGGATGAACGCGAGGAAGAGCGTGCGGATCAGGCCATGGCCGACGCCGCCGTTCGCGCCCCCCTGCCGCCACCTCAGGAAGTTTCGTTTGACGACGATCAGGAATCGGCGCCGGCGCAGGCCTATGAGGAAGATTCTCAAGGCGAAGAAGGCGAAGAGCAGGCCGAAGCATCCGAGGATCAGCCGGAAGAAGTCGAAGAGGCTGAAGACGATTCGTACGAAGAGCCCAGCGAGACGAATGCCCGCGATTCCCGTGACGAACAGGAAGAACAACCTGATGAGGAGAGCGAAGCGCAGGAAACCATGAGCGAGCAAGCCGACCAGCCCAGACGGAACCCGCCTCCCGTTCCGCCACAGGATGATTACGAAGAGGAAATCGAACTGCAGCCGCGTGGCATTACGCACGAGCGTCCCAATCCCAAGCAAGCGGGCCGGGGCGGCGGACGCGGTGGCCGGGGCGGTGGACGTGGGGGCCGAGGCGGTGGTGGTGGCGGGCGCGGTGGTCGGGGCGGGCGCGGCGGCTCGCAGCAGATGTCGGACAATCAGCCGCCTCCCCCGCGCGGCGAAGCCGAGCTTTCGCTGGCTGAACGGTTCGCGATGGAACTCGCCGCCGAAAAAGCCGCCAAGGACGCGCAGCGCCGTCAGCAAGGGGGTGGCCAGAACATGAACCGCCCGCAGCAGGGCAATATGCAGGGCAACACTCGCCCGCCTCAGGGTGGCGGCGGAGGTGGTGGTGGCGGTGCCGGGAATTATCGCCCGCAGCCGCAGGGTCAGGGCCAGCATCGTGCACCGCATCAGGGCGGCGTCAATCGTCCGCCTCAAAACCAGCAGGGCCACAATCAACAGCAACCGCGCCGGGATGATGGCGGTGGCGGCGGCGAGGGGGGCGGACGAAGAGGCCGCCGGCGTCGCCGGGGTCGCGGTGGGCGCGGCCGCGGTGGAAGTGACGGTGATGGCGGTGGCAACGACGGGGGTGGAAACAGCGGCGGGGGCGGTGGCGGAAATGAAGGTGGGGGCGGCGGCAATTACGAGATGTCCGCCGAGGTGTTCGATGATGGCGGGCAGGGAAACGGACCCTCACCGCAAGCGGAAGTGCGCCAGGAAAAGCCCGCGTCCCCGGTGCGGATCCCGCCTCCGCGCCAGGCGACGCCCCCCATGCCGCCGGTTCAGCGAACCGGTTCAACGGATCGGCACCTGCTGCATGATGAACCGGTATTGCCGCAGCCGATCTCGAGGCCCCGGACTTATCGGGATCTGGACCAGATTCCGGAAGATCTGGACTGACCGCAGCGGCGGGGTGGCCACAGATATCTTTTGCCGAGTATCCGACCATGCCTTACGGAAGTTTTCGCGCAGCGCACGGGTACGATGTCCGTCGGAATTCCGCTCATCAACTGACAACTGGCCACGCAACTATTTCTTCGTCGGCATCTGCGCCCCCGTCTGCTTCAGCCACTCGCCCAGTTTCCCGTCAAGAGTCTCAGCCAGTCCGGGCATTTTTCCCGCCAGGTTTTGCTTCTCTCCGATGTCGTTGGAGAGATCGTACAGTTCGACCGAGTTGTCATCATACCGGCGGATGAGTTTGAATTTCCCCGAGCGAATCGCGCCGCCGGGGCGGTTGGACTTGTGCCAGGCGTAGTGGGGGTAATGGAAATAGAGCGCTTCGCGATTGAGGGACTGACCCTGCAGCAGGGGACGCAAGGTGGTGCCATCGAGCGATTCGTTGGCCATGAGTTTCGCGCCCGCGGCATCAAGGATCGTCGCGGAGAGATCCATGCTGATGACGGGTGTGTTGATGGTCGTGGCGGGAACACCGGACTTATCGGTGACGCCGGGCCAGCGGATGATCAGCGGCACGCGCAGGCCGCCCTCGAAGAGATACCCTTTGCCCGCCCGCAGCGGTCGGTTGTCGGTAGCGCCGTCCCAACCGCCGTTGTCACTGGTGAAGATGACCAGCGTGTTATTGGCGATCCCCAGGCGATCGACTTCGTCCAGCACCCGTCCCACCGCGCGGTCGGTGGCTTCCACCTGGGCGGCGTAGGTTGCGTTCTTCAGGCCCGGGCCTTCCTTCCCCTTGAAGTGCTCGGTCAGCTCCTCCGGGGCTTCGAAGGGATAATGCACGTTGTAGGTCCAGAGGCAGATGAACATCGGCTGCTTCTGGTTCTTCTGCATGAAGTCGATGGTTTCATCAGCCAGGCGATCAGTGAGGTATTCGCCGGTCTTGCGAGGCTTGATGGCGGCAATGCGATAGGGATCGAAATAAGTGGGCGGCCCGCCCAGCCCGCAGCCGCCAATGTTGATGTCAAAGCCCTGATGCTCAGGCCAGAACTGCGGCCCGCCGGCGGTCGGGTCTTTAGGATCGCTCTCGCCCGCAAGATGCCATTTTCCGAAGAACCCCGTCGCATACCCCAGTTCCTTCAGGCGCTCGGCGATGGTGACGGTTTTAAGCGGCAGAACATACTCAGCGGCCGGCGGCTGGATGGGGCGATCCTTAGGCCAGAAGGCCGGGCCATCCTTGCCATGCTGGGTAATGTGCAGCCGCGCGGGCGCCAGCCCAGTGATCAGCGCTCCACGGGTAGGCGAACAAACCGGCGCAGCGGCATACGCATCGGGGAAGAGCACGCCCTCTTTAGCCAACAGGTCAGCGCGCGGCGTGCTAAGTCGATCGTTCCCCTGGCAACCCAGGTCCCTCCAGCCCAGGTCATCCACGACGATGAAAAGAATGTGAGGCGGGGCGGCGTGGACGATGCGCGGTAAAGCGAGAACCAGACACGCAAAGAAGAGCAGGGCGCGGATAAGCCGTGGGTTTCGCATCACCGAAGGGTATCCGTTTCAGGAAGAGGCTGCAAAATGCCGGCAACCGACACCCGCAGGTTCTGGATGCGGCGAATGTACCGGGCCCGATTCCTTCTATGGAGGCCGTTTTCAGCCGATCGTGAGAAAGTCCATTGCCTACTCTTTGCCCCCCCGCAGCCCCCGCTCGCTCGCATCCTTCGGATCATCTACGCGCGGATAATCGCGCCATAGCCAGCGCAGCATCTCGGGCATGATCGCTCCGCCTTGTTTATTCGAATGCGTGCCGATGCCCCAGGTGTAGTTCAGGTCATATTTCTTCTCCGTCAGAGCGGCGGCCATCTTGATGTTCTGGGCGTGCCAGTCCCACTTGGGATCGTACTGGGCCTCTGCGCCGCGGCCGCGCATGCCCCGGTTGTCGTTGAGGCCATCCTGCAGATAGACGCGGATCGGCTTGGGGTCGGCTTTGAGAATCAGGTCGGGGTAGACGTGGCCGCCCATGATGTTGGTGAAGCTGCCGATGGTGCTGATGAC
>JBBRTW010000562.1:0-3968 GCA_038244055.1 Tepidisphaerales bacterium | reverse complement strand
CGGCCTCCCCTCCGTCAATCTCTCCCAGGCCCCCGATCGCCTCACCCCCGGCTATTTCCATGCCTACCTCGCCGAGCCCAATCGCTGGCGGCCTGGCACGCGCATGCCGCCATTCTGGGCCCCGGGCGTGAAGGTGCTGCCGGAGATTCAAGGCGGTGATCCCGACAAACAGATGGATGCCATCTGGGCCTATCTCTCGCAAGGTGCCAACGCCGGAATGCCCGCCGGCATGGAGCCTTCCGATAAATCGATGCTCGTCCCGGTGGATGAGCCGATCGTCTTCCGCACCTTCGTCGACAAACTCGGCGCGCACGCCATCGCGGTCGGCTTCCGCCAGAAAACGCATGTGATTTTCGATTCCATGCAGGTGCGGATGGCGGCCGCGTGGCCGGGTGATTTCATCAAGAGTGACAGCGCCTGGAATGGGCGTGGGGGCAACTATGCCGGCCTGCCCTCGCAAAACGTCCTCCAGCTTCCCCCCGGACCCGCCTTCGCCTCTCTCGACAGCCAATCCACCCCCTGGCCCGCCTACGACCCCTCAAATAAGACATCCCCCGAAGGCTTCCGCTTCACCGGCTACCGCTTCGACAAAGCCCGCAACCCCACCTTCCTCTACCGCTTCAACAACATCGAAATCGAAGAGACGCCAACCGCGATGTTTTCCGCCGAGGGCAAAGGCCACGTCATTAGAAAACTCAAGCTCACCTCCGCGACCCCAGTCAAGGACATCTGGTTCCGCGCCGCCATCGGCAAAGACATCACCACCGCGAAAGACGGCGAGTTCGAGATCGACAAAAAGATCAAATGCACCCTCCGCCCCTCCAATCCCGACTCCACCATCCGCGCCACCCTGAATGGAAAAGACCCCGCCAAGGAAATCGTCGTCCCCCTGAAATGGACCCCCAAAGGCACCGGCGTCGAATCCGAACTGGAGATCGAACTCGTCTGGTAAGTCTCAGGGTCAGGAGCCGGCCACCAGAAACGTCACCAAGACAAAAACCGTTGCCCCGGCTCCTGACCCTTTCTCGTTCCAGCCCATAATGCGCGACCCAACAACCACCATAACACCATCAATCCAAACCATCCCATGATCAAACTCCTCCTCACCCTCCTCACTCTCACTTTCCTCACCACCCCCACCCGCGCCGCCGACTCCGCCGCGCCGCCGGCCAAGCCCGCCGACACCAAACCCACCGACACTAAACCCGCCACCCTTCCCGACAAAACCACCCCCAAACCCCCCGAAAAAGAAAAGGAAAAACCCAAAGACAAATTCGCCGGCAAACCCACCTTCACCTCCAAGGAAGATGAGTTCTACAAAATCATCACCATCCCCCTCCCCCACAATGTCGTCCTCGAAGCCGGTGGCATGGCATGGCTCGATGCCGCCCAGACCCAGCTCATGGTCGCCACCCGCCGCGGCGAAATCTGGAAGCTCGAAAACGTCTATCTTCCCGATCCCAAATTGGCCGACCCCAAGGGCGTTCAATACAAGCAGATGCTCTTCGGCCTCCACGAGCCCCTCGGCCTGGCCGTCGTCGAGGATGGCTCCGGCAAGCCCCCGTGGATCTACGCCGCCCAGCGCGGCGAGCTCACCCGCATGAAAGATCTCGATGGCGATGGCCGGCTCGATCAGATCGAGATGTTCTGCAACGACTGGGAGATCAGTGGCAGTTACCACGAATTCGCCTTCGGCCCGGTCATCGATGGCAAGGGCGATTTCTGGATCACCCTCAACCGCCCCTTCGGCGGCGGCCAGGAAGGCAAAGCCCTCTGGCGCGGCTGGGCCGTTAAGGTCGACCACCTCACCGGCAAGATGACCCCCATCTGTTGCGGCCTGCGCTCCCCGGCCGGCATCGGCCGCCTCACCGATGGCGAAATCTTCTACACCGACAACCAGGGCGATTGGGTCCCCGCCTGCAAGCTCGCCCACCTCAAACCCGGCTCCTTCCATGGCCAGGAAACGGGTGTCCTCTCCTGCTCCGACCCGCGCTCGCCGATGAAAGCCCCGGAAATCCCCAAGACCCCCATGCTCTGGCCCGAGGCCGTCGCCAAAATCCCCCAGCTCACTCCCCCGGCCGCCTGGTTCCCCTACCCGCGCCTTGGCAAATCCCACGGTGAGCCGCGCCTCGATCCCACCGCCGGAAAATTCGGCCCCTTCGCCAATCAAATCTTCGTCGGCGATCAATCAACTTCGCAAGTCATCCGCGTCTATCTCGAGAAGGTGGATGGCGAATACCAGGGCGCGGTCTTCCCCTTCCGCTCCGGCTTCCAGTGCGGCTGCATGCGCCTGCTCTTCGGCAACGATGGCTCCCTCTTCGTCGGCCAGACCGGCCGAGGATGGTCCAGCGCCGGCGGCAAACCGTATGGCCTGCAGCGCCTCGCCTGGACCGGCAAACTCCCCTTCGAAGTCCACGAAATCCACGCCGCCCCCGATGGCTTCACCGCGACCTTCACCCAGGAAGTAGACCCCAAACTGGCCGGCGACCCCGCCTCCTACTCCGCCCGCTCCTGGACCTACAAACATCACCAGAACTACGGCTGCCCGCCCACCGACATGCAGGAACTGCGAATCAAATCCGCCACGGTCGCCCCCGACAACAAAAGCGTAAAACTCGTCATCGAAAACCTCCGCCCCGTCTACGTCCACGAACTCCGCTTCGACGGCGTGAAAAATAAAGAAGGCAAGCAAGTCCTCCACCCCGAGGCGTACTACACGCTGAATCACATCCCCAAACAGTAGCGCGCCGGTTATTTTAGCCGCTGGGCTTGCCCAGCGCGTCCGGTGGCGTCGCCCTCACGAAGCCGCCCTCTTCCTCCCCCGAACATCCTTCTTCACCTCCGACTTGCTGGAATCTATAACCCTCCCCCTCTCCTCCCCCGCCGCCTCCAGAAGCTCCCGCGCCTGCGCCCGCGTCGTCTCCGTGATCCGCTGCCCGCCGATCATCTCCGCAATCTCCGTCAAGCGGTCCTCCCCCTCCATCGCCCGCACCGTCGTCGTCGTCTGCCCCCCGGCCACCTGCTTTCGCACCGTCAGATGCCGATCCGCATAACACGCGATCTGCGGCAGATGCGTGATGCATAACACCTGATGATGCCCCGCCAGCCCCAGCAGTTTCGCGCCGATCACCGCCCCCAACCGCCCGCCCACGTTCGCATCGATCTCATCGAACACCAGCACGCTCACCCGATCGCTGGCCGCCAGAATCCCCTTCAGCGCCAGCATGATCCGCGACATCTCGCCCCCCGAGGCGATCTTCCGCAGCGCCTGCGGCGGCTGGCCCGGATTCGTCTGCACCAGGAACTCAATCTGATCAAACCCCGAAGCCGTGGGCATTGCGGACTGTGGATTGCGGATTGTGGATTGATCCCCCGCCGCCGTAAAGCTGATCGAAAACTTCGCCTTCTCCATCCCCAGTTCCACCAGCGCCTTCTCCACCTGCGGGAACAATCCCTTGGCCGCCGCCTGCCGCTTGGCCGAGAATTGCCCGCCCAGTTCCGAAAGCTGCTTCGTCAGCGGCGCGATCTCCTTATTGAGCGCGCTCAAATCCTCCGAAGCATGTTCCAGCTCCCCGATCTTCTTCTCGATATCGGCCCGATACGCCAGTGTCGCCTCCACCGTGTCCTCGTATTTGCTGAGAATGCGATTGAGCGTGTTCAGCCGGTCTTCCACCTCCACCAGCTCGGCCGGGTCCAGATCCAGTTTGTCGAGATACCGCGACAGATCGTAGGCCGACTCCTCCAGCCCGATCGTTGCATCCTTCACCCCCTGCGCGATCGGCCCGACATTCGCATCCACCATGCTCAGTTCCGACAAAATCGCCGACATCATCTTGAGCCGCTCCAGCAGCGACCCATCCGCCTCGTACAGCGCGGTGTGAACGCTGCCGGCGTCCTTCTTGATCTTCTCCAGATTCTTCAAAACCGAAGCCCGCGCCTGTAATTCCTCGAATTCCCCCTCCGACAAT
>JBBRTW010000561.1:0-3985 GCA_038244055.1 Tepidisphaerales bacterium | reverse complement strand
GGCGATCCTACGGCAGACGGCGGCGCTGTTCCTGGATGCGTATCGGGAATTGAATTCGAAGAAGATGTTCTGGATCGTGATGATTTTGTCGGGGTTGGTGGTGGGGCTCTTCTTTTTCGTCGGGATCAATGAACGGGGGTGGACGATTTTCGGCTATGAGGTGACCAGCGCGTTCAATACCTCTTTCATTCCGCCGGAAATGTTCTTCAAGTTCCTGTTCAGCGCCTTTGGAGTGGATTGGTGGCTGAACTTTTTCGCGATCATCCTGGCCATCGTGTCGGTGGGGGGAATCTTTCCCGATTTCACGGCGGGCGGTTCGATCGATCTCTACCTTTCCAAGCCGATGTCGCGATTGCGGCTGTTCATCACCAAATACCTGACCGGCCTGATGTTCGTAGCGCTTCAGGTTTTCGTATTCTGCGTCGGGTGCATCTTTCTGGTGGGGATCAAAGGGCACGCGTGGGATCTGCGGATTTTTTACGCAATTCCGGTGACCTTGCTGGTGTTCAGCTACCTCTTCAGCATCTGCGTGCTACTTGGGCTACTGACGCGATCGACGATCGCGAGCATTCTGCTCACACTGCTTTGCTGGCTGGGTGTATTTGGCGTCCATTTTGCCGAATCATTGACGCTATTGGGCGAAGTGGCCGGCAATATCGAGACGCAAGCCTATCAGCACCAGTTCAAGTTCTTCGACGATCAAATCCCGACGCTGCAAACGAAGGCGGCGACGGGGGACGCGGACTCGGTCAAGCGACTGGAAAAGGTTCGCCAGGATCGGGCGGCCTATGAAGCGAAACGAGCCGCATCTGATCCGGGCCGGCAGGGAGCAAAAACGGCGCATTCAATTCTTTATTCGATTAAATCGGTGCTGCCCAAGACAACCGAGACCAGCCAGATTCTGTTTCGGTGGATGCACATCGAGAGCGAATCCGCGAAGGAGGAGCGCTTGAAGGAACGCGATGCCCGGCGGGCAGCGCGCGGATTTTTCTCCGGACTGAAGGATCGAACCGAAGTAAAAATCGATGACATGGAGGTTCTGGAAAAGGTGAATGAGATCGTATCGACGCGGACGGTGGGTTGGATCATCGGCAGTTCATTGGCGTTTGAGGGGGTGCTTCTTGGACTATCGGCGTGGATTTTCTGCCGACGGGATTATTGAATGGGAGAGAGCGCTGCTTGCATTGATGTCGCCCGACGCGCTCGGCAAGCCGAGCGGCTAAAATAACTCGCGCCGATCCGCGTGATGACGCTTCTTCAAGTTTCATGTTTCACCCCACCATGTTTCATGTCTTCATGTTTCAGGCTAACATGCTCACCTCACATGAAACACGGCATTATCATCGTCGATCACGGCTCGCGGCGCGTCGAATCCAATCAGATGCTCGAGGAAGTGGCTGCGCTTTTCGCGAAGCGTTTCGCGCAGACTTACGAGGTGGTCGAGCCGGCGCACATGGAGATTTGCGAGCCTTCGATCGCGACCGCGTATCACCGCTGCGCCCAGCGCGGGGCAACGCGGATTGTGGTCTGCCCGTTTTTCCTTGGCCCGGGAAAGCATTGGACCAGCGACATCCCGCGCCTGGCGGCCGAGGCTGCCGCGAATCATCCGGGGACGCGCTACCACATCACCATGCCCCTGGGGGTGGATGATCTGATCCTCGATCTGCTCAACAAGCGCGCCCAGCATTGTCTGACCAACGACCTGTCCTGTGAAAGCTGCCGCGGGACCATTCGCAGCGGCGAGCCGGGCGTGGCGATTCCCGCCGCCTCCGAGGCCCATGCCGGCAGCGCGGCCACCGCCAACGGCCAGTGCGTCAGTTGCCCGTTCACGGTGCAGCCCGATGGCGCGATCATCGACAAGCGCGCCAACTCGGTAAAATAGCCATGGCCATCGAGCAGAACCCTTTCGCGATTCTGACTTTCATCGCCGCGCCGGCGATCCTCACCAATGCCTCGTCAGTGCTGGCCCTGGGCACGAGCAACCGTTTTGCGCGGAATGTGGACCGCGCGCGTGTGCTTATCAAATACCTGGAGGCGAAGGAGGCCAAGGCGGATGAGACGGCCCTCTGGCGCGGGTTGCTGATCAACGTGCAACTTCGCGCGAGGCTTCTGGTGCGGGCGCTGTCGGCGTTCTACTTCGCCATCGGCTGTTTCGCGGCCGGGAGCCTTACTTCCCTACTGGGCGCAATTGTGGCCTCGACGGATCACTCGACGATCCTCCAGCCGATTCTCATCACCGCTCTCATCACTGGCGCGGCCGGGCTGCTCGGATTGATTGTCGGCGGGGCGATGCTCGTTCGCGAAACGCGCCTGGCCCTGCGCGCGATCGATGAAGAGGCGGGGTTTTACGATGACCGATATATGGCGGGGCCAGGTGCAACTTAACGGCGGCGGGCGGGTAGAGTGAATACTTCCAGAGGGGTGGCGAAGTATTCACGAGTTAATGCAGACGGACGAGGAAAAATGCTGAATGTTCGATATCAGGCCAGTCTTTTATTTGTGTTCCTAGTGTCCTTTGTGGTTCATCCCGCATTCGCCGAAAAGGCTTCGACGCCGGTTGCGCCGCCGGTGCTGGAACGGCCGACGCTGCGGTCGCTGGGGGCTTACTGGATCATTCGCGGGGACGACAACGCCAATGCGATGGTCACGACGGAGATTCGCAAGGCGGGCGAATCGGCATGGCGGGCGGGCGCGCCCTTCTTCCGAATTGAAAAGGGGAAGCATGTGCCTGAAAAATATAAATCGATGCTCGATCTGCCCGGCGATGCGACGCTGCTGGCCGGCAGTTTTGTGCTCCTCGATGCCGATGCGGCTTATGAGCTCAAGCTGACGTTGGCGGATCCCGATGGCGGATCGGCGACGCAGACTCTTTCCGCGCGCACGCGCGGTGAGCCGGTTGCCCCGGCCGATGCGGCGGTGATTCATGTCATTCCCGGCAATGGCGGCGGCGCGGGATCGGCCGCTGATCCAGCCAAAGGGATCGCGGCCGGGTTGAAACTGGCCGGGCCGAACAGCATCGTTTCAATTCACGCCGGCATCTATGAAGGCACGGTCGAGGTGAGCAAGAGCGGGCAACCGGGCAAGCCGATCATCCTCCGCGCGGCCGGCTATGGCGAGGTGATTCTCGACGGGGCGAAATTTACCGCCGCAACCGTCAATAAGGCCGGGACGCGCTGCGCCCGCATGATCTCGGCGTCGGGCATTCACGATGTCTGGTTCGAAGGGCTGACCCTGCGCAACGCGGACTACGCGATCGTGGCCCACGACTCGGCGAGGATTGTCGTGCGCCGCTGCCACATGACCCTGGTGGAATATGGAATCGCCGCCACGCGCGATACGAAGGCCATTTGCGACGACTTTTTCATTTCCGATAATGTGATCGAAGGGCCTTCCACCTGGCCGCGCACCAAGGGGATTGAGAACGCGCGCGGAATTCAGATCACCGGGGCCGGTCACGTCATCTGCTACAATCGCATTCGCGGGTTCGCCGATGCGATGGACACATTCAACTCGCCGCGCTGCGAAGCGATCGACTTCCACAACAACGACTGCTCCGAATGCACGGATGATGGATGCGAGATGGATTATTCGCAGCGGAACACGCGCTGCTTCAATAATCGCTTCACCAACATCTACCAGGGGATCAGCGTTCAGCCGGTGTTTGGCGGGCCGGTCTACATCTTCAACAACGCGCTTTACAACGTGGTGATGGAGCCATTCAAGATTCACAACAGCCCCAGCGGCGCGCTCTTTTATCACAACACGGTGGTGAAAAAAGGCCCGCCGATGCTTGTCTACACCAATGAGCCCGCGAGCAATCTGGTCATGCGCAATAACCTATTCATCGGCAATGAACTCACCAAGGACGGCTCGCCGGCAAGCTATGCCTGGGAATGCTCGCCGAAGATGACGGGATGCGATTTTGACTACGATGGGTTCGCGGCCGGCAATTTCAAGATGTTCCTCAAATGGAACAATCAGCGCT
>JBBRTW010000560.1:0-4005 GCA_038244055.1 Tepidisphaerales bacterium | reverse complement strand
GACTCCCTCTCCTGTACTCGGGAGAGGGCGGGGGTGAGGGTCTTTTGGGCGAAATGCAGGGCAATCTTGCAACCCTTTGAAGACCCTCACCCTAACCCTCTCCCGAGTACAGGAGAGGGAACCAGACATCATTTCTGCGCTTCCAGATACGATACCAAATCCGCCAGCTCCTGTGGCTTTAATCCAAGGGCGACATCGTTGGGCATGATCGACAATTCCAACTGTCGGCGGCTGGCGATGTCTTTCTTGGGGATCGATTGCTGCTGGCCTAGCGTGTCTTTGAGGATGAGCGTTTCGCCATCGGCGACGATGAAGCCGGTGAAGGAATCGCCATCTTTGGTTTCGATCAGGTAGGCTTCGTAGCCCGAGAGGATGCTGGCCGAGGGGTTGAGGATTTGATCGAACATCGCCCGGCGGTCGTATTTCGCGCCGATCTTGGTGAGATCCGGGCCGACATCGCGGCCCTGGTCGCCGATGCGGTGGCAGGCGGTGCAGGTCGCGGTTTGCGTGAGATAGACGGTCTTGCCGTGCGCCGGGTCGCCGCTGAGTTTCATGAGTTCATCGAGGCTTGGGTAGGGCTGGCCGGTGGGCGTGGCGCGGGGGAAGTAGTTTCCGGCCATGGCGCGGACGGCGAGGTCGGGGTTGCGGCCGATATTGACGGCGACGGCGGATTTGAGGGAATCGGGGAGCGTTTTTTCCTCGGCCATGTTCAGGAGAATTTTCCCGCCCTCGGCGCTGGTGGCCATGGCGATGGCGGCCGACTCGCGCTCGGCCGGTTTGAGAAGCGGGTCGAGGAGTTTTTTGCGGAGGGCCATGGCCTTATCGCGCGGAGAAGGGCCATCGATGTAAACGTGGAAACGGACCGAGGCAGTGCCCCCCTTATAGTCCGAGCCGCCGAGGTCCGGCCCGCCGTTATCGACGCCGGCGCGGCACTTGAAACGGGTGAAGCCTTTGTCGGCGATGTCGTAGACCAGGCGCATTTTGGCGTGCCCGCCGATGCCGTTTTCGTAAGTCACGCCGTCGATGCGGAGGGGCATTTCCTTGACGTTCTTGTTGATCTGGATGGTGAGCCAGCCGTTGGCGGCGGATTCCCATTTGAGGTCGGTGAGCTTGGTCTGGCCGGCCGGGCCGATGAGCACGCCATTGACCCAGTCGGCCCAGTCTGAGGAGACGCCATCGCCGCCATCATCGGCGATGAGGATGAGCTGTTTGGCATCGGTGATATCGACATCGATATCGACGCCGCCTTTTTTCAGAACGGGAGAAGCGAATAGCTCGACGCCGGTTTCGGCGGCCAGTCCGCCCTTACCGCCTTTGCCGCCCTTGCCTGCGACAGCGCCGGAGGTCTTGATTCCGTAATCCTTCCAGTCATTGGCCGCGCGGTTATCGAGCCACCACTGGGCGTAAGTGCGCAGGTCTTCGGGGCCTTTGCTGGCGATCTCATTCATCGCGCTGGCCGCCAGGTTGTCATTGATAAAGGCGATGGCGTCGATCGCCTGATGGCGGCGCTCCACTGAAATCTCCGCCGACAGCGCCCGATCGCGATGCGCCATCACGCTGGTCACCGGATGCAATCTCCAGGCGATGTCGGCGAAGGCATCGGACCATTTGAGCGGCCGATTGCCAAGCTTGCCCAGGAGAATGGCGTACATCGCCTCTTCCTTCCCTTCGCAGCCGGTGCCGAGGGCTTCGAGGTACCAGCGGTCTTTGCCGTCATAATCCATGGCGATGTTGGTGAGGATGTCGGCCGAATTTTCGATGGGCCAATCCCGCACGGCCAGCGCGACTTCGCGCGCCAGGGGAGGAACGCTGGCGCTGGCGAAAATCGCAACATTGCGCGGATTCTTTACCACCGGCCAAACCGCCCGAAACGCCACCACGCGCCGCTCCCAATCTGACAGGGATTTTAGAGGGAAGACCATGTCATCCGTCTGCCCGAATTCAGCCATGAGCCATGCCGCCCGCGCAATCTCGAAGCGACTCGTACCATCGTCCCACATTTTGTGGATGGCCAGCTTGGCCTGCTCTCGCTGGGCGCCCTGAGTGGCCGCGAGCCGCGCTCTGCCGACCTCCCGCACATTAACCGCCGGGCTTTTCAGCAATTCGATCGCGCCGGCGATTGTGCTGGCTTTGTACTTCGGCGCCCCCGCCTTAAACCCCTTGGGCCCAATCCGATAAATAAACCCCTTCCCCGCCGGGTCCTGCATCTGATGCCCCCCGACGATCTGATCGAACCAGTCGCAGACGTAGATGCAGCCATCGGTGCCGACGATCACATCGCTGGGGCGGAACCATTTGCGGCGGTCTTCTTCCTTCTTGTTCCAGACGTAATTTGGGTCCTGATTGGCGGTCGAGCGCAGGAAGGGGAATGCTTCCATTTCGAATCCCGCGCCTTTGGGTTTGCGCAAATATCCCCAGACGACATTCTGCCCCGCCTCGCATTCCAGCAGCAATCCGCCGGCATATTTGTCGCCCAGCGCGCCGCCTTCGTAGTAGCAGATGCCGGTGGGCGAGCCATTGCCGTAGACGTGGCCGCTGGGGATGACGCCGGGGTCTTCCTGACGCCAGTGGGCGGTGGGGATGGATTGGCCGGGGCGTTTGTCGGCCTGCCAGGAGCGCGTGCCGTCCTTGGAGCTGTATCCCAGGTCGGCGTATTTCATGAGCCAGGTGGTTCGGCAGGATTGGGTGTCATCGTTGTCATCGCCCCACATATCGCCGAAGGAATCGATGCAGGTGCCGTAGGGGTTGCGGTGGCCCTGGCCCAGGACGGTCAGGCCGGTGCCATCGGGATTGACGCAGAGGATGAGGCCGCCGCTCCAAACCCGCCCATCATCGCTTTTCAGGCCCGGCGTGTTGGTCTTGTTGTAGGGTGTGCCACCCGTGTACCAGGAGCCGCTGCGCAGTTCCCAGCCGGACTTGTCCTTGACGATGTGCGGGCCGGCGTTGCCGGTGTTGAAATACCATTTCCCATCGGGCCCGGCCTGGACTTTATGGAGCGAGTGATCGTGATCGAACCCGCCGAATCCGGTGAGCAGAAACTCCTTTTTCAAAACCGCATCGGTCTTCATATCGCGCGTGTAGACGATCAAATTGGGTGAACAGGAGACGACGACTTTATCGCCGATCACCGCCACGCCCAGCGGCGCGACCAGGTCCTTATCCTGTACGAAGATTTTGGAGGCATCGGCCTTCCCATCGCCATCGGTGTCTTCGAGGATCATGATGCGGTCTCCCTCTTCATGCCAAACCGGCGCGAGTTTTCCTTTGCGGGTGTTGAATCCGCGATAGTCGACCGCCTCGGCCACCCAGATGCGCCCGCGCTCATCGCAATCGATGCGGGTGGGGTTGAAGAAAAGAGGCGAGCGGGCCCAGACCGTGACTTCCAAACCTTCGGGGACGGTCATGGAGGAGACGATTTCGTCGGGGTCGGCCGCCGGAGGCGCATCGGCGGCGCGGGATGGGGAGGCGAGGACGAGAAGGGTGAAGAAGATCGTTAGCAGGCGGGTGGGGCGGAGCATGGGGGGATTATCCACTTTAAGGGTGGTATGCCACAAGAGAGAGGCGGCGTTTCTGATATGGGAATTGATGTAGCATGGGCATCCTGCCCATGTTGAGTGCTTGATTGGCAACAACGATGGCTTCCCAGTTTACGATGCATGGTCACACGGGCAAGATGCCCGTGCCACGTAAAAAGGCTCGCCGGATTCTTTCGAATCCGGCGAGCCTCGAAAACTCAGTTCAACGAATCATTACTTCGCCGTCACCGCTCCTTCGGCCGGTTTGGTCCACTTCTTGACGCTCCAGAGGGCTTCGGTGTCCTGAATGTCTTTGAAGAAGTCTTCCATTTTGTCGCGGAGCATTTTGGGGGTCACGCCGGTGTTCTGGATGGGGGTGAGGTAGTAGAAGCGGCGGCTGCCAGCGCGGTAGCTGAAGAACGAGGGGCCGTTGCTGAAGTTCCTTTCGAGCAGGGCCAGGAGCTTATCCTGAGGGATCTCCTTCATTTCT
>JBBRTW010000559.1:0-4011 GCA_038244055.1 Tepidisphaerales bacterium | reverse complement strand
TAATAAGACCATCCCCATCGGCACAAATCTCGTGACGAGTCCCAACGCCTCCGGCTTCGATTACTTCTACGGCTACACCCACGCGCGCAACATCGGGACGGTCATCGAGCAGGACAAGGTCGAGGCGAACGTCGCGGAAGCGGATACCCAGCCGCGGCTGGCGAAGAAGGTCGTGGAGTTCCTCGATAATCCCGCTCGGAAGGAGAAGCCCTTCTTCCTTTACCTGCCCCTCTGCCCGCCCCACACGCCGATCGCGCCGGCACCGGAGTTCATCGGCAAAAGCGAAACCAAGGGCAAAGAGAGCAAATACGGCGACTGGCTGTACCAAGGCGACTGGGTGCTCGGCCAGGTGCTTGAGGCGCTCGGACGAAACAAGCTCGCCGGCAACACCCTCATCATGGTCAGCAGCGACAACGGTGCCGCCGGCCGCCCGTATGCGCCACTGCGCGGCGCGAAGACCAGCATCTACGAGGGCGGACACCGCGAGCCATTCATCGCGCGCTGGCCGGGCAAGATCAAAGCGGGCACGGTGTGCGACGACACCATCTGCCTCAACGACCTCATGGCCACCTGCGCGGAAATTGTCGGCGCGAAGCTTCCCGCCAACGCGGGTGAGGATAGCGTGAGCATCCTGCCCGACCTGCTCGGCGCCGCGAAGGGACCGGTGCGCGAGGCGACCCTTCATCAAGCGCCCAACCGCGATCTCGCCATCCGTCAGGGCCCTTGGAAACTGATCTTCCTCAACAATGGCAAACGCGAACTTTACAACCTGGAAACCGACTTGAGCGAAACCAGGAACGTCGCCGAGGCGAACCCGGATGTCGTCGGACGTCTCATTGCCCTCATGCACCGCTACATCGCCGAGGGCCGCAGCACTATCGGGGCGCCACAAAAAAATGAGGCCGAACCGTCGGTGGACCGGTCTTCGGCCGGCAATAAGAAAGCGGGCAATAAGGCGCAGCAGCAGTCCCAGAGGGAGGAGGCGCTCGCGCTGGATCCCAAGTTCGACTGAAGACTATGGATGCTGCCCGTGCCTTCGAACGTGCAATTGAGCACCACGTTCAACATGGCTTGGGAATTCAGGGTTGCCAGCCCGCCCCGGATCAGCGACGGGCGCCGCGTGCAAAGGCGCCCAGTTCGGCCATCGACTGCATGGGTTGGACGTTGGGTATGCGGGCGGCGGCAAGTTCCCCGGCGGCGCGTCCACCGATCGCGAGGGAAACAGCGATCCCGGATAGCTGATACGCGAGTTTCCGGACTCCCTTGCGGAGTTTGGCCGCATCGTCGACGGAACTGATCGACAGCCACACCAGGCTTGCGCCCCGAACCCTGGCCGCATCGGCCAAAAGATCCAGCGGCACCTGCGGGCCGAAGTTGGTCTCGCGCCACCCCGCCTCAACCAGCACCGATGCTGCCATGGCGCTGGGGAGCAGGTACGGATCGTCCGGGGGCGTTGCACCCATCGCCAGCGGCGCGTCCTTGGGAGTTTCGGGCAGCATCTGGCGGATCGCGCTGATCGCCCCGATGCAGACATCCGTCGCCCGGTGCTCCACGAGGATGCCCTGGCAGTCTTGGTGCCATAATTCCCCGATCCGCTGCATCGCCAGGCAAATCGGCCCGTCGCAGAGGCCCGCCACGCTCGTTCCGCCCAGGTACAGCGAGACAATCTGCCCGCGCGCCCGCTCTGCGTCGCCATCGGCCAAGGCGGCGTACAGGCTCTGGGCGGCTTGTGCGCCGTGCCCGGGATCCGATTCCAGCGCAACATCCGCAAGCCCCAGGATCTCGGGCTTAAGGATGGTCGCGTGGGTGTCGCGGATGAATCGAATGGCCTCGGAGAGGGGAATGCGGCGGTGGCCGCCGGGCGTGCGGGAGGTCGCGATGGCCCCACTGTTGGTCCAGCGGCGCAGCGACGACTCGCTGACACCGATGGCGAGGGCGAGATCTTTGGTGGTTAAAAGCTTTTGCATAAATGGTTTGGCGGTTATGACTGAATTGTACAACAAAAAAAACGGAATTCCAGTTGACTGCTGAACCCATCTCGTCTACTGTATGGATGAAATGACTGATTTGGATGATGTGGATGACTTTTGCGGTGTTCGCAAGCCCACGCCGTCCGGATCGGCCGTTCACAGGTGCCCGAACGACGCCGTCCGACGGGCCAAACCAACAGGAGTTCGATCATGAAAGCGATCAATCTTATTGCGGCCGTGCTCGTCATCGTCGGAGCCCTCAACTGGGGCTTGGTGGGTATCGCCAAGTTCGACCTGGTCAACGCCATCTTCGGCGCCACCATCGTCAGCGCCATCGTCTATACCCTGGTGGGCATTGCAGGCGTGTACCAGTTGCTGAACCTCGCCGGCACGACCACCCATCAGCGGGCAAAGGCCTGAGTTTCCACAAGCATTCTTGACTCCGCCGGCGGATTGGTCCGTGTGGACGCAACGCATCGAGCGGGCTGTTTGATACTCAATTCTCCGGCCAACGGCCGGAAGGAGATTTCATGTTTCGTCGTTCTCTTCTGACGTTGTCCGGCGTGCTTGGCCTGGCAGCTGCGGCCACCGGCGTTGTACTCCCCGCTTCGGCCCGCGCTGAAACCGCGGGCGCCGCCCAAGCCGGTAAGGACATTGTCGACACCGCCGTGGCCGCCGGCCAGTTCAAGACCCTGGCGACCGCCCTCACCGCGGCCGGCCTGATCGACACGCTTAAGGGCAGTGGTCCCTTCACCGTTTTCGCTCCCACGGACGAGGCGTTTGCCAAGCTGCCCAAGGGCACGGTGGAAGACCTGCTCAAGCCTGAGAACAAGGCCAAGCTGATCGCCGTGCTGACGTACCACGTCGTACCCGCCAGGGTGATGGCCGCCGATGTCAAGGATGGCGGGTCCTTCAAGTCGGTGCAGGGCAAGGAACTGGTGGCGTCGATCAAAGACAGTAAGGTGTCGATCGGCGGCGCCAACGTGATCAAGGCCGATATCGCCGCGACCAATGGCGTCATCCACGTCATTGACTCGGTCATGATTCCGTAACTTCCCCGGAATTGTTCGGTGTTCGCACCGCCTCGGATTCGCGCCCGTCCCACTGGAGGGCGCGAACCGGGGCGGTGCCTGTTTCCTTATGCGGACGTAGACAAACCCATGGGCCGTGCCGCCCGATTTCGAGGCAACCGATGAAGATGATGCTGTATGTATCCGTGCTATGCCTGCTCGCCCTTCTGCTGGGCGCGGCGTCCTGTGTATCGCGCCCCGCCGGCACTCCCGGCATGGGGGTGAACTCCAGTAATGACGCGTTGTCGGCGAAGGAGACACAAGCGCCTTACATGTTCCGTGAGGCGGGGTTGCCTCTGGGATTTCCGCCTCCAGGCCCGGTGGGCGAGATCATTTTGAAGGAGTATCCGGCCTACCGCGCCGCCCGAACCGCCGCATCGGCGGGCACGGCCGATGCGTCGGGCGCGATGTTCAAGCCGCTGTTCCAGCACATCAAGAAGAACGACATCTCCATGACCGCCCCGGTGGAGATGACGTACGCGGCGGACGCCGCTGGAGGAAAGGATCAGCCGATTGCCATGGCTTTCATGTATGGGGATCCGCATTTAGGGCAGACCGGGGAGGACGGCGGCGTTAAAGTCATCGATCTGCCGCCCCGCACGGTTCTGTCCGTGACGCTGCGCGGCGGGTATGAGGCGAGCTTCGAGAAAGGAATCGCATTGCTCCGCGAGTGGCTTTCTACAAATCCCGGCCGATATGAAGTGGCCGGCCCGCCGCGATTCCTGGGTTACAACAGTCCGTTCGTACCGCCGTTTCTGCGGATCGGAGAAGTGCAGCTACCGGTGCAGCCGGCGGCGATCGCCCCACATGGTCCGGTGATGGACCCATGATAGCCCCTTGATCCTGATTCGCCGGGGCCCGATTATTGACACGGAGGTTTTGGCCGCCTTATCTTCATTACGCTAAAAGGAAGCGTCGTTGAATACGCGATCTCGCCCGTTACGATGCGTGCGCGTTCCCATTGATCTGTC
>JBBRTW010000558.1:0-4013 GCA_038244055.1 Tepidisphaerales bacterium | reverse complement strand
TGCCCTATGGCGAGGCGGTCAACGGGCTGGCCTGCCGGATCATCATCGACAAGGATTTCGTGGCGGGACAGGCGATGGGGCTGGTCATTCAGGTCAAGAATGTCAGCGACCACGATATTTACCTGACGAATCCGTACACGCTCAACCCCGTCTTCAGCAAGTTCATCAAGCTTTCGCTTACCGGCCCGGATGGGAAGGCGATTCGGCAGACGATCGGCGCGGAGACGGGGTATGCACCCTCGGGGTTTACGGCGATGAAACCGGGGGATACGCGGCGCTGCGATGTGACCAACCTGCGCGATTATTTTCATGCCAACGAATCCTGGCAGACGGCCCTGAGTAAGCCGGGGAAATACACGCTTTCGTACCGGATGAGCGCGCGGAAACTGCCGGACCGCTATGAAGTCGGCTCGCGCTCGGCGGTGGTCAACGGGAACAATGCGGTGGAAAAGATTTTTGAAGAGCCGACACCGGAGCAAAAGAAGCTCGTCTTCGCGGGGGAGCTCGTTTCCAACCCGGCGACTTTTGAGATCGTGGCGATGGCGGAGAAGGATCTGGCGGTCCACGAGTGGGGAGTGTTCACGGTGTTCAACGATGTAAAATTCGCCAATCTCAACCGCCGGGCGGAGTGGGGGGCGCTGCCGGAATTTTTCTATCGCCAGTTTCCCACGCAGCGGCTCAAGTGGTCGCCGGCAATGTGGGACAAGCCGGTGATCAATTTCTATGCCGGCCGGCCGGCGCTGGGTGTTGAGGTGAAGGTGAAATTCGTCGGCGGCGGCGCGCCGGTGGTCTGGTGGCCCTGCGCCGCCAAACCCATCAATCGGGGCGGCGGGCCGAGCGGCCCGGCCAACGCGGTGCCGCGCTTCGATCAACTCACCTGGCATGCCTGGCTCGGAGATGTGATTCCGAATCCCGAGCAATCGGGCGATTCCGTGCAGTTGATCAAGTCGCAGATCAGCGAGGCGATGGAGAATTCGTGGATCGCGGAGTCGCGCGTGAAAGAGGCTTCGCTGGTGAGCGTGGCCGGGGGACATGGCGTGCGCGGGGGGCCGCCGTGGGAGACGCGCGGGACGGAGACCGAGCGGTTCATCTACTACGATGGACTGGTTCAGACGCCGGATTATCTGCGATGCCCGGAGGCGGATAAGGACTCGATCACGCTGGAGAACAAGGCGGCCTTCGCGATCGCGAAAATGTGGGTCATCGACCGGCGGCAGGTGCCCGATCCGAACGACCCGATGACCAAAGATCGCCTGGGATCGCCGATCATTCGCATCGGCGTCGCTTCAGTTTCGCTTCAGCCCGGGGAAAAGCGGCGGGTTGAGCTTAAGTTCATCAAGAT
Organism: Tepidisphaerales bacterium; assembly: GCA_038244055.1. GTDB lineage: Bacteria > Planctomycetota > Phycisphaerae > Tepidisphaerales > Tepidisphaeraceae > DASPKW01. Next base: position 2,671 of record JBBRTW010000558.1, on the reverse strand, counting down.
GGGCGATGAGATGAAAGCCATCGAAAGCGAAGTGCGCCAGGCCCTGGTGGAGGCGGGATTGTTCGAGCCCGAAGTTCAGGCGATGGTGAATGTCTGGCACAAGGGATTCTTCGAGAACGCGGGCATCGTGGCGTTCTATGTGCTCCCGCAGGCGGAGTACGACAAGATGCTGCCGCTGGAGATCACGCCCAAACCGGCCGGGAAGATCGCGCGGGTAGGCGTTGCCTTCCATCCGAATCTCGAGGCCGAGCCGGTGCTGACCCAGCGAATCGAGGCCTTGATCAAGCAACTGGACGCCGAGGATTTCAAGACGCGCGAGGAGGCGCGGAAATCATTGATGATGGCCGGGCCGATCGCGATTCGGCTGCTCACGGAAGCCGAGAAATCATCGAAGAGCGACGAGATTCGCAAATCGGCGCATCTGATTCTGGAGCAGATCGATCCTGGCGAATGGCTCAAGGCGGCGGCCAGCGCGAAACCCGTGGATACCAGCGATCGCAGCAGCCCCAAGGCATTGGTGCCGCTGGAGGAGCCGGCAAGAAAATCGCCGAAGTAGGCGGGGGTGAAGCTGCGCCCCCCTACGGTGCCGCCCTGGGCGCTATCGCCTCACCGGCCGGTTTGTCCCTGGCGGCCCGCTCCACCTTGAAACTCCCCGCCCAGCGGCCATAGTTCTGAGTGGTCACGCCATTCTTGTTTCCGCCGGTGTAATTCTCTTGGCCCGGCAGGAGCGTGACTTTCACCTTGCCGCGCTCGCCTTCGCCGATCACGCCGGCGTGCACGGCCGCCGCCGCGAGGTTCGAATCATCCGTGTAAACGCCATCGCCCCAGACGGTGCCCTCGGTCCCGCCGAGGATTTCAACATCGAAACTGCTCCCCTCGGGGTGTGGGCCGGGGATGAGATCGCGCAACTGGGAAACCGTAGCCCGCTGCAGCGCCTGCTGCCGGAGTCCGGCCGGCGTGATATGGTTCTGCGGCACGTCGATTTGATAAGCGCACTCGCCCACCTGCCCATAGGCGAGGCTGGTCACGCCATTCTGGGCCGACCCTGCGTATTTCTCGGCCGGCCGAAGGATGGCGACATGAACGATCCCCTTCTCTCCCGGCTGAAGCGCCCCGGCATGGACCGCGGCGGTGGCCAGCGGTGAATCTTCGGTATAGATGCCGACGCCCCAGATTCTGCCCTCGATCGAGCCGGTGACTTCGAAGTCGAAGGACTGGCCGATGAACTCGCGGCAGCAGCGGAGATTGCCCGGGTCGGCCAGGGGCTTGGCAGCGGGCGCGGGCGCGGGGTTCGCGCCGGGAGGCGGGACGAGGGTTTTGTTGTCAGCCGGGGCAACATGGGTGGCGGGTGGATTGGTGGGCGTTAGATCAAAAACCGGCGGATTGCCGGGCAGATTGACAGGCTGCGCGGGTAGAGCGGGCACGGCGGGCTGGGCGGCACCGGCCGGGGCGCGCTCGATCTTGTAAGCGCCCTCCCACGGACCAAAGGCCTGGCTGGTCACGCCATTGGCGGTTGAGCCTTGAAACGCCGGCAAACCATCCTGCACCGTGACCCGGACCATCGCCTTCTGGCCCGGCTGGACAATGCCGGCATGGACGGCCGCGACGGCGGGCGATGAATCATCGGTGTAGACGCCGCTTCCCCAGAGCGGGCCATTGATGCTGCCGGTCACTTCGAAGGTGAGCGTCTTGCCGGCATGCCCGCGAAAGGCCGCGATGTTGGGGGTTTTGTCGGCCTGCGCGACGGCGTTTGCCTCGGCGGCGCGGGCCTGCAGGAATTGAATCTGGTTGCGAACCGCCAGCGCATCTTCGAGTTTGCCGGCCTTCACATACTCCAGTTGCATCGCTTCGAGTTGCTTCACCACCGCGTCCGTCGCCTGGGCGTGCTGCTGCTCGTACTTCTGCCGGGCAGCGTTCTGCTCCTGCTGATACTGGTCGAAGACTTTCTGCGCATCAGGCGGAAGGGGAACGGCGGGCTCGGCCGGCAGTTCGCGCAAAAGAGCAGCGCGACCGCCGGCCTCGATTTGCAGTCCGCCGAAGCGGACCTCGTCAACGCGGATGCGAGTGCACAGACCCGTCAACACGTGATCGATCACAATGTCCGGGCCGACCAATTGTTGGCCGGTAGGAAGTTCGGGAGGTGGCGTGGCACGATCATCCGCGGCCGCGCGCTGCGCCCAGGTCGGCGCAATCAGCGCGAGGGTAAGAATCGCGATCCGAGGGAGCAACTTTGACGATCGGGCATTGAGCGCTGGCATCATGGTGAGTGACTCCGTTAAACCAATCGCAGAGGCCGCTGTTCTGCGCATTGCGCTAATATAGACTAATGTCTATTGGAGTCACCGGCGAGAGAAAAGTTCCATCTTGATTTGAAGAAGGGGCTGGAACGGTCGGCTGCTTTGTGACCCGCCAAGCCGTTCAGCCCGGCACTTCATCCGTCCAGACCGTGAACTGCTTGAGCTCGGCCACGCCAAAGGCGGTGGTCAGGGCGACATCGGTGGCATCGCGGCCGCGGGCCATGAGCACCCGGCCGATGGGCGGCGGGGTGTGCCGCGCCACCAACGTCCACCCCCGCCCGCCCAGAATGACCACGAACCAAGCGCGGAAATACAAGGGTGTATAGCCGTTGGGGCCCCCGAAGTCGCCGCGGTAGCCGGTGGCCTAGCGCGCG
>JBBRTW010000557.1:0-4022 GCA_038244055.1 Tepidisphaerales bacterium | reverse complement strand
CGCCGGCACTCCACCTGCATCCGCAACGCATACTCCCGCTTGTCCACTACCAATAGTCGTTCCATGACCTATCTCCAAAAAACGCCGGCCTCCAGGCCGCCCAACCCCCACATTATGCCCTATCAGCCCCTTTCCCGGAAATCCGGGCACGCCCAGATGCCGAGGGCGGCCATCTGCCACGAGCCCCAAGAACTGGTGCTCGACGTGCAACTGGCCGTCGCGGCGCTCCCGCCGCGTGAGCGGGCGATCTGCACCGCCCTGGGCGAGGGACGTTCGATGTCGCAGATCGCTCAAGACCTGGGCTGCACCTGGCACGCCGTCCGCCGCGTGGTGGGCGACATTCGTACCCGCTTCCAGGCCATGGGTCTGGAGGGGTGGATGGGCCGCTGAAGTCAAGGCGAATTGAGGCTGTTTTCCAAGGAGAATTGATTATGGCCAAGCGGCCAGAATCGACTGGATTAACTTTCCCACAAGAGGAACATGGCCAAGTGACGCAGCCGGCCCCCAGCCGCCCGCTGGCCCAGGCTTGGATCACCGATGAACTGATCGCGGAGAACCGTCGCGTGTGGTCCAAGGCCTACGGGCGAAGCATCAGCGAGGACGAGGCCGTGGAGATCATCATGAACCTCCACCGCTTCGCCGAGGCGGTCTTGCGGGCCAAGCGCGAAAGGACGGTCAAGCCATGAATGTCATCGTCTGGGCTCGAGTCTCCTCCCGCGAACAACGTGAAGGCTACTCCCTCGACGCTCAACTCCGAGCGGCGCGCGATCGGGCGCAGAATACGGGGTGGACCGTCGTTCGCGAGTTCGTCGTCGCCGAGTCCGCCAAACGCGGCGCCGAGCGGCTCGTCTTCAACGAGATGTTCAAGTGGGTGAAGGCCAACGCTAAACGCGAGAACATCAAGGCGATCCTGAGCCATAAGCTCGACCGCGTGTGCCGGAACATGCGGGATGCCGTGCGCCTCCAGGAACTCGAGGATAGTTGCGGCGTGCAGCTGGCCTTCGTCGATAACCAGTTCGGCCCCGGCGCCGCCGGCGCCCTCTCATTCAACGTGATGGCCGCCGTCGCTCAATACTACAGCGACAACCTGCGGAGCGAGGTGCTCAAGGGGATGGATGAGAAGGTCCGCCAAGGTTGGCCGACCGGCGGGGCGCCCTATGGGTACATGAACGTCGATGATCGCGAGTGCCCCGTTATCCCGCACCCGGAAAAGTCCAAGGCCGTCATTCGCATCTTCGAGGTCTACGCGCGGGGCAACGTGACCTTCAAGGAACTGGCCGACCTGCTGGCCCGCGAAGGGTACATCTACCAGCCCAGCCAGCCGCGTTTCCACCGCACGGCGCTCTCCTACATTCTGAATAACCGCTTCTATGTGGGCGAGATCGTCCGCCGTGGCCAAACCTATCCCGGTAAGTTCCAAGCGCTGATCAGCCGCGAGCTCTTCCAGACCTGCCAGGACATCCTCAGCGGCAAGAATCGCCGCGGACGTTCGGCGGATACATCGCTGGCTGGCGGCATCCTACGTTGCGCCCATTGCGGCTTCGCCATCACCGGCGAGCGTATCCGCCGCAAACTCGCCAACGGCGCGATCAACGAGCACATCTACTATCGGTGCGGCAACAACCACAAACCTGCCGGCCATCCTAAAGTGCGCTGGCGGCACGAGGACGTGGACGCCGCCATTCTCCGCGATCTCCAGACGCTCCAGATCAAACGCGCGGACATCCGCCAGGTCGTCCGTTCGACGCTCAACGCCTCGTGCGATAACCTCAACGATCACCAAAATCGCCAGCGGACGACGTTGGCCAGACGCCAGTCGGAACTACAGGGAATGCTCGACCGTTTGCTCAACGCCTACCTGGGCGGCACCGTGGACGAGGGGACATTGCAGAAGAAGTCCGAGGAGCTCAAACGCGAATTGTCCCTGGTCAACGAGGCGCTGGAGCGGGTCACAAAGGTTGGCCCCGGGGACAGCGCGACGGCCGTGGCAGTTTTCGATTTTTCGCAAGAGGTCGCCGAGTATTGGCAGCGATCAACCTGGCCGGCTCGACGCGAGATCTTGGTGTCGGTGAGTTTGAACCGCGCCCTGAGCGACGTAAGTCTTTGTCTCACAAAGAGAAAGCCCTTCGACCTGTTGGCCGAAGGGCTACTCTTTGGAGAAAGTCGGGGTGACAAGATTTGAACTTGCGACCTCTTGGTCCCGAACCAAGCGCTCTAGCCAAGCTGAGCTACACCCCGGGGTTTTCGCCCGAACATGGGAGAAATGTAGTCTAGGAAAATCACCGACCGGTTGCAAGCGAGACAAACCCGCGTGTCATCCGTCATACGCCATTGTCCGCCGCGGGTTGGGTTTCGTAATCCATGCGGCCTTGCGTTATCCTCAGTTCATGCCTATCCGTATTCTTGCTATTGGTGACATCGTTGGCCGGCCCGGGCGGCTGGTTGTGCATCAGAAGCTGCCGCAACTCGTTCGGGAACAGAAGATCGATTTGGTGATTGCCAACGCCGAAAATATCGCCGGCGGAAGCGGGATTACGCCGAACCTGTTCAATAAAATCCGGTCTTATGGCATCGACGTGGTGACGCTCGGCGATCACGTGTACAAGCGGCAGGACATCGTACCCACGCTTCAGACCAGTGAACGCATCGTGCGCCCTGCGAATTTATCCGCGCAGGCCGCAGGCAGGCCGTTTACCGTCGTCACCACAAATTCCGGCGTGCAGGTGGCGGTATTTTGCCTGCTGGGCCGCATCTTCATGAATCTGCCCAGCGACGACCCGTTCGCTGCCGCCGACCGGGTAATAAAGGCGCTTCCGGCAAGTGTGCGAGTCAGCGTTTGCGACGTTCATGCCGAAGCATCCAGCGAAAAGATGGCGATGGGGCATTATCTCGATGGCCGGGTGTCGATGATCTTCGGCACGCACACGCACATTCCCACCGCCGATGGACGCGTACTAGGAGGAGGATCGGCCTACATCAGTGACCTGGGCATGACCGGGCCTTATGACTCGGTGCTCGGGCGGCGAAAGGACCGGGTGATTAAGTACATGACCACCAACATGCCTCATGCGTTTGAGGTGGCCACACACGACGTTCGCCTCTGCGGCGCGATCGCCGAGATTGATGAAACCACCGGCCGGGCGATCAGCATGGAGCGAGTGGAAGTCAAAGGAGACAACGCCGATGCCGCCTACGATGCCGACGATTCTCGAAGCGGGCACACCGCGGATTAACTCCGCCACTTGTCCCTTGCCGGTGATCGGTCATTTCGGCTTGATTGCGAATACCTTCACGCTGGCGGCATAGTCGTTGACGTTATATTTCAATAGTAGTTCTTTCAGGCGCGCGTGCAGATCGGCGGCCTCGGGCTTACCTGTCGGTGACGACGAACAGCACGACTTAACCGGCAATGACCTGGCTGAGGCCGACACGGCCGGGGCTGGTTCGGCCGGGGCCGAACAACACGCGGCTTGGTTTTCAACCTTGGCATAGGCGTTCAGGTCAGCCCCGCTGTCGATCACATCGACATGCGAAAAGCCAGCGGCTACCAACTGTGCCCGATAGGATTCGATGGGGATGGCTCCGGCGATACAGCCGACGTAAGCAGTAATGTCGCCGGCCAGTTCGGTCGGGAGTGTTTTCTTGAGCGCGATGTCGCTGACGGCCAGACGCCCGCCTGGCTTCAGCACTCTGGCGATCTCCCGAAAGACCGCGGGCTTATCGGGGGCGAGGTTAATCACACAATTGCTGATGACGCAATCGACGCTCGCGTCGGCCAGCGGAAGTTGATCAATCGTCGCCAGGTGGAATTCAACATTGGTTATATTCGCTTTGGTGGCGTTCCTCCTTGCCAGGTCGATCATCTGGGCGGTCATGTCAATGCCGATGGCTTTGCCCGTTGGCCCGATGCGCCCCGCGGCCAGAAACACGTCCAGCCCCCCGCCACTGCCCAGGTCGACCACTACTTCACCGGGCCGCAGGCTGGCCATCGCCGTGGGATTCCCGCAGGACAGGCCCATGTT
>JBBRTW010000556.1:0-4026 GCA_038244055.1 Tepidisphaerales bacterium | reverse complement strand
TCATCGTCCTGATGTTCGTCTGCGGCATCGTCTCCGTCGGCATGGCGCATCAGACCGCCTGGCTCGTGCGCTCTGATCAGCCGATGTTCAGGTCTGGCCGCGAATCAGCCAATCGCGCCAGGTGCGGCTCCAACATGCGCCAGATCGGCCAGGCGATCACTCTCTTCGCCCTTGAACACGAGGGCCGATATCCTGATCTTCTTGAAGAACTAATCACCACGCAGGACGTGACTCCCGAGGTCTTTGTCTGTGTCTCCAGCAACGTCGAGCGCGCTGAAGGAAAAACCCCGGCCGAGCAGGCCGCCCATCTGCGGGATCACTGCTCCTACATCTATCACGGCCGGGGACTGACCACGAAAACTGCCGCCGCTGATCGGCCCATCCTCTGCGAGCCGCAATCCAACCACTTCGGGCAGGGGATGAACATCCTCTTCGGCGACGGCCATGTCGACTTCGTCCCGATGGAGCAGGCCGAGCGACTACTTCAACAGTTCCGCTGAGCAGAGCAAGGAAGCTCTCAGGGGGCTTAATCCCTTCTACTCCTCTTCTTCAAACTGATACTGCGGCGGGCTCTTGCCGATCCGGCTGGTGACTTTCGGGTAGGCACCCCTCGGGACTTCCGCCTCCACCGCCATAACGTCAATCCGATGCCACCAATCGTCTCCAAAATCGAACCAGTAGTTGAAAGATCGCCCCTTCTTTAATCCCAGGGATTCGATGGTCGTTTCCTCCACCAGACCCGCGACTTCTTCATCATCACCGTTGTCAGCAGCCACGGATAAAACATACTTGGGCCCATCCATGGGGCGCTTTCCGAACTCGAACTCATACATGTGCTCGTCAAAGCGGTCGAAAGCGTCAAAGATGGCATCGTGGAGGACTTCCAGCGTCTGGTCGCCCCGAATCTGAATCGTGCGGGCGATTTCCGGGTTTTCCTTGTCGAATTTCTCGGTCATCGGGCCGGCTGTAAGGACTACCGCCAATGTATATAGTTGGGGTTTCCCTGGCTCTGGAGCCGATTTCGCAGCCTTGGAACCTTTCTTCGCGCCAGTTGCGGTCGATTTCTGTTTTTTCGCCATGATCATTTCCCAACAAAAGTGACTTCCTGCTCCTGGATGCTTGCACGCGTCGAATCAAATCAAGGACGCGAGGCTCGTATTATCTTCTCTTCTCCGCGTCTCTGCGCCTCCGCGGTGAATACCGTCTTCCGAACTACAACGATACCCCCTCCTCACTCCAGATCATGAACTCCCGATGCCCATTCTCCTCCGCCTTCACGATTTTTCCCGAGGCCACCGCCAGAATTTCCTCGAACATTACCCGCCCCATCTCGGCCACCGATTTCCCATCATCCAGTACAACGCCAGCATTCACATCGATATCCCCGGCCATCCGCTTGTATAAATTCCCATTCGAGCCGATCTTGATCACGGGCGCGATCGCGTTGCCGATCCCGGTGCCCCGGCCGGTGGTGAAACAGACGATCTGACAGCCGCTGGCCACCAGCGCGGGTGTGCTCTCCTGGTCTTATCTAGTGCAGTAGAGCAGCCATAAGCCGCCGCGTTCACCTTCACCGCTTCCATCGCCGCCCTTAACCGCGCCAGTGCCACCGCCGCGCTCGACTGTACGTCCCCGCTCCCACACCGACTGGCCGTAATCCAGCACGCCCTCCACCGCCGCGCGACCGCTCTTGGCCAGGGCGCCCAACGATTTGATGGTGATATTCATCAGGCCACCCTCGCGATTGCCGGGCGAGGGGTTCTCGGCCATAGATCCCCCTACCCGCGCCACATAGGCGCGGAAGCGTTCCATCGCCGCGTAAATCTCCCGGGCCACTCTACGATCGCGCGCTCTGGCCGCGAAGAGATGCTCGGCCCCGAAGAATTCGGGAATCTCCGTGATGATCGACCGCCCCCCGGCGCGGATCAGTAGATCGCTCGCCGCGCCCAGGGCCGGATTGGCCGAGAGACCACTGAACGCATCGCTGCCGCCGCATTTGAGGCCGATGCAAAGCTCGCGCACATCGCATTTCACGCGGACCGCCCGATTCGCCTCGGCCAAAAGCTGCGGCAACAACTCCAGCCCGCGCTTGATCGTCCCCGCGGTGCCGCCGGCGGATTGCACGGACATGGTCATTACCGGCTTGCCGAAGAGAGTTGCGAGTTGTTCGTTGTCAGTGGTCCGTTGTCCGTTGTCCGTTGTCAGTTGTCCATGGTCCGTTGTCAGTGGTCCGTTGTCAGTTAATGACGAGGCCTCGCCAAGTCCAACTGACAACGGACCACCGACAACGGACAACGGACCTTCTCGCTTCTCGCTTCTAACTTCTAACTTCTTTCCTGAACCCTGAACCCCCAAGCCTGAACCCTCGCCCAACGCAACATATTTCCCCACTGCATTCACATTCGTCTTCTCGCACCCCAGCTCGATCACCAGCACCGCGCCCACGTTCGGATGCTCGATGTACCGCCCCAGCATCCGCATCGAGCCTTCCACCACGCCGACGAGCTTTCGCTCATCCCCGGCCGCCGTCGGCTCGTAATCCGGGCAACCGCACCCGCGCGTATGAGGGATCGCCGTCACGCCATCGACATTCGGATATTTCTCGCGGGACCAGATGCCGGCCGCCTCGGCGCGCAGGGCGATGGTTGATGCCTCATGGCTCGAACACATGCTGGTCGGCACGATCAGCACCCAGTTCCGCACGCCTACCCGCCCATCGGCCCGCCGAAACCCCATGAAACTCGGCCGGTCCCCCTCCCACGCCGGCAGCTCCGGCGTAACGATCTCCACGCTCTCCGCATCGACATGCGGAACTTCATTAACGACCGTCGTCGAATCAATCGAATCCCCCGTGACAATTCCCTTGGACCGCGCGAAGGGCTGGCCGTACTGCTTCACCCAAACGCCGGCAGGGACAGCGCGGAGGGCGAAGCGATGGCCGGCCATGATGGCGGAGCGAATTCCGATTTGGCCGAACGCGGTTGATTTGATCGTGATGCCCGCCGCAATCGTGTCCCGCGCCACGGCCACATCATCGCGCTCGGGATCGACGACGATGGCGAGGTCTTCCAGGCGCGTGGAATTCAAATCGGGCTTGGAAACATCCATAAGCCCATTCTACTACACTACTACGGAATACATCCACCGCATCATCAAACTGCAATCGCAAAACAGACTGCGTTTGCCGGTCAATGCGCGAAATGACGAGGCTGAAACACCGGGAACCGCATTGTTATTCCCAAATAACTTTGGCCGCATCAACGGGGCGGCGGGGGCGATAAGCCAGCAGTCCGAAGCGATGTGCGTCGGCCAAATTACACTCGAGCCCTTAGGAGACTTTTTATGTTGATTCCCCATTCCACCGCGTCGAACTCGAACCAATTGACGGCCGATCGCGTTGACCTGCGAGCGACATCCACGTCGACCACCCCGCCTACGCCCCCCGCCGCACCTCTCGTCCTCCGCGGGGCGACCTCGCCCCACGATCTCAGGCCACCCGCCTACGGCTCAACCCTCAACGCCGACGCGCTGGAGGCCCGGCTGAAAAGCGCGAAGATGAAGCTCGAAGGCTTCGCCGCCGCCGTCGCCACCGGCGGGCGGGAGCGCCTGCTCGGCCCCGGGCCGTCCCCCGCACAAGTCGGCAACAACCTGGAGCAACTCGTCGGCGTCTCCGGGGAACGGGACCACCTGCGGGAGTTGTTCGGCACGCAGCAATTGTCGAATGGATCAGGACAATTCTCCGATGATGCCGACGACATGGCCGTCTCAGTCGGGAGTTTCACCGGGGGAGTGGCGACGGTCATGGGCGCGGTCGCCGGCGCTAAGGCCGTGGCCGGGTTGTCCACCGGCGCCACCGCATCGGTCAGCGAGGTCGTTGTCGGTGGCGGTGCGATTGGGGGCGCGACCGCGGCCGGGCTGGCGGCGATTTCATTCGGCGGGGGATACGCGATAGGCTACGGTCTTGACAAAGGGTTCCAAGTCCTGATGGGCCAGAGCCTGGGAAGCTGGATCTACGACAAGACCCAC
>JBBRTW010000555.1:0-4059 GCA_038244055.1 Tepidisphaerales bacterium | reverse complement strand
CGCGCACTCGCACCGGGTCATTCCGAGCCGTGTCCCGAGTACAGGAGAGGGGACAAGATGAAAAATTCACCGCATTTGTTACGCCGCCCCGCCCGCCGCCGACTCATCCTTTTTCTCGTTCTTCTCCACCTTCTCGGTCTTGGCGAACATGCTGTATACGATCATCAATCCTACCCCCACGCACAGCAGGATATCGGCGACGTTGAAGATGAATGGAAACACTTCCCGATCCGGTCCAGGGTAGCTGCCGACATGCCACGCGCCGGGCCATCTCCAACCTGGCAGGGCGTGGATCATGTCGCGGACGTAGCCGAAGATGATGCGGTCGTACATGTTCCCCAATACGCCGGCCAGAAGCATCCCCAATAGAAACTGGTAGAAGCGCTGGGTCTTGCTGGTCGCGAAAAGATAGGTCAGGAAACCGATCGCCAGGACCGAGACGGCGAGGAACAAACCCTTCTGGCCCTGGCCCATTCCAAACACCGCGCCGCGATTGGTGGTGATTGTGAAATGCACCCAGCCGGGGATGAACTCCACCACCCGCGGCCGGTCATCGGTCAGGAGCGCGCCGCCGGGCGCGAGATGCGCGAATGCGTACGCCTTGGTCCACAGGTCCAGCCCCAGGCCGATCAGGCACGTCAGGACAAACCGCGCCACGGCGGAAGGCTTGCGGAAATTCTCGCTCGGTAACAGCATCGCCTACCGATAGACTCCCCGATTTTCCAGCTTCCGGGCATGCTCGATTGAGAACTTGGCCCAGGGCTGAACTTCGAGTCGGGCCTTGGTGATGATCTTGCCGGTGGCCTCGCAGATGCCGTAGGTGCCATCGACAATCTTCGCCAGCGCCTGATTGATCTCGCGAAGCAACTGCCGATCCTTTTCCATCAGGCCGAGCGTGAATTCCTGCTCGTAATTGTCGGTGCCCATGTCCGCCATATGAACCGGCAGGTTCGACAGATTCTCGCCCGAGCGCTGCAGCGCCTCGCGCTCCATCGAATACATATCGCCGACAAGCTCGCGCCGCTTGGCCAGGAGGAGGTCGCGGAATAGCTCGAGTTCCTTGTTGGAAAGACCGGCCGCGTTCTTGCCGTTCTTGGGCTTGGGGATCACCACCGGCGGGGCAATGACCTCTGCCGGCCGCGTGGGTTTGCTCGATCGCTTGACTGGAGCGGGCTTGCCGGTCCCGTTCTTGAGCGCTTTCTCCTGATTGGCCAGGAGCTGCTTGGCGAACTTGGCCGGCAGGTCTGATTTGAGACCCAGCTTGGCCGGCGCGGGCATCGCCGGCGTCGCAGCCGCGGCGGGCTTCGCGGTCGCGGCAGGCTTCGCAGGTGCGGCAGGCTTCACGGTTGCGGTGGGCTTCGCCGTTGCGGCGGGTTTGGCCGAAACGGCGGCTTTGCCGGCCGATTTCGGAGCCGCATTCGCCGTCGCGGATGATTTGGTGGTCGGCGCTGACTTGGTCGACCCTTTGTCGGTCACTGCAGTTTTCGCATGAGATTTCGCGACGACGGCGGGCTTGGCCAATGCTTTCGTATTGGTGACAGGCTTGGCGGGCGCTTTGCCGGCCGCCTTTACCTTTGCGGCGGGTTTGCCCTTGGTGGATGCGGCCGCGCTTTTGGCCGATGCCTTGGCCGGCGGCGCTTTGGCAGCGCTCTTCTTGACAGTTGGTTTCTTACTATTCTTGGCCACGAACCCCTGCTCCTTTCGCACTTAGCGACAGACTCCATCGTCCGGAACAGCCATGTCGGGGTGTCACCGACCCAAAAGACCCTCGTTTATAAAGGTTTATGCTCCGCCTGTCAAATTCTCGGGTTTGGTTTGCGTAAGGGCGAAGCGAGCCGGGGCTGTCGGCCGACGACGAGAGGCGTGGGTGCTGAACTCATGGGCCGCGCTCGGGTATGACGTGGAGACACGACCTCATTGAATATGCTTTGAGATACTGCTTCCGCCCCATGCGATAGTGCCGTATTATCGGATTTTCCGCGCTTGCCCAGCCGATAAGTTAGACAAGCTGGGCTGCGATCGGGTGGTCGGGGTCTGATTTGACCTTAACCGCCCTGATTGCGTCCCACGATGTAGCTGACCAATCAACCCCGCGCAAATCCGCCCCCATCGGAAGGAGAGGCCAATGCAAACCGTCGTTCACGTCACTCACGAAGCCATTCACAAAATCGGTGGAATCGGCGCTGTGCTCCACGGGCTGTTCACCAGCCGGACGTATCTCGACACCATCAATCGGAACATCCTGGTCGGGCCGTTCTGGCCGATGGACCAGGCCGGCGAGCAGCGGCTGGGCCACGATGGGGAGGTGCTGTACTCATCACTCGATTCGCTCTATCGTTCGCCGCTGGCGGCGCGGTTCCGGGAGATCGAGCAGGCGTTCGGAGTGGGCATCGTCTACGGCCGGCGGAAGTTCGTGGAAAAGGGGACGGGAGTCATTTCCACGCCGGAAATTCTTCTGATCGATGTCGCCAACTACGACAAGAAGAAGGTTGGCGACTTCAAGTACAACCTCTGGAAGAAGTTCGGCATCGAAGGGGCCAAGTACGACCACATCTGGGATTTCGAGCAGTACGTCCGCATCGCCGAGCCGGCGCTGGCGGCGCTGCATGCGCTGGGCGTGACCACCAGTGTCGAGCCATGCATTATTCTGTCCCACGAGTACATGGGCATCCCGACCTGCCTGGCGGCGATCATGGAGGCCGACAAAACCGGCGGGGCCTCCAACTTCCGCACCATCTTCCACGCCCACGAGACCGCGACCATGCGGCGCATCGTCGAAGGCCACCCCGGCCACGACACGATGTTCTACAACGTCATGCGGGCGGCCATGCCGGAGGGGCATTTCGTCGAGGATGTGTTCGGCGACCAATCCGATTTCTACAAGCATTCGCTGCTCAAGACGACGCGCTATTTCGATGAGATTTTCGCGGTGGGGGATTACGTTCAGAAGGAGTTCCGCTTTCTGGGGCCGGACTTCCTGCACGTCGATTCGCAGATCGCCTACAACGGCGTGCCCTGCTGGAAGATCGACGTGAATGAAAAGCTGCACAGCCGCGCCAAACTGCGGACCTACTGCAACACGCTGCTGGGATTCGAGCCGGATTTCGTCTTCGCGCATGTGACCCGCCTGGTCTTGAGCAAAGGCCTCTGGCGCGATCTGCGCGTGCTGGAACATGCCGAGCCGATTCTGCGCAAGCGCGGGGAGACGGCGGTGCTCTTTGTTCTATCCACCGAAGTTCCGCAGCGCCGGCCGAGCGATGTGTTGCGGATGGAATCGACCTACAAGTGGCCGGTGGTCCATCGCGAAGGGCATAACGATCTGTCCAACGGCGAGGCGGCGTTTTACGAGGGCGTGCAGGAATTCAACGCCCGTTCGCGCAACATCAAGGTGGTTTTCATCAATCAGTTCGGCTTCGAGCAGCGTTTCTGCGGATCGCGCATGCCGCGCGATATGGAATTCATGGATATCCGCAAAGGCTCGGATGCGGAGTTCGGGCAGTCGATCTACGAACCCTTCGGCATCGCCCAGGTGGAGCCGATCAGCTTCGGCGGCATCTGCATCTACACCAACATCTGCGGCTGCGCGGGATTCGTGGACCGCGCGGCCGGCGGCAAGCCGACGCCAAATGTGATCGTGGCGGACTATACGGATCTGACCTCCAAGGGGATGCGGCCGGAGCAATTGCTCTCGATCGGCAAGCCGCAGCGGGATGAAGTCGAGCATCGCGTGGCCGAGATGGTGGCGCGGGAGTTGATCGACCGCCTGCCGCGCACGCCGGCCGAGTTTGAGCCATTCATCGAGCGCGGATTCGAGCTGGCCAGCAAGATGAGCTGGGATGTGGTAGCGCGGGATTTCGTGCTGCCGGGCATCGCGCGGGCGAGCAAGCATCAGAGGCTGCGTCAGATCGCGTAAGCGACTCTCTCGCTCATCACTTTTGCAAGTCGAAACTTTTTGTGGCCCCGGGATATGCAGGTATCCCGGGGTCATTTTCGTAGCTCGACAATCCGATGTCGAGTGGGTTTGAATTTGAACGACGTCAATTGCGGAGGGATTTTGTG
>JBBRTW010000554.1:0-4160 GCA_038244055.1 Tepidisphaerales bacterium | reverse complement strand
GCCCCGCATTGAATTACACGCTGTCGCAACTCGAGAAGCTCCTCGATACCCGCCGCACGCAGCTCGATACGCTCACCCGCCGCCGCGACAAGATTCAAAAGCGCCTCGACGGGTTGAACGCGAAGATCGCGGCCATCGGCGGAGCGCCTGCGGGCGGCGGAGGCGGGCGCGGTCGGGGCGGGCGGCGCGGCAAGCGGGCGCGGAATGACATCAGCCTGCAGGATTTGATCCACCAGATCCTCAGCAAGGCGGGCGGAGCGGTGCGCGTGGGCGATATCGCCGACAAGGCGCTGGCGGCGGGGTATCACAGCAACAGCGTGAATTTCCGCGGGATCGTCAATCAGATGCTGATCAAGGATAAGCGGTTCGTGGCGGCGGATCGCGGGTTGTATCAGTTGAAGAAGTAGCCACCATTATCCGGAGGTCGCGGGCTGCTCGATGGGGATGACGGGTCTGGCGTTGCGCTCATCTTTGACGACTCGACCATCGTGCAACTGGATGATGCGCTGGGCCCGCGCGCCGACGAGGGGGTCGTGGGTGACGATGATGATGGTTCGGCCGGTGGTGACCAGTTCGTCGAAGAGGGCGAGGATCTGCTGGCCGGTGCGGGAATCGAGCGCGCCGGTGGGCTCGTCGGCGAGGAGGATGAGGGGGTCGTTGACCAGAGCGCGGGCGATGCAGACGCGCTGCTGCTGGCCGCCGGAAAGCTGCATGGGGCGGTGATCGAGGCGCTCGGTGAGGCCGACTTTGTCGGCCATTTCGGCGGCGCGGCGGCGGCGCTCGGAAGGGGAGATGCCGAGGTAGAACATGGGGACTTCGAGATTTTCCAGAACGGTCAACTGCTGGATGAGGTTGAAATTCTGGAAAATGAAGCCGATGCGCCGGCTGCGGATTTCGGAGAGATCATCATCGTTCAGTTTGCTGATATCGACGCCGCCGAGGATGTACGAACCGCTGGTGGCCTGGTCGAGGCAGCCGATAATGTTCATGAGCGTGCTCTTGCCCGAGCCGCTGGCACCCATGATGGCGGTGTATTCGCCTTCGACGAACTCGACATCGATGGCGCGCAGTGCGGCGACTTCGACATTGGTGCCGGGCTTGCGGTAAATCTTCGATAAACTCTGGACGGCGGCGACGACGGGCATGAATGTATTGTACGTTCGAGGGGGGAGTATGCGAAAGCCGACGACACTCACGCCGCCATTAACCGCATCGCCGCGGGCAACTTCCGCCCGGGCGGGGGGAAATCGTTCAACGTCGGGGCGAATGTCATCGACATTACCGGACTGCGTGACGGGCCGCTCGCTGCGAATGCCGCCGCTGTTGTCGTCGCGGAATTCCGGGCGGGTGTATCCGGTCCAGAGCGCCGCCTCGAATCTAATTGGGTCAACGGGTATCGTGTCGTCGGTGCTGCGCGCGTTTTTGACATTGCTGCTGATTCTGCTGGCCGTCACGGGGGCCGGGATTGTCGCGTTCGGCACGGACCCGGGACTGATGCGCCGGCCGGGCGGGCTGGATTGGATCGTGCTGACGCGGCGGTTTCAGTGGCCGGTGGTGATCGTTTCGTTGCTGGGGTGCCTGGCGCTGATCGGGCTGGTGATCGCGGGGCGGCGGCGGGTGTGGTGGCTTTTGGCGCTGGTGCCGGTGCTGTTTTTGTTTTACCAGCGGTTCGCCGGGGAGACCTGGCGGCATCTGTCGATTCTGGAGGGGCCGCCGCTGATCAATGCCGAGCGGGCGACCTTTCTGAAGGCCGATGCGCCGGTGATCGGGCTGGTGTTTGAGGAATCGCCTTATGCGTATCCGTGCGGGTCGCTGGCGCAAGCGCCGGTCATCTTGCATCAGGAGGCGGATAAGCGGCTGATATTGATGTACTCGCCTTATGCCGGGCGGGCGATGGCGTATGCGGTGGATCATTCGGTGAAGGCGCGGGAGCTGGATATCGTTTCGATGCCGGCCAACGCGATGCTGCTTTATAACTCGCGGATCGGGCAGTTCATCAATGCGTTCACGGGCCTGACGCTGGATGGGCATCGGCCGGCGGGGATGCTGCATCCGATTCAGACGTATCGAACGACATGGGGGAAGTGGCTGGCCGAGCATCCCGATACGAAGGTGCTGGGGACGACGTACTCGGCGGGGCTCGATAAGGTGCAGGGGCGATTTGCTTATCCGGTTGTGAATTCATCGGGTGCGCTGAATCCGCCGCCTGAGGCGCGGGTGGGGCTGCTGGCGACGACCCGGCCGGTGGCGATTCAGACGGAGAAGATTCGGGTTGGCCCGGAGGTGTTCAATATTTCGGCAGGGGGGGTGAGCCTGCTGATTTTCCGGGATAAGAGCGGGCTGCATATTTTCGATCGGGCGGTAAAGGGGGATTTGTTTCCGAAGTTCGTGCGCAAGACGGTCCAGAAGAAGCCCGAGGTTGCGTTTACGGAGGGGGATACGAACTCGCTCTGGACGATCGAGGGGCGATGCGTGGAGGGGCCGGCCAAGGGAGTGCAGCTACGGCGCGTGCAGATCGAGGAGGATCTGCCCTGGGGGACGGTGCATGCGTTTTATCCGGAGGTGGAGGTTTTGAAGATGGGGGGGTGAGGTTCACGTTAAATGTTAAGAAGTCGGCAGTCGGCAATAGGCAGTAAAGAGAATGCCGCAGAGCCCCCCGGGATTTTTCGCGGCGCTCCATGGGGTTGACCCGGGCGAAAACAAAGCAATGCCGGCTACGAGTGCGGCGGGCTCGCTGTGGGTTGGCGTGGATGCCCCCAATTCGCGGTCCTGGCGGAACAGCGTTTTCCTGGGCCGCGATCGGAGGAGAGTGCGCACACCCGTCGGTACTCCGTCCAGGCATTTTCGTCCGCAGCACAGCGCAGCGGCGGCGGGATAGTTCGAGCGGATGCGGCGCGATGGTCGGCGCTTTTCGTGAAATCGAAATCCAGTCCCCTTTTCTTCTCTTTTCTTCTCCCCCTCCACCTTCCCTACCTGCTCTTCTCCATCCGCTCCCAACTCGTTTGCGGGTCGGCGGGGGGTTGGAGGGTGGCATCCATGGTCTGGAAGGTGTCGCCGCGGTTGTTGATGTAGGTGAATTTGTAGTTGGCGGGGAGGACGAGTTTAGCGCCATCGCCGGGGCTTTTGTAGGAGGCGGTGTCGTTGATGTAGTGCATGAACTGTTCGTGGGCGATGGCTTTGCCATCCTGCTGCTTCTGGAAATTATCGCGGATGCGCTGGCTGGCATCCTTGCTGGCCTGGGAGCGGAGGTCGTTCATGATCTTATTATGCTGGGCGTTGTCGGCCAGCATCTGCTGAAACATCTCGCGTTGCATCTTCAGGACCATCTGCCCGATCTGCTGGACGAAATTGAAATGGGGCAGCGGCTGCTGGGCCGAGGTGAGAATGGCGGTGAAAGTGGGCAGCAGCGCATCGAGCTTTCCGCGGGGAGCGCGGCAGGAGCTGACCTCGCCGACCCACATCGTCGTCTGCTGCCCGGGGACGTTGATCGGCGTGACGCTGATTGTGGAAGTGAATTCCTCCTCGACCGGCCCATCGGGGGCGGTGTAGGTGATGCGAAAGCGCGAGGCGGTGAACTTGACGCCGGGCATCATGGAAGCATCGGTGCGGGCCTTGGCGTAATCGGGCAGGTCGGTCTCGCTGACGACGGTGACATCCGTCGTGGCGGCGATTTCCTTGCGCAGCCTGGGAACCAGGATCAACTGTACGTACTCGCGCGGGGTTTTGGGAACCTTTCGAATCTCCATCCCCGGGCCGTTGGGCGCGCCCTCCTGGAAAAGATGCTCGACCCTGGCCCAGAGCCGGCCGGTGGGGTCGAGCTTCATGTTTGCCTTCCACTGCACTTCGCGCACGCCATCGGAGAAGAAGAGAGCCGGATAGATGCGCAGTGCCGCGCGCTGATCGGGGTCGAACACCGCCAGGTCGATGCGCGGGCCGGTGGCGGAGCCGGGAATCCACTCGACCGAGCCGCTCATTTTCCAGCCGGCCGGGACGAGGATCGTCATGGCATCCAACTGCGCGAAAGGATCGTTCAGCGCCTGCTTGTGCATGACCAGCGCATCGCCCGGCGCGGCCATCGGCGCGGCGGCCGGGGCGGGGGCGGCGGGTTTGTCGGCAGCGCCGGCGGCCTCGATTGGGTTGGTGGGGGGGGTGGCGGGGGG
>JBBRTW010000553.1:0-4166 GCA_038244055.1 Tepidisphaerales bacterium | reverse complement strand
TGCCGCAGCGGCCAAAGCCCCCCAAACTGATCCAGCACATCCACCTGGTTCGAAGGCTTGAGCAGAAACTGATGATCGTGCTGCCCATGCACATCGATCAACAACTCCGCCACCTGCTTGAGCATCCCCAGCGTGATCGGATTGCCATTGAGCGATACCGAGGACCGCCCCGAAGCATACAGCCGCCGCGTCAGCAGCAGTTCCCCCCCATCCGCCGCCACCGGCACATCCGTCACCCGCTCCACCGCTTTGAGCGTCTCCGCGTTGCGAATCTCAAACACGCCCGAAACCCGCCCCTCCTCCACCCCCGCCCGCAGCATCTCCGACTGGCTCCGCAATCCCAGCAACACCTCCACCGCCCCGATGACCAGCGACTTCCCCGCCCCGGTCGCCCCCGTGAAACAGTTCAACCCCGAATGCAGCTCAATCCGCGCATCGGCGATCACGGCGAGATTGGAAATGTGCAGTTCGCGCAGCATTGATGAGGGTTCAGGGTTTAGGGTTTAGAGGTCAGGGTTCAGGGTTCAGGGTTCAGAGGTCAGGGTTCAGGATGACAGCGCAAATCCGTCATCCCGAGGGAGCTTCAGGCGACCGAGGGATCTTGCCGCAACAACCAAGGCCACGCGATTCGTCGAAATCCATCAACGCAAAACATCATCGCCGACCATTTTGAGAAAGCGGCTCCGAGGATTTCAGCTTCAGGGGCCAGAATTGCGATTCGCGATTTTCTGAACCCTAAACCCTGAACCCTCTTTCCTTAACTCACCTTCGCCCCGGCCGCCACCATCTCGCTCGGCGACACGAACACCACTTTCCCGCTCACCGGGTCCGTCGCCGCCAGCAGCATCCCCTGGCTTACTTCCCCGCGCATCTGCCGCGGCGCTAGATTGGCGACAACCACCAGTTGTTTCCCCACCAGTTGCTCGGGCGTGTAATGCAGCCGTAGCCCCGCGCAGATCTGCCGCCGCTCCCCGCCCGCCAGCTCGATTTGCAGCACCAGCAGCTTGTCCGCGTTCGGATGCGCCTTGCATTCCACCACGGTTGCGATGCGCAGTTCGATCTTCGCGAAGTCATCGTATTGAATGACATTGCTCACCGCTTGTGCCGCCGGCGGAGCCCCTTGCGGCTGGGTTGCGGGAGATGCGGGAGTTGCGGGTGTCGGCGAAACAGGTTGCGGAGTATCCATATGATTGATCTTCCAGAGCAGCGGCCAATCCATCGTTCCGAGTCGTCCAACAAAACGTCCCAAGTCCCGATTCCCGGCCCGCCACTCGCCTAAGTGACCGTTCCCACACATCCTACGCCCCTCCCGCCCGGATTCAATCCGCCACCCTCCAAAGCGACGCCTCCTCCAGGGCAATCGCATGTAACTCCTATCGCATCGATTTCGGATTGTGGATTGCGGATTGCGGATTGAAAACCGCATTTCAATCCACAATCCGCAATCCGAAATCCGCAATTGTTGCCCACTTCATGCCACATGCGATTGCCCTGACGCCCCCTCCTTCCCCCATTCATCATTCAGCATTCAGCATTACATAATTCATCCCCAGCCCCGCCACTTTGCCGCACCCCCACCGCATCTGTCGCCAATCCACCCTTCTTGTCGCCCGCCATCCGGTCTTTCCATTGTAAAAATGTCGGCATTTCCACGTCTCCCGCGCCCTAAAACGCCGCCCACACCCCCACTGGCACGGCCGTTGCCTGACCCATATCAACTCTTGAAAGGAGTTCGCTATGAAAACGACACTTTCCGCACTCGTATTGTCCGCCATGTTCCTCGGCGGTGCCGCCATGGTCGGCTGCGACCGTGAGATCTCCAAAGAAGAAAAGGTCACCAAGAAGTCCGATGGCTCGACCAAGGTCGAGGAAAAGAAGACCGTCGAGAAGCCCGATGGCTCGATCGAGACCACCAAGGAAAAGAAGACCGTCGACAAGTAATCCCGCGCGCTTAGTGCTTCGATACCCGGACGCAGTTCCGTAGGCATCACCTGCCGGAATTGCGGGTGATCTACGCCGGGTGCGGAGCTGAAAGCAACGCCCCGGATGACTGGGGTGCCGAGAGCGACGCGGATAAACCGAAACGACTGATCGGGAGCCCGGCTCCAGTTTGTCCCCCCACCGAGGACAATCGCCGGGCTTCCGATCCTTTTATTTGATGGTGTCGGGGCCCCCTTGCATGAACCCCTATCCGTCTCGTTTCCTCAAGGCTTTGCGGGCGGAGGCACCTGCTTCCCGGAAATTCGCCCCCATCACCTCACCGCGATCACCGGACTGCTATCACCGGTCTACAAAACGCCCCCGTATGCCCCTTGAAATTCACCGGCAGCGTCCAGAACTCCACCGGCGCTTCCATCCCAAACACTTCCTCCGGGAAATACAGTTCCTCCACGATCCAGATCCCATTCCCCAGCAAAATCTCGTGGGTTGTCGCATCCCCGATCGAGTAATAATCGATCCCCACCCCACGCACGCCCTTCTCCACCAGCCATTTCGCGCCCGTCTCACCGACCATCGGCGCATGGTTCAGCCACCGATCCGTTTTCGCCCGCTCATACCCCCACCCTGTCGCCAGCAACACGATCTGATCCCGCAAATCCCCCGTCAGCAGGGGGGCCAGATCCCCCGGCCCAAACCGCTGATCCGCCTTCGCCCCCCGCAAATCGGCGATCCGCGCCGGCCCCACCCACTTCTCCAGCGGAATCTCATCCAGGCTCGCCCCTCCCGCAATCTTGTGCAGCGGCGCATCCACATGCGACCCCGTATGGTTCACCAGCGTCAACTTCTCCAGCCGCCACCCCACCGTCTCGTGCGTCGCGATCACCTCGCTCCGCACCGGCGGATGCTCTGGACAATTCGGACACCCATCAAAAATCGGCTGCGATAAATCAATCAGGCGCATCCCCGGATTGTCCGCGCCCGCCGGTCCATTGTCCATCGCCCTTCCCTCACGCGCTCCGCGCCTCCCCCGCCCACGCCACGCACCTCCGCGAACCCGTAGCTCGACATTCCGATGTCGAGGCCTTTCTTCTCCGTACCCCGCCCCGTATCGCGACATTCCGATGTCGAGTCCCCGTCCGAAACGCAAGAGATCTCGATTCGGCTTGATCCCGCCTGCCCCGATCTTCACGCCAGCCCCAGCACAACCTCCGCCACCGCCTCGGCCGCATCGGGTTTTCCCAGGGCTTTGGCGGCCAGCGCCATCGCCTTGCGCCGCCCGGCATCCGAGAGAAGCATCTCCAGCGCCGGCTTGAGCGTGGCCGCATTCTTGACGGCATCGCGCTGGTCATCGATGAGAATCGCCGCACCCGCATCGGTTAGGACTTTGGCATTGAGGCGCTGGTGCTGATCGCGGTGGAAGGGATACGGCATCAGGATGGAGGGTATGCCGCAGGCCGTGAGCTCCGCGCAGCTACTCGCGCCCGAGCGGGAGATGGCCAGGTCGGTCACCGCCCAGATGTCGGCCATCGCGGGCGTGAAATCGACGACCCGCGCCGGGATGCTCATCGCGCGGTAACTCTCGCGCACCGAGTCGGCATGGGCGCGGCCGGACAGGTGCAGAATCTGCCAGCCCTGCACCTTGAGCTCCGAAAGCGTTTTGGTCACGGCCTCATTGACCGTCTGCGCGCCCTGGCTGGCGCCGGTGATCATGAGCGTGTTGAGCAGGGGGTCGAGGCCCAGCGTGGCGGCGGCGGCGGCGCGTTCGGGCAGGGCCGTGATATCCGCGCGGATCGGGCAGCCGGTCACGATCAACTTGGAACGCTTGGATGAGGAGACATGCTGGCTGGTCTGCGCGAACTGGCAGCAGACGGCGGCGGCATGTTTCATCAGGTACTGGTTGGCTTTTCCCGGAATCACATCCGGATTGATCAGCGCCGTGGGGATTTTCTTCTCGGCCGCCAGTTTGACGGCGGTTTTAAGGGGTAGTTGGTCCAGCAACAACTGCAGCACACGGGCGCCGTCGTCTTTGGCCGGCGCGTTTGGTGCCGGATGCAGCACCAAAGCAAACTCGCCGCGCGTTCGCTGGGAACTGGCGGCAATCCAGGCTGGCAGTGCGCTGGCCGCTACGGTGGTGATTTCTTCAAACTGTTTCGTGAGTTCACGCCCGACGGTGACGGCACGCTCGCCAAGTGGCGCCATCGCCAGCGCCAAGGCCTCAATGCGGT
>JBBRTW010000552.1:0-4178 GCA_038244055.1 Tepidisphaerales bacterium | reverse complement strand
GTGCTCGCGGGTCTGGGGCATGGGGCCGTCGGCGGCGGACACGACCAGGATCGCGCCGTCCATCTGGGCGGCGCCGGTGATCATGTTCTTGATGTAGTCGGCGTGGCCGGGGCAGTCCACGTGGGCGTAGTGCCGGGTTTCGGACTCGTACTCCACGTGCGCGGCGGCGATGGTCACCGTCTTGGTGGCGTCGCGGTCGATGCCGCCCTTGGCGATGTCCTTGTAGTTCTTGGCAGCGACCGTGGCATACTTTGTCGCAGCGCGGGCCGAAAGGGCCGCGGTGAGCGTGGTCTTGCCGTGATCGATGTGACCGATAGTGCCGACGTTAACGTGCGGCTTTTTACGTTCGAAAATACCCTTGGCCATGTCGAAACCTCCAGGTTTCACTAGATTCGGACGGTTGTCGAGGCCGTCCCGGACACTGTCTTACCAATCACCGGCATGCGACATTAGGCGGGCGGCAGGGTTCAGGGTTCAGGGTTCGGGGTTCAGGAAGAGGCATCACGCCTGCGTTTCCTGAACCCTGAACCCTAAACCCTCACAACACTGCTGCCTGCCAAATGCCGAATGCCGCCAAAGCTGGTAGTGAGGATTGAACTCACGACCTCCTCCTTACCAAGGAGGCGCTCTACCACTGAGCTATACCAGCACGAAACTCGATGCGGGGGTATTGCCGGGGACCATTCCCGGGGCAAATCCGCCGCGCAGCAATCGTTTCCACGCTTATCGGCCGACGAACCTGCGCCACCCGAATCCGGGTAACTCAGAAAAAGACGGGGTGGGAAAAAATCCTCCCGTCGTCCGCGCGTACGGTGAGCGTGGAAGGGGGGAGAGTATAAATCCGCCTAACCGGAAGTCAACACAGGCCGAAGGAAACAAAGACGGGGATTTGCGGTGGTTGAGGGGCATGTGAATCGGAGAAATCTTTCAGCTTATGAACGAAATGAACCTGGCGCATCTGACACATGCCCATCATGCGCCCTTCACGGCAACGGCGAATCCCCGGCGATTTCCCGAGGCCAGAATTCGCACCAGGGCGCTGCCAAGAATGATGAAGGTGAAGAGCAGCATGGCAAGAATCAGCGAACCCAGCAGTGCGGCGTTGAATATGATCGCTTTATCGGCCCCATCGGGCTTGGCGAGTTGGGCGCTCCAGGTCTGATACTGGGTGAAGAGCATGTAGACGGCAGCGGTCGTGGTGGTGGTGAGAACGACGGCCATCGGCCCGGCCGTGACCCAGGCGTAGCGGCCTTTGCCTTCATTCACCAGCCCGCAGGTGACCACGGTCAGTGCGATCACGGCCAGCATCTGGTTGGCGATGCCGAACATTTTCCAGATTGTGTCGAAATTGTTGGAATCGATGAACCAGGCCCAGCCGACGACGATCAAAAGCGTGCTGAGGAGGGCGCTGGGCCACCAATCGGTCCGGCCGAGGCGGGTACTGACTTTTCCGAAAACTTCCTGAAGCAGGAACCGGCCGACGCGGGTGCCGGCATCGATGGTCGTGAGGATGAAGAGGGCCTCAAACATGATGGCGAAGTGATACCAGTATTTCCAGAGCGATTTCATGGTCTCTTCGCCGCCGGTGGAGATCTTCTTGACGGCCTGATCGAAGATGTGGGCCATGCCGACCGCCAGCGTGACCGCGCCGCCGGATCGGCCGCGCAGGGATTCGTGGGTGAGGCTCTCGTATTCGGCGATGTTCTCTTTGCCGGTGTTGATGTGCTCGATGCCGCCGCCGCCGCCGACCTGGAGAATGCGGTCGTGGTACTCGGGAACTTTGGCGAGCTGAGTGTTCATCGCGTAGTAGTCATTGGTGGGAAGGGCGGCGGCCGCGATCATGGCGACGACGGCGACCAGGCCTTCGATGAGCATCGCGCCGTAGCCGATCATGCGGGCCTGTTTTTCCTTGCCGATCATCTTGGGCGTGGTGCCGCTGGAAACCAGGGCGTGGAAGCCGCTAATCGCGCCGCACATGATGGTGATGAAGAGGAAGGGGAAAATCTTGCCGCCAACGGTGGGACCGCCGCCTTTGAATACCTCGTTGAAGGCGGGGGCTTCGAGTTTGGGGTTGGCGACGAGCGTGCCGATGACCAGCAGGCCGATGGTGCCGATCTTGAGAAAGCTCGAAAGATAATCGCGCGGGGCGAGGAGGACCCAGACGGGAAGAACGGCAGCCACGAAACCGTAGATGGCCATGGTCCAGGTGACCTGAGTGGTGGAGAGGTTGAACCATTGGCCCATGGAACTATCGGCAACCCACGCGCCGGCGATGGTGGCGCCGATGGTGAGTGTCGCGCCGATGATGGAGGCCTCGACGACCTTGCCGGGGCGCAGCTTATACATGTAGAAGCCGACGAACAGGGCGATAGGGATGGTCGCGGCGATGGTGAACGTGCCCCACGGACTGCCCGGCATGATCCGCTTGGAATCCTTGGGAAGTCGGGTCTCGCCCACAGCGCTGAAGGTGAGGCTGGCCTTGGGTTTGCCGGAGTCCGGATCGAGCGGCATCTGGAGACGCCAGGGCTCGAGGATGACCATCTCGGACTGCGTATTCTTCTCTACGTTCCGGTTGTAGATGAGCTTGGTCTGGGCGGGGATTTCGTAAATGCCCTTGTCGTTGCTCGTGGGGAGTGCTTGGCCGGCGGGGATGACGATACTGCTATCAGGGGGATAGGCCACGCGCTCGCCGCCAAGGGCGTTGACGACGACTTTGCCAAGCCCGGCCAGGGCAATGATGATAATAAAAAGAATGCCGGCCATGGCGGCCGTTCCGCCGACCTTTCCGACCTCCTCGAAAGCGATCTGGGCCAGCGACCGCCCGTTGCGGCGCATGGAGGCGACAAGCACCAGAAAATCCTGCACCGCCCCGCCGAGACAGACGCCAATGACGATCCAGAGCAGCCCCGGCAAATATCCGAACTGGGCGGCCAATACCGGCCCAATCAGCGGACCCGCGCCGGAAATGGCCGCGAAATGGTGGCCAAAGAGCACCCACTTGTTGGTGGGGTGATAGTTCTGCCCATCATTGAGGCGGACGGCAGGGGTGATGCGCGAATCATCCAGCGCAGCCACCTTGGCGGCGATAAAGGCGCTGTAATAGCGATAGGAAATGGCCATCAGGCAAAGGATGGTCAGTAGGACGGGCATTGCGTGCATAGTGGACTCTTTCGTACTTCATCAATCGTGGTCGTGATAGAGGTCGGCGCGGGAAAAGTCATCCGGTAACGAGGGTAGCGGAGGGATCCCGTGCGAAAGCGATGAAAGCCAGTGGGCAAACTCCGCTTGAGTCATTTGATGCGGAGAACGGAGTGTGGATTGCGGGATCAGTTCGCCTTGGACTGCCAAATATCGGAGATATTGATCAAAGTCGATACCGCGAGCGGCCGCTTGGGTCCGAAGTGCTTGCAGCGCGGCCGCAGCATCGTCATCCAGTGTGATGGTGGTGGGCATAGGGGAAGTCCTGAACAGCTTACCACTTGGCTCCTGGCGCATCCAGTTATGACCTGGCATATGCGACTATTCGTATCACAGCTTCAGTTTCGCCAAGCTTGCGAATCGCAAGCCGGCGGCAACGTCACTGGCTCCCCATCGATAATGGAATAAATTTCCTCGCGCGGATCGACCCAATCATCCGCCCAATGCTGCGCCACCCATTGTTCCCACTCATGTTCCGATCTGTAAGCCGATTCGCTGTCCGTCATTCGGGGGAGGGTATCCTGCGTATTGGCATTTGCCACAACTCGCCATGTGCGAAATTTTGCTTGATACGCGCCGCGATTTGTTACAATCCCGTTCCACGCAACGTCCATATGGTGGGTAGAATAAGCAGTTCCCCACGCACGTTAGACGTCACGGAGCATCTTTATGGTGAGAGGTATTGGCCGGGTTCTGGGTTGGAATTGGATCCTTGGGGTGGCGATTGCGCTGACCGCCCTGGCGGGAACGTGGGCGGCGGGGCCGGCGACCAGGCCGACCACCCGGCCAACAACGCAGCCCGCGACGCGGCCGTCGGCCATCGCGCCGGCGACACAGCCCACGACCCGGGCGGCCGCGCCGACGACCAAACCGGCCGCGCCCGTGGCGATGCGGCACGCGCCGATCACGCCGACGACTGCCCCCCTGCCGGCGGTTTTCGATAAACCGGTACTGGAGACGGTGGCGGAACTGAAGGTGCT
>JBBRTW010000551.1:0-4215 GCA_038244055.1 Tepidisphaerales bacterium | reverse complement strand
GTGGGTGTGGATGAGGGGGGGGAGGGGGGAATGATGAATGATGAAGGATGAAGGATGAATTGCGTGGGAATCGACGATTGCGGATTGCGGATTGCGGATTGTGGATTGAATTTCGGACTCGTGGTCGGAAACCCCGTGCTTTTCGCCGGTTGCGGCGATCGGATCTCCGGATAATTTCACAGTCTCGCTATTATCAGCGGTGGTTGGTGCGGATTCGGCCGCGTTTTCTGAAAGCGCCTCGGCATTTCCTTCATCCTTCTGCACTCCAGCTTCATCCGAACCATTTTCTGAACCCTGAACCCTGAACCCTGAACCCTCTTTCGTGTACTCGCGGGCGACTTTCTCGGCGTATTGCAAATAGGCGAATAGCAACCATCCGCCGGTGGGCTGCTGGCCGGGCGGGATGGGGGGGAGGGCGCGGTAGACTTCGGCGGGGATGGAAGTGACGAGGTGGACGGCCAGGCGGGCGCGGGTGACCAGGACGTTCAAGCGCCGTCCGCCGCCGGCGCGGCCGAGGGGGCCGAATCTGCGGTAAAATCGGCCGCCGGCATCGGGGCCGTAGGTGGTGGAGATGATCATCACATCGCGCTCGTCCCCCTGCACGTTTTCGAGGTTCTTGACGAACAACCCCTCGAACGAGCCTTCGCCCTGGCGCGTGCGGGCATCGGCCAGTCTGCGGGCGAAGCGGTCATCCTCCATGGCCAGCGCTTCGAGCTTCTCGACGATCAAATCGCGCTGCTGGAGATTGAAGCAGGCGATGCCGATGGAGGGGGGCGTGCGGCCCTTGAGCAGATCGCGGACGAGGTTGCAGACTTCATCGGCCTCGATCTCGTTCTCGCGTTTGTCGTAAACGCCATCGACGCGATGCAGCACGAGAGGCGGGGTTTCGGAAACGTTCGAAGGATGGCCGGGGATGGCCTGGAGGCGGCTGGCGTAGAAATGCTCGTTGGAGAATTCGATCAGCTCGGCGCTGCGGGAGCGGTAATGCACATCGAGGTAGCACTGGTCGATGGAGAGGTTGAGGGCAGCCGCGAGAAGGTCCTCGATCTCCCCCTGCTGCGATTCGAAGAGCTGCTGATCGGTGGAGATTTCCTCATCGTCGCTGGTGGAGAAGGCGGTTTCGAAAAAGCGCGTGGGGGGGAGCTGGCGCGGGTCGCCGGCGATGACGACGCGCTGGCCGCGGGTGAGGACGGGGAGCGTTTCCTCGAGACGGCACTGGCTGGCTTCATCGAAGATGAGGATGGAGAAGACCTCGGAGCGGGGGAAGAGCTGGGCGACGGTTTCGGGGCTGGCCATCCAGACGGGGCAGATATCGAAGAGGGGATCGCCGCCATCGATATCCTTGCCGACGGCCAATACCTGGCGCAGGCGCATGGCATGCTCGCCGCGCATGGTCAGTCGGCGCTTGAGCTCCGCGCCGATGGTATTGAGGCGCGAGCCGGTGCTGGCGAGGAGGCGATCTTTCTGCTTGCCGACCCATTGGTGGAGGATGACATCGCGAACCAGATCGCGTTTTTTCCCATCGAGCTGGCGGTAGCGATCGAAGGCGGAGGAGATGCGCTGGCCATCGACATTCTGCAGGCGCGGGTCGGCCTTGAGGCGGCGCGTGATTTCCGCGGCGAGGGCGGATTTGCGGATGGCCGAGAGGGCGGATTCGGGATCGACGGGATAGCAGATGAGCGTCTGCGCCGCTTTCGAGATCACCAGCGGAAGGCGCGTCAGAGCCGACCGGATTCGCAGGACCGGCTCGATATCGGCGACGCGGGCGACGAGTTGATCGGTGGTCTCGCGCGCGGCCGCGCCTTTGCACAGTTCGGCTTCGAGTTCATCGACGTATTTGGGCGCGATCAATTTCGTATCGGTCATCGCCTGCCAGAGCGCATCGATGGCGGCGGCACGGGCTTTGGAGGCGTGCAGGCCGTGGAGAAGGCGCTCGGCCGACTGGTCGCTGGTCATGGCGCGTATGACGGCCGGCAACTGTGGCGCGATCGTGGGCGTGGCGCGCACATGGGCGAGCAGCATGAGCAAATCGCGGTGCTCACCCAGGGTTCGATCCAGCACTTCATCGCTGAGCAGGCCGGGCGCATGGGGGAGTTTGTACAGATCGTAATGCAGTTCCTGAAGCACCAGGCGGGCCCGCAGCGCGTGCAGGAAATCCTTCACGCGCCGGGCGGACTGGGCCGACAATCCCAGGCCATATGCGCTGACCACGTCCCGCGCGGCGGCCTTGCGCTTGAACTGGAAGATCGCCAGCCAACTGCCGGCGATTTCGAGGTAGGACTCCAGCGCGCCGAGTTGCTGGGCTAACTGCGCCATCGTCGGCATGCGCTCGCGCGAGACCAGGGCCAGATCGCGATCGAGCGGGCCGGCGCGCAGCGATGCGAGGTAGGGCTCGACCTCGGCGAGTTGCTTCGCGGCGCGCGACTGCGCCTTTTCATCCAGCGCGCTCCAGCGGGCGCGGACATCGGCGGAGACGGACTTGAGGACGCGATCGAGGCGGTCGGCCAGATCCGAGCGGGCGGCGGCCTGCAACTTGAGATCGGGCTTATCGAGGAAGGGCGGGATGGCGGGGTCCAGGGTCTGGTCGGCGGCTGCGCCGGCCGGGCCGACGGGGGCGATGGCCTGCCGCCATTTTTCCATGGGCGTGGCGATGAAGGTGGGCAGGTCGACACCGGCCGCCTCGCGCCAGGCGGATTGCGACCAGCGCACCGCCGCGGCGCGCTCGAGCGTTTCCTCAAGCAGATGGGCTTGCCCGGCCAGCTCATCGAGCTTGAGGGCATCGGCGAGCGGTTCGAGGCGCTTTAACTCCTCGGAATCGGGCAGCCCGAGCCAGTGGCCGACGAGATTGTGGAACGATTCGCCGGGGCCGGAGGGGCCATCGGGGTCGGTCATGAGCGCTTCGTGGTAATCGGTCAGCTCCTTGTGAAGCTGCTGAAGCTCGGCATCGACTTTGGCGAGTTGGCCCTCGGCGCGCTCGCTGGTTTGGGCTTCGGCGAGGGTTTCCAACTGCTCGCGGATGGCGCGATAGAACTCGCGCTGATCGCGCTGGGGATCGTGGACGACGGCGACGAGGCGGCCCAGGCCCATGTGATTGAGGCGGTTGTAGACGACATCGAGTGCGGTGCGTTTGTCCGACACGAGCAGCACGCGCTGCCCGCGGGCGAGGTGATCGCCGATGATGTTGGTGATGGTCTGCGATTTTCCGGTGCCCGGCGGGCCATGAATCACCAGCCCGCGCGACTGGCGGGCGAGGCGAACCGCGCGGGCCTGGCAGGGGTCGGCGGGGGCGATGAGGCGCTCGCGCGCGAAATCGCGGGCGACTGGCGCGGCGGGTGATGGCTGAGCCTCCGGGGCATCGACGCGCGCGGTGGGCGGGGCGGCCGGCATATCCAGAGTCGCGGCCGAATGCACGAAGGGCAGAATCGGCCCGGCCAGCGCCTCGCCGCCGGCCATGGCCTGCATGTCGCGGAGGAGTCCCTGATTGGCCATGGGAAAGAGGCCGAGGACGGCCGACATGTAGAGCATGGGGCGATCGTCGATGGCATCGGTGCGCGGGGAGGGGAGGAGGTGGAGAGGAAAGGATGAAGGAGGAAGGATGAAGGATGAAGCGGGATCGCTAGTCAATTGTCCATGGCCCATGGTCAATTGTGGGTTGTCCGTTGTCCGTGGTCCGTTGTCAGTTGCGACTTGCGAGCTTGGACTTTGAAGGTCCTTCCCAATCTCTGATTCCTCTCCCTGCGTTAAGTTTTTAGTTTTTAGTTTTTCCTCTCCCCCTTCATCCTTCATCCTTCCTCCTTCATCCTTGAACATCATCGGAACCTCCATCTCCATCACGCCGCACACGCGCGCGACCAGATCGGCGATCTCGCGCCAGGGGTCCGTTCCTTCCTCATCGGCGAACAGATCGGAGAGCATGGGCTTGCCGGTCTGCTGCTCGATCCAGGCCAGCAGCGCGGTGTTGGGCGTCACGCGGTCCACGCCTTCGCCCTTGCAGGCGATGGTCACGCCGGGGGCTGCGCCGGCCTTGAGCGCGATGCTGACGGGGATGAAGGCGATGGGCGCGATGATTCGGCGGGTTGCGCCGCGCTGGCCGGCCGAGACAACGCTGGGGGGCAGCGAGAGGAGGGGGAAGCCAATGTTGAGGACGTGAACGCCGGTATCCTGCTCGTAGGTGCGGGCGTCTTCGGCGATGCCGCGGAGTTTGGCGAGGAGATT
>JBBRTW010000550.1:0-4215 GCA_038244055.1 Tepidisphaerales bacterium | reverse complement strand
TTGAATGACGTGTCGATTCGGTCGTCATGGTTGGGGCTCCCTCAGAAGTTGTTCGATTTCCTTCACATACTCACGCGTCGTTTTCTCCCGGTCGAAACCGGCATGGATAAAGCGGATCCTGCCCGAGCGGTCGATGAGGAAGGATGTCGGCATGGACTTGATGTCGGCCGCCGCAACAAGCTTGTGCCGAGAATCGCGGACGATGGTGAAGGAGACTTTGGCGGCGTCGATGAACCGCTGCATGTTCTCCCGCTTTTCATCGACGCTGATGGCGATGATCGTCAGCCCCTGGCCCGCGAATTTGTTGGTCAGCTCCTCCATCGCCGGAAACGAGCTTTTGCATGGGCCGCACCACGACGCCCAGAAATCGAGCAGGATGACCCGGCCCTTAAGCCCCTCGGGCAGCTTGCCCTCAAGCTCGAACGAAGTCAGATCGGGTAGTTTGTCGGCTTCCTTCAATTCAGCGAAGGAGGTGATGGGAAGCACCATCAGCAGTGCCGCCAGGGCCGCGCGCGCGATGGACTGTTTATGCGGGCACATAGGATGAAAACTTTCGCGTTTGATGGCGGGCGTGCTCGGTGGTGATGCAGGCTTCCGCGCCGGCCTGCTCACGAATCAATTCAAGACCTTCCTCAGCGCCCAGGATGAATCCCGCGGTCGAGAGGATTCCCGCCATCACGCAACTGGGTGCGATGACGCTGACGGCCTGGCAACCGTTGCTGACGGGCAGGCCGGTCCGCGGGTCGAGGATATGGCCATACCTGCGGCCATCGACCGTGAACGAGCGGAAATAGTCGCCGGAGGTGGCCACCGCCTGATTGGTCAAGCGCACGGCCGTCCAGCACTGGCCCGGCCGGTCCGGTTCTTCCAGGCCGATGTACCAGGCGTCTTTTCCGGGAGATCGGCCGGTGACGCGGAGGTCCTGGCCGATGTCGATCATCGCGTCGGAAATTCCAAAGTCCCGGGCCATGCGAACCAACTGATCGACGGCGAATTCCTTGCCGATGCCGCCGAGGTCGATCCCCATCCCGGCGATCGGCAGGCGTATGCCGCGCGGCCGGCGCTGCACCTTTTCCCAACCGGAGATCTCCAGCGCGGCCCGAATGGCGGAATGGCCGGGAAGGCGCGGCGGGTCCGTCTTCCAATCCCAGATGCGCAGCAGCGGCAACGCTGCCGCGTCGAACGCGCCGCGCGTGAGATGGTGCATTTCGGCGCAGATCGACAGCAGACGATCGGCATCCTCATCGAGCTCCATCCAGTCGCCACCGCCACCCTCACCGCCGCGCGCATTGACCTGGCCGATGATGCTTTCGGGGATAAATCGCGAATAGCGGGCCTCGAAGCGCGCGATCCAGTCGATGGCCATCCGCTGAAAGTCCCGCGCGACCGCCGTCGATGACGTCACGAAGGCGATGTTCACCGGCGTGCTCATCGCCCGGCACCGGATGCGATGCGAGTCGCCCCGCGCCTCGACCTGCATCGAATCGCGCACGCGCGCCGACACCGAAGAAATGACGCTTGCCGGGGGTTGAATCATGGTTCGGCTTCGTGCTTCAATTGCCATGCTGTTGGACGCGCTGGGCAAGCCCAGTAGCTAACAGTCAGCTAGAACGCGTACCTCAAACCGACAGTGAAAATATTCGCCCTCGGATACGTGGACTGATCCGTCTCATGATCCAGGCCGTGCATCCAGTATCGCTGATACCCGAGATGCAGGTCGAAATGTTCGCCCAGTTTGATGGTCGTTTCCAACCCCAGCGTAAAGGCTTGTAGATTGGAGAGCCGGTAGTCCGCCGAATAAAAGCGGGGCACCCGGTCCGGATCGTTGATCGGATCGCCGGGAAACTGAATGCCGTAAAAGTCGGCCGCGGATTGATGGTAATAGCGCGCCGACGGCGATACCACGAGCGATTTTCCGAACTTCTGAAACCACGCGACCTGCACGGTGTGGGCGAAGATGCCGTAGGAATCGTGATAAAAGCGATAAGTGCCTTCGATGCTGGCATCGAGCGGCGCGATGGCTTGCGTGAGGGAAAGCAGCAGCGCCTGCGAACTTCGGTGCGACGGGCGTTGCTCTCCGCTGAAGACCACGCGATTGTCCGGATCCAGATTCGACTCCTCAAACACGACGGCGCGATACGGATCATTCAAATACCCGTGCGCGTAGCCGAGGGTCAGGTTTGCCCCCAGGATGGTGCCCGGGCCCAGCAGTTGCGTGCCCCCGATCATGAAGTTGTCGGTGTTCTTCACTTCGCTTTCGGCCAGGAACATGTTCTTGTTCGCCAGCACCCGGTCGTAGGCGTGCGACCAGCCGAGGCTCAAGGTCGTGTTCTTGTCGTTGAATTCGTAGGTGTAATTGAGCGCAAAGCCGTACGATCGATAGTCCGACTCATTGCTGTAGCTGACTTCGGGGACGAGGCGATGCGGCCCGTAGGTCACCGCGAACGCGAGATCGGTGGCGTTGCGATAGTCCGGGCTGTCGGTCACGGGAACTTTGTTCTGCGACATCGCGCGAATGACCGGCCCGCTCTGCGAAGCGCCGGAGACGCCATCGAGCTGTCGCGTGTATCCGGTGATCGATGAAGGCGGAATGGCCGCGCCCGTCCCCGGGTCGCGCATCCGCAGTTGCTTGATCGGCGGCCCACCGGTTGGCGTCGCCCCTGAAATCCCGTCGTACACCTGGTTGAGCGTCAAATCCAGCCACGGCGCGAGCGTCTTCTGAATGCGCAGCGTTTCAGTATTGACCTGAATCCGGCCATGCTCCTCGGCGTAAGTCTGATGGCTGATCCCGACCGAGTCATCGGCGCGGCTACGCGACACACCCACCAGCGGCACGGCCAGCGCCAACACCCAGCGCTTCGATCGCCCCGACATTCGCTTGCCCACGCAAACCTCCTTTCCGGTGCCGCCGCATCAACCCTGATTGGCTCTGAACACGAACTTCTGCGTCGTGTCCGATGCCGAGACGATCATCTCGCCTTTTCCAGTGGCCAGGGCGTACGCGCCGGTGCCGTTGACGATCTTGAAGGCGAGACTCGGGGGGAGCGAGCCGGGGGTCTGGGGCGGGCCGAGCAGACGAACGTCGATGGTCCCCTGCGAACAGGAGAGCGTGACGTAGCCCCTGGCCCGGCCGCTGGCAATGAAGCCCGGACCCTGCAGATCGCCAACCATGGTGAAACTGCCCATCGACCTTTTCCTGCCCGAGCCGACCAGATGATATGGGGTGCCGGCGTCGGGATTGTGGTTGAAGACCACATTATAGGTGCCGGCGATATTGAACGCCCCCGTCAACGGAGTGGTTGGGCCAACGACTTTGGCGTGAACGGCCGCAAGCGGTGCGGCGACGGCCGGCGATGACGTCATAGACAATGAGGCGGCCTGCCGCTCCGAAACGCCGGCATCCGGCGACGCCGATAGCAGATCCGCGGCGACCGAAGCCGACAGCAGTCGTCGATCTTCCAACCCTTCCAGGACGAAACGATTCGCTGATGTGTGCGACATGACTCTCTCCTCTTTGAGGGCCGGTGGCCCAATGTTCTTGTGTACCCGCGGTAATGCGAGGTCCCAATGTGCGGCCTCCGTGGATGAGATGGTCGCCTCACAAGGTCACGGGACAAACATTCATCGAGAAACAACAAATCCGAGAAAGCACCGATAGCCTTGTAGTGGAAACGCCGGCACTGGTCCCCGCGCCCAAAATGCCAATCGTCCTATGCGGGTCGATGATCGCGATCATTTGCGGCTAAGGGCATGCGATGGGTGACTTCCCTGATCGATAGTTGCTCTCTCGATTTAATTGCAACGAGCAGCGGCGAAATCGGATAACCTCGCAACGGATTCGCAGTTCAAACTTTTGTTTAAAGAGACTTGCGATCCGCGATTTGCCACTTCTTTAAAAGGTATCCAATGAAATTCGGACTGACCGCAATGTCGACTTCGGCCGCCACCGTGATCAACTCATCGCTTTCGGGGAAGATTGCCAATGGCGACAAAGCCCTCCTGCCCTCGGCCGAAAAGGCGGTCGGCGGCACGATCGCGACGGCCAAAACGGCGACGGCCGAGCCAGGCCTTTCGGGCACGGTCATCAAGGGATCAGACAACATCCACAACCTGTTCAATGTCGCTGTTCCGCAACTGCAGGCGGGCCCGATCGCGCAACTGGCGATCCCGGGACTCGCGGGAGCGATCGACGGCCGGCCAGGCGGGTTGGATGGA
>JBBRTW010000549.1:0-4221 GCA_038244055.1 Tepidisphaerales bacterium | reverse complement strand
CGGGCATCAGGCCGCCATGATCGTTGGCGTAGGCGGTGATCGCCTCGCGCAGCATGCGCAGGTTGCCGACCAGGACATCATCCGAGAGGGTTGGGGCCGAGGTGGTGGAGGCGGCGCTGGTCATGCGCGGGCCGACGATCCGGGCGGTGACGCCAAGAATCGCCAGAACGATCACCATCTCCAGCCATGTGAATCCGCCTCGATACCGGGCGGGGGGCATGCGATTGCGCATATTCAAACCATCCTCCGTGGAGACGTGGACACGGCTCCATGAAAGCTCATCGGCGAAATCGGCCTGGCGAATAACAACACTGGGAAGGCGCGAATTATCGGAACCGGATTGCATTGCGGATTGCGGATTGCGGATTTCGGATTGAAGCGGCCGCCACCCGACAATCCGCAATCCACAATCCGCAATCCGCAATCTTTGCCCCTGTTTCGGCCTCATTGATGACGTGACGATCCCCACTCCACTCGTTATCATTCCCCCTCAAGCGGGCGCGTGCCCGTCACTTCGAAATTTACGTCTATTCGATCCTGAGGAGCCCCGCGATGATGAACCGTCGATCGTTATTGTCCCTTGTGGCCCTGGGCGGTCTGGGCCTTTGTCTTTCGGGCTGCGCCGGCGGCTCCAACTCAGGCGGCATGTCCGCCGCTGAATCCTCTTCCATGAAAATCACCAAATCCGAATTCGGCAACACGCCCGAAGGCCAGAAGGTCGAGCAGTACACCCTGACCAACGGCAAAGGCGCCACCGCGAAGATCATCACCTACGGCGGAATCCTCACCGAGCTGGATGTGCCGGATCGCGATGGCAGGCCGGGCAACGTCGTGCTGGGGTTCGATTCGCTGGATAAGTATCTGGCGGGGCATCCCTACTTCGGCTCGCTGGTGGGGCGGGTCGGCAACCGGATCGCCAAGGGGAAGTTCAAGGTAGGCGATACGGAGTATTCGGTGGCCGTGAACAACGGGCCGAACCATCTGCATGGTGGGAAGGTCGGCTTCGACAAGAAGGTGTGGGATGCGCTGGTGGTGCAGACCAACCTCGGCCCGGCCTTGCGATTGAGCCTGACCAGCCCGGATGGGGATGAAGGATATCCGGGTACGCTGGATGTCGTGGTGATCTACACGCTGACAGCCAACAACGAACTGCGCATCGACTACAAAGCCAGCGTGCGCGACAAGGCGACGCCCATCAACCTCACGAATCATTCATACTTCAACCTGTCGGGCGAGGCCTCAGGCAAGACGATCCTCGGGCACGAGCTCATGATCAACGCCGACAACTTCACACCCGTCGATGCGACGCTGATCCCCACTGGCGAGATCAAACCGGTGAAGGGGACGCCCTTCGACTTCACGCAGTCCAAACCGATTGGCAAGGACATCGCGCAGACCACCGGCGATCCTTCCGGGTACGACCACAACTTCGTGCTCAATGGCGAGATGGGGCAGTTGAAGTTGTGCGCCCGGGCGATGTCGCCGGATAGCGGCCGGGTGATGGAAATCTGGACGACCCAGCCGGGCGTGCAGTTCTACACGGGCAATTTCCTGGATGGCAAGCTGACCGGCCAGGGGGGGCAGGTTTATGTGAAGAATTACGCCTTCTGCCTGGAGACGCAGCACTATCCCGATTCGATCAACCAGAAGACGTTCCCGAGCGTGCTGCTGGAGCCGGGGCAGGTGTTTACCTCGACGACGATTCACCGGTTCAGCGCGAAGTAGGGTTGTTGTTGGTTGCGAGTTGCGCGTCATGATCGAAATGCCCCTTCTTATGATGGAAATGCCCCTTCGCGTCTGACCGGTTCGATTATTCAGCACGGCTGGACGGGCCATCGCCGGCGTTCGGGCAGCTTTTGCTTCCCGCCCACGCCAGATTTTTGATCGCACGCCGTAACTCTGGCGTGGTGACCGCACTTTCGAGTCGCACGACCATTTACCTGGAAAGAGGTGCCTCGTGTTCAAGCCAAGCCTGTTGACCTGCCTTGCCGGCGTGTCCATGTTGTTCCTGGCCGACCATTGCCGCGGGGAAATGCCGGCCACGGCGTACGATTCGTGGAAGTCGTACAAGG
Organism: Tepidisphaerales bacterium; assembly: GCA_038244055.1. Taxonomy (GTDB): domain Bacteria; phylum Planctomycetota; class Phycisphaerae; order Tepidisphaerales; family Tepidisphaeraceae; genus DASPKW01. The sequence continues at coordinate 2,149 of JBBRTW010000549.1, read as the reverse complement.
TCGGCACGACGATCGTGGTGGAGGAGACGGATTCGGATCATCCCGAGAAGCACCGCCGACTGACCACCAAGCTGCTCAAGTTGAGCGAGGGCGCGGCCGAGATCGAAGAGGTGGGCGATGGACCGGACGCCAAGCCGTCGACGCGGTTGATGCGCGATCAGAAGATGAGCGAACTGGTGCAGTCGCGCAAGGCGACGGCCACGCAGCCGGCCAACCCGGTTGAAGGCGATGAAGAGATCGAAGTGGCCGGGCAGAAAGTTCGCGCCCATTGGATGAAAGACGTCCGCACCAAGGACCTGTCGTATACCTATTGGATCAGCGAGAAGGTGCCGGGCGCGATCGCCGTTCTCAAGACCGTTGAGGTGCGCGAAGGGCATCCCACTCGCGAACGGATGTGGAAGGTCGTCGAGATTAAGCAGCCTTAACCCACCACGAAAAACACGAAATGCACGAAGAGAAATGAGCCAAAGGGCTTACAGTCAAAAAGTCGGTAACCGGTGAATTGCACATTGCGCAAATTACATTTCTACTCTTCTCCGGTCTTCTTCGTGCCCTTCGTGTTTTTCGTGGTTCATCTGAATTATTCGGGTTATCAACCCTCGTTCTCGCAACTCGCTCTGAACCCCCAAGCCGCCTATCTCGATCGAATCAGCAGGTCATCGGGAATGCCGAGTTCCTGGCGTTTGGCGTCGATGTCGCGGAGGAATCGCTGGCCGTCGGTGTAGTAGCCGGCGGTGGGGGGAAGCTCGGGGAGATGGGTTTTCCAGAAGGCGTTGAAGCGGCGCATGAGGCCTTCGCGGAGGTATTTGCTGAGCATGGACGCGAGGGCGACGGACATGGATTGGGATTCGGCTTTTTCGCGGAAGATGAGGCGGACGGGAGGAGGGGAGTTGCGGGAGGGGGAGGAATGCTGAATGCTGAATGATGAATGATGAATGGGGGAGGGGGAGGGGGCGGCTTGCTGGGGTTTTATGTCTTCATGTTTCATGATTCCCATTGCGGTGGTCTTTGGGTGATGGAGGATATATTCGGCGTAACCATCTTGTTCTTTGATGATTTCGAGGGGCCAGTCTTCGAACATGAGGCGGAGGAGGTGGCCGTAGTGTTCGCGGCCGCCCTGGCGGTCGCAGAAGATGGTGAGGTTTTGCCGGCCGAAGGCGCGGAGGAGGTCGTCGAGGTGGCCGGCCGAGACCGAGAAGAGTACCGAGGCCTTGTTGCGGGTCTGGTTCATGAGGTGGTTGAGGCGGCGCTCGGGGATGATGCGGGCGCGGAGGTGGGCCAGGCGGACCGCGGCGCGGGAAAGCTGGGCGCGCAGACCGTTGGCGAAGAGGCTCAAGGAGAGAGCATCCTGGTCGAAGGGGAATGTTTCGGGATGGGCCGGGCCGTACCAGGGGTGGGCGGCGAGGTCAGGGAGGTCGCGGGCGGCGACGTGGGCGAGCAAGTCGTCGAAGCAGGCGGCGGGGCGATCGGAGGCGGCCGCGAAACAGAGGATGGAGCGCTCGAGTTCCTTGAGGCCGGTGGAGGGGGAGTAGACTTGCTTGGAGTCGTTGACGTGGAGTTTTTTGCCGGATTTGGAGCGGTGCTTGGAGATGAGCCTGGAGAGGCGCTTCCAGAGGCAGGGGATGGCGTCGGCGGGAGATGTGTCGGGTGAGTCGGGGGCGGCGGGATGCGGCTCGGAAGGGTCGGCGGTGTCTGCGCTGGCGCGGTTTGTGTCGGCGGGGTCTGTGTCCGCGGAGTTTGTGTCGGCGGAGTTTGTGTCGGGGGCGTCGAGGGTGATTTCGAAGGCGCAGCAGCCGACGACGAGGGGGCCGAGGAGGGGGCCGTAGCCAGCTTCGTCGATACCGGCGAGGATCATGGGGGCGGAGGATAACCGGAGTTGGGGTTGAGGAAAACAAATTGCCTCCGCGCGGGGCAGGACGCAAACCTGCTGTAGGAGGCCTTTCGCGAATCCTTATGTCTTTATGTTTTATGTGACAGGATGCTCGACTTGCCAGACCGGCCCAGGTCCAGCAAAGACACGGAAGGAGGGCGTACCGACGGTTCCTCCCTTGGCCCGCTCCCCCCGACCGCGGCCAGGGGCGGGCGGAAAGATTGGGCGAAGGTTTACGCGACCTTCGCCATGGGTCTGCGGAACTTCGCCAGGGGCCTG
>JBBRTW010000548.1:0-4258 GCA_038244055.1 Tepidisphaerales bacterium | reverse complement strand
CGATCAGGAAGCCAACGGCACCCGAGACCGACATCGAAACGACCAGCAGAATGGTGAAAGAAAACCACACCGCGGTGCCGGCGGGCTGATAGATCTGCCCCGCAGCAAATGCGCCGGCGATCAGAATGATGAGCATCAACGGCACCGTTCGGGCGAGAGTCCGAATCAGCGACGGCGGCCGCCGCATACCGAATCTCGCGGCGACCAGCGCCAGGGCGATCAGCACCAAGGCCGCCACGGTGCCCCAAATCCACCATTTCGCGTTGCCTTGGTCCAGTGGCAGGGTCATCCATCGAGTGGAAGCGTAATACGCCGCCATCGCCCCCACCATGAACACCTCACCGTGTGCGAAATTGATCAGCCGCAGAACGCCGTAAACCATCGTGTAGCCGACGGCGATAAGCGCATAGATCGCGCCGGCTGACAGCCCGTTGACTAATTGTTGGAGGAATTCGGCCATTCAGGAATTGCCGGTGGCGTTGGGTTGCTCGATGTGCATTTCATTCTCCCACAATCGGACGTGGATTGTCGCTTACTTTTTGGCGGGGTCAACGCTGGCCACAAAAGCGGTCTTGCCATTTTCAATCTTGAGCACGACGATGGGCTTTTGTGCGTTGCGGTCCTTGTCGATGGTGATGGTGCCGCTGGCCGCTGGGAAATTCTCGGTCTTGGCCAATGCGTTGCGGATGGCCTCGCCATCGGTGTTGCCGGCGCGGGCGATGGCATCGGCCATGATTTTCATGGCGTCGTAGCCGAGAATGGCCATCGCATCCGGCATTTTGCCGCTGTATTCCTTTTTATAGGATTCGACGAATTTCTTGACCGCCGGCCGGTCTTCGTCGGGCGAGTAGTGATTGGTGAAGAAACAGCCGTTGACCGCGGGCCCGCCGATTTCGAAAAGTTTTTCCGAATCCCAGCCGTCGCCGCCGCATAGGGGCACCTTGATTCCCAGGTCCCGCGCCTGGCGGCAGATCAGGCCGATTTCCGTGTAATAGCCGGGAACGTAGATCACCTCGGGGTCGGCCTGCTTGATCTTGGTGAGCTGCGCCTTGAAGTCCTTATCCCCTTCTCCATAGGCCTCATCGGCGACGATCTGGCCCCCGTTGGCCTTGATGGTATTGATGAAGAATTCGCGCAGGCCGGTCGAATAGTCATTGCGAACATCGTACAAGACCGCAAATCGCTTGGCCTTTGGGCCTTTGTCGCTCAGCATGGCGAAGTTCGCGGCGGCCGCGCCCTGGAACGGATCGATGAAACAGGACCGGAAGATATAGTCGCCGGTCTGTGTGACCTTTGGATTGGTCGATGCGGGTGAAAGCATCGGCACCTGGTTTTCCTGGGCGGTCGGTGCCGCGGCGAGGGATCGGCTGGATGCGACCTCACCGATTAGCGCCACGACCTTGTCCTGGTTGATCAATTTGATGGCCGCTTTGGTCGCCTCCTGCGGCTTGGATTGATCATCCTCATGCACGATGCGGATTTTCTTTCCCAAAACGCCCCCAGCCGCGTTGATTTCTTTGACGGCCAGATCGATCCCCTCCTTGGTCGAGGTTCCAAACGTCGCGGTGCCGCCGGTGAGAGAGCCGAAATGGCCTATGACGATATCCTGGGCTCGTGCGGCGGGGGAGGTAGTCGAGGCGAAGAGCAGGGCGATCGAGGCGAGCAAGGTGATTTTCATTTTGCCATCCGCGCGTAAAGGGAGTTCAGCAAGACTTTAGCGTTCGGGCGCGGGGGTGGCAAGGCGGGGCTCAGTTTGCGGTGCGAGCGTCCCGCCTGCTGCCCTTTGCAGGCGGGGAGGCCCGCACCACCACAATGAACCTGCCGCGGGGTTTGGCCTTTATCGGGCCATCCGGTACATTCGGCCGCGACATGGAAGGAGTCCGATGATGTGTACGTTCCGAATTGACGCGGTTGCGGTGGTGCTGGCGCTGGCGATGGGGGCGGGGCTGGCTCGCGCGGAGGAGCCGGCGGTGCAGGCGAGCGGCCAGGTGGCGGGTCAGGGGCCTGGGGCGTCGGGTTCGACCTTTGCGCCGGCCGCGCTTTCGCTGCTTCCGGAGGATCAGAGCGTCTACGCGCCGCCGGTGCCGGCGCGGGAGGATGAAGGCCTGAACCTCGGCGGCGTTAATTTCGACATCAACTTCCGCTACCTCACCGATTACGTCTACCGAGGCGTGGACCACAGCGAAGTCGGCGGCGCTGAAGACGCCCCCAATCTCCAGTTCGATACCCGCCTCTCCTTCAATCTCGGCAAGTTTCCCCATCCATTCATCGGCGCTTTCGTCAACGTCTACAATTCGGACCCCATCTCGCGCTTCCAGGAAATCCGGCCATACTTCGGTTTCACCTGGAATCTCCGCCCCTTCGAGTTCGAGGCGGGCAACATCACCTACATCTTCCCCGAGCGCGACAACTTGAACACGGGCGAGGTCTACGTGAAGCTGACCTTCGACGACTCCTGGCTCTTCCAGACCAACCGCAATCTGCTGGCGCCTTATGTCCTGGTGGCTTACGACTACGACAAATACAATGGATGTTACTTCGAGGCCGGGCTGCGCCACGACATGGTCTTTGAGGGGACCGGCCTGACCGTCTCCTTCGTCGGCCACATCGCCTATGTGCTCAATAATCCCTTTTTCATCACCAAGGTCGGCGGGAGCGATACCGGCCTGCAGCACTACGAAGTCGGCGTGATCGCCAGCTACTCGTTGAATCATCTTTTCAAAGTCGCCAATCGCTACGGGAACTGGTCCGTCGAGGGATATCTCTATTACGACGACAAAACCAGTACCGACCTTCGCGCCGATACGCAGGTCTGGGGCGGGATGGGGATCGGTTTCAAGTATTGAGCCTATCGAGCGGGCGCTGGCAAAAGCCGCCGGCAATGCCGCCGAAGCAGCGCGGCGATTGCGGATCCATCGAACGCGGTTCGGACGCAGGCCGGCGAAGCAGCCATAGCAGGCTCACGCCCACCGCCTTAAGTTTTTCGTTTTTAGTTTTCGCTTCGTCGCGAACCCCTTCCCATCCCCCGCCCCGCGCCCTACCTTATCGGGATGCTCGAACAAACCCTCGCGGCCATCGATTCCCGCAAATCGCAGTCGCTCGAAGGCCTCAAGACTTTCCTGCGCATCCCCAGTGTCTCCACCAAGCCCGAGCATGTGCCGGATATGGCCCGCTGCGCGGCGTTTCTTCAATCCGAGCTGACCGCCTGCGGGCTGTCGGTGCAGGTCCACCCGACGGCGGGGCATCCGGTCATTATTGCGAAGAACCAGCATCAGCCCGGCCGGCCCACGGTCCTCATGTACGGCCACTACGATGTGCAGCCCCCCGAGCCGCTGGAGCAGTGGAAATCTCCGCCCTTCGAGCCGACCCTGCGCAAGGATGAGAACGGCTTCGATGCGATCTACGCCCGCGGGGCGGTGGATGATAAGGGGCAGGTCTGGTGTCATGTCGAGGCGATCCGCGCCTGGCAGAAGGAGGGCAAAGGCCTGCCCGTGAATCTCATCATGCTCATCGAAGGAGAGGAGGAGATCGGCAGCGTCAATCTCTACGATTTCGTCGCCAGGCACACGGCCGAGCTCAAGGCCGACATCGCGGTGGTTTCCGATACCGGGCAGTTCGCCCGCGGCCTGCCGGCCATCACCTACGGGCTGCGCGGCTTGGTCTATACGGAAGTCACGATCACCGGCCCGGATCACGATCTGCATTCAGGGATGTACGGTGGCACGCTGGCCAACCCGGCCAATATCCTCTGCCAGCTTCTGGCCACGCTGCACAATGCCGATGGCTCGGTGAACATCCCGGGGTTCTATGAGAGCGTCCGCCCGCTGGTGGCCGAGGAGCGGCGGATGTGGGCGGGGCTGCCTTTCTCGGATGAAAATCATCGCAAGGAGATGGGGGTGCCCATGCTCTTCGGCGAGGCGGGGTTCTCCACACTGGAGCGCAAATGGGCCAGACCGACGTGCGACATTAACGGCCTGACGAGCGGCTACCAGGGGCCGGGCGCGAAGACGATTATTCCGTCCAAGGCCAGCGCCAAAGTCTCCATGCGCCTGGTGCCCGATCAGGACCCGAAGAAGATCGAGGCCGCGTTCCGGGCGGTGTTGGAAGCGCGCTGCCCGAAGACCGTCACGCTCGACATTCACGTCCATAGCGGCGCGCATCCGTCCTTGCTGCCGATCGATAATCCCGCGACGAAGCTGGCGTCAAAGGCTGTGGAGATCGGCTTCGGCATCAAGCCCGTCCTCATTAGAGAAGGCGG
>JBBRTW010000547.1:0-4260 GCA_038244055.1 Tepidisphaerales bacterium | reverse complement strand
CTCCCGAACCAGTCGGCCCGCCCGCCATCAAGATCACGCCCGAACTATTGGAGATCATGCGAAAGGATCCGCTCGTGCTGGCCGTGATGGAAAAGCTCGGCGGAACCGCCGTCAAGATCGAATAAGACCATCCCTTCCCGCCAGCCCGCGAGTCCGCACCTCCAACCTCCCCTTTCCCCCGCGATTTTGCGCATCAACTTCACTTTCCCGCGAGAGTAACTAGGATCGCTCAACCGAGACATTAGATTTCGCCTCTCCGGCGTTTTTCCCTGCCCGGCGCGGCGAATTTGTTTCCAACCAACCTCTGGAGTCCATCATGAAGCGTTTGTTCAAGGCGGTAGCGGCAGTCCTCGGCGGCCTGGCCTTTTCCGTTGCATCCCACGCGGCCGAGCCCGGTAATGCCCTGCAAAAAGGCGATTTCGTCGCCGTCGCCGGCGATTCCATCACCGAGCAGAAGCAGTATTCAGTCTACATCGAAGATTACCTCCTCATGTGCAAGCCGGCCGCCGATCTGCGCGTCATGCAGTTCGGCTGGAGCGGCGAAGTTGCCCCCGGCTTCCTCGCCAAGATGCCCAACGAGGCGATGAAATTCCCCTTCACGGTCGCCACCACCTGCTACGGCATGAACGATGGCGGCTACAAGCCCATGACTGACGCCACCGGCAAGCGCTACCGCGAATCCATGCAGGGCATCATCGATAATTTCAAGAAGCATGGTGTGCATTTCATCGTCGTCGGCTCCCCCGGCGCGGTCGATACCGATGCCTTCAAGCGCGGCGATCCCACCGATCCGGAGAAGGACCCCAGGAAGCAGCGCAAAGTCGCCGCCGGCGCGATGTACAACCCGACCTTGGCCGCCCTCCGCGATATCGCCAAAGAGCTGGCCGAGAAAAATGGCTGCGGCTTCGCCGATGTTCACGGCGCAATGGTTGATGCCATGACCAAGGCCAAGGCCAAGTACGGCCCCACCTACCATGTCGGCGGCGGCGATGGCGTCCACCCCTCGCAGAACGGTCAGCTCTGCATGGCCTACGCCTTCCTCAAGGGCATGGGCATCGATGGCAACATCGGCACCATCACCGTTTCTCTGGGAGCCAACACGGCCGAGGCGACCGATGGCCACAAGATTCTTTCCGCGGCCGGCGGCAAAGTCGAAGTCGAGAGCAGCAAGTACCCCTTCTGCTTCTACGGCGACCCCAAGACCCCCGGCGCGACCACCGGCATCATCGAGTTCCTCCCCTTCAACCAGGACCTCAACCGCTTCATGCTGGTCGTCAAAGGCGGCGCGGGCAAGTTGAAAGTCACCTGGGGCGATGATTCGAAAGAATTCGCGGCCGCCGATCTCGAGAAAGGCATCAACCTCGCCGCCGAGTTCGCGCTGAAGAATCCCTTCAGCGAGCCGTTCAAGAAGGTCGAGGATGTCATCCGCAAGCAGCAGGCCGCCGAGACGCCTCTGGTCAAGAAGACCCTCCACGATCTCCCCAAGTCCAAGGAGCCGGATGCCGCCAAAAAGGCCGAAGATGAAATGAAGGCCGCCAAAGGCCTCTTCGATGCCTCCGCCGAAGCCGCCAAAGCCCCGGTCAAGCACACGATCCTCATCGAAGCCGTGAAGTAGTTGAAGCCTGTCTCACAGAGTCTGCTTCGGTCACCCTGAGCAGTAAGTCACCCTGAGAGCGTGTGAATTTTTGATTTCTCGACCCCGATATTCGATCAGAATTGCGGATTTTCGAGGCGATTTCGTCAAAAATTCACGAACTCTGAGCTTGCGAAGGGTCTGGCCCATCCTTGCTGGACCCTTCGCAATGCTCGATCGCGTTCGACGCGTCAGGGTCAGGAGCCGGCCACCAGGAATGCCCCATACGCTGATAATCGTCCCCCGGCTCCTGACCCTTTCGGCTAATCATGCTCTAAAATCCGTAATTCCCAACCCGCGCCCCCGAGGACCCGTTCGATGCTGTTGAAAATCCGTCTCTGTTCCCTGGCCTTCGCCATGATCGCGCTGGCCGGGCTTTCCTCAACGGCGCACGCCGAAATCAAATCCCTCAAGGCCGATCGCGAAGGCAAACTCCTCATCAATGATGAGCCCTCTCGCATCTGGGGCCTCCGCGCCGCCTGCGCCGCCACGAAAGATGAATACACCAAACAGCTCATCGAAAACCTCGCCGCCTTCAAAGACGATGGCATCAACACCCTCCTCATCTGCTACCAGGGCGGCCCCGGTCTGACCCAGAAAACCTTCTCTGCCGATGGCGCAACCTTCGAAGACACCGCCGCCCGCGACCGCGTCCGTCAGATCATCGCGGCCGCCAATCAGAAGGACATGATCGTCATCGTCAGCCTCTTCTTCCCCCGCAAAATGGGAATGGGCGCGCAAGACCCCAAACTCGGCGACAACCCCAAGCCCGGCGATGCCGCCAAACTCGGCCGCGCCGCATATCTCACCGCCTGCCGCACCGCCGCCGCCGAACTCAAGGACCACAAAAACGTCATCCTCGCCATCGCCGATCAGGCCCTCCCCACCGCCTACTCGACCTGCCCGATGAAGTTCACCGCCGCCGACATCGTCGAATGTCTCGGCGTGGCCGCTTCCGTTGCTCCCGATCTCCTCCGCGGCGGCGGCAACAGCCTGCATGCCGACAACCTCGCCATCGCCAAATCCGAATCCGCCACGGTCATCCTCCACGCCGAACCCGGCGTGAATCCCCCCAATTTCCCCGTCAAAAAGCCCATCATCCACTTCGCCTACTTCGGCACTAACGACACCGCCGGCCGAAATCCCCAGGGCTTCTATCCGCCGCCCGCGCGCCAGCCCTTCACCGATATTCTCGACCGTTACATGGATGCCTCCACCGCCCACATCATCGCCCACTTCCCCGCCTGGACCGAGGGCGGCATGGAACTCAAGCCCAACCGCTTCGACATCGGCGGCCAGGGCACACAGAAAGACCCCGGCCTGGCCTGGTATCTCGATGCCCTCCACAAGCGCACCCGCAAAAAACCGGCCACTCCCGAAGCCCCCATCAAGCCCGGCAAAACCATCTTCGACTGATTCTCACGCATCCATTGGGTGCATCTTCAATCCATCCCCCTTCATCTTCCGGCTCCTCTTTGTTACCGTCACCCCAATGCCCACCGCCCCAATCGAGCCGCGTCTGGCCGCGTTTCCAAAAGCCTGGATGGATCAGCTCACCCTGACGGGCGCGATGTCCCTCCGCCAGTGGATCGACATGGCCGCCGGCCTCGGCGTCGATGGGCTTGAAATGTACTTCGGCTTCCTCGACCTCAAGGACAAAGCCACCTGGCCCGCCACCCGCCGCATGATCGAAGATCGCGGCCTGCTCATGCCCATGCTCTGCGTCTCACCCGACTTCACCCATCCCGACCCCGCCTTCCGTGCCCAGCAGGTCGAGAACCAGAAACGCATGATCGACATGACCCAGACCCTCGGCGGGCAGTATTGCCGCGTTCTCTCCGGCCAGCGCCGCCCCGAAGTCTCGCGCGAGCAGGGGGTCTCCTACGCCGCCGAGTGCATCAAAGCCTGCCTCCCCCACGCCCGCGCCTGCGGCGTCACCCTCATCATCGAGAATCATTACAAAGACAACTACTGGCAGTACCCGGAATTCGCCCAGAAGATGGAAGTCTTCTGCGATCTGGTCGGCCGAATCGACGATCCGAACTTCGGCGTCAACTACGATCCCTCCAACACCATCCTCGCCGGTGAAGATCCCCTGGAATTATTGGCGCGCGTCAAGCATCGCGTCGTCACCATGCACGCCTCCGATCGCTACCTCATCTCCGGCACCATCGAAGACCTCCGCAAGGAAGAAGATTCCATCGGCTACGCCAAGCGCCTCAGCCACGGCGAGATCGGCAAGGGGATGAACGACTACGATGCCATTTTCAGCACCCTCAAATCCGCCGGCTTCGGCGTCGATCCCAAGAACCCGCCCGCCTGGATCAGCATCGAAGACGGCGTCGATGGCCTCGACCAGCTCAAGCGATCGGTTGAGTTTTTGAGAATGAAGATGGCGAAGTATTGGGGATCAGAAGTTAGAAGTTAGAAGCGAGAAGTGAGTAGCGAGATTGCCATGCTGAAATCCTTGGTGCGAGGGTCATTCCGAGGGAGCTTCAGGCGACCGAGGAATCTTGCTGCAACGGATTGGCCCGTTCATCTTCTCAATTGTCCACCGACAAACAGGCCAGATCCTTCGGTCGCCTCAAGCTCCCTCAGGATGACCGCAGTGTCTCCCGCTTCTAACT
>JBBRTW010000546.1:0-4270 GCA_038244055.1 Tepidisphaerales bacterium | reverse complement strand
CCCCCGGTTCGGCCGTGAATATCTCCCCCTCAATCAGCGTATCATCCCACTTTGGATTCAAATGCGGAAACTCGTGCGGCTGGAGGCCCACTCCATGGCCGAGATGATGCCCGAGTTCTGATCCGCGCGATTGCTTCAGAAAATTATCGACGGCCGCGAAAATATCCCGGCAGCGCACGCCGGGCTTTGCCATTTCTTCGACGATCTTCAAACAGCGGGTGACCCGCTCCCAGGCGCGGTGCTGCTCATCGGTTGGCTTGCGGTCGACGGCGATGGCGCGGCAGTTGTCGGAAAAATAGCCGCGGTAGGCCGGGCCGAGGTCGAGGATGTAAAGTTCGCCTTTTTCGACTGGCCGGGCGCGAGCGACACCGCCGGGGACGCCGCAGGCGTAGTCGTTGCCGAGGTAGGAGGGGCGGAGCGGCTCGCCGGCGACGGCGATGGCGGCGGTGTGGAGCTGGCCGAAGACTTCGAGCTCGGTGATGCCGGGTTGGATGATTTCGCGGGCCTTTTTATACATGGCGGCGCAGCAGTCGATGGCTTTGCGCATGAGGGCGAGTTCATCGGCATCTTTGCGGCGGCGCATCTGCCAAAGATCTTCATCGATGGCGGTGCGCGGGCCTTCGAAGCGCATGGCGATTTGCGAGGTGACTTCGGAGCAGTCGAGGCCGATGGTGCGGATGTTTCTGGCCTTCAGGCGGGCGAGGATTTGCGTGGCGACTTCGAGCGGCTGATCCTGGCGGAGCGTGCTGAAGCGGTTGGCTTCATATCCGACCGATTCATCGGCGGCCGCCTCGAGGTTGGGGCCGTTGGCGCTGAAGAGAATGGAGCGGCCATCGGCGAATAGAACCAGCGCGGCCTGATGCAGGGGATGGGCCAGGTGGGCGGTGAAATAGTAGACGTGGTGGGGCGCGGCGATGATGATGGCATCGAGCTTGCGGCGCTGCATGACATCGAGCAGGCGCTGCTGGCGCTGGCGGGAGAGCGTCGGATTCAGCATGGGAAGACTGTCGAAGGGATGAGTGGAAATGTCAAAGCTCACGTTGCCTCTTTTGCGGGGATACGATAGGACAGTGGGGGTGATGGTTCTTGCGGGCGGGGCTTGTGGAGTGGTGGAGGTTTCCTCCGGCGAGCTTAGTTTGCCAGGGCCACCCACGATGATGCCGATTCTGAAGAGAGTCTTTGAAAGGATTTGAATTATGCCGCCGTCCAATCTTGTCACGGCCGCCGATTATGCGGATGCGATGATGATCGCCCGCCGGGCGAAGAACTGGGTTTTTCTGCTGCTGCTCCTGATGCTGCTGGGGCAGATCGGAATTTTCTTCGCGGCGCGGCTGACGAACACGGTTTTTCCCGAAACGCAGGCCGAGAAGTCGCTGGCCGATAAAATGATCCTTCCGGCGACCTTGCCGACGACTGCTCCCGTGAGTGCAACTGCCGCCGGCGCGACCGCTCCGACCACCGCACCGGCCACGCAAGCGACCGACCCCGCCAAAGAGGCGAAGCAGGCGCATCTCCTCCGCGAAGTCCTCTGGTATCTAACGGCCGGGGTGGATTATCTGGGCATCGTGCTCGGATTCGTGCTGGGGGTCTGCCTGCTGCTGATCGTCAATATCATGCTGGTGGGACGGCTGGTTGGCGTGGCCCAAGTGACCAGCGCGTGGGTGTGGTGCCTGCTGCTGGTGCTGATGTTGTTCCCCTGGCAATCTTTTATGGCGGACACCTTCACCAATGATTTCAAGATTCCCGGGGTGCTGTATACATGGTCGGAATTGACGCACCCGACGATGGGCGCGAAATTCGGAAAGTTGTCCGAGATGGGAATGGAGCAGGCCATTTTGAGGTGGGCGCGGTTTGTGGTTTGGCCGGGCGTGGCGGTGATTTTGCTGCTGGTGATCCAGGCCAAGAGCAGCCGTGGATTGCGTGCGGCGCTGGGGGAGACGGAGTTGGATGGGGGGAGCGAGGTCGTGTCGTGAGATTTTCGTAGCATGGGCATCCTGCCCATGTTGGGGGCATGGAAATCCTGCCCAAGTTGAGTGAGTGTTGTAATCCTACCCATGTTGAGTGCGTGTTGAAATCCTGCCCATGTTGATATTGAGTGTGTTGAGATCGAATAAACAGCTTTTCTGAATTCCATTGGCGCAGACACGGGCAGGATGCCCGTGCTACGGGAGATTATGTCGGATCAAGTTCGGGATGATGAGCCAAACGTGCGGGGGAGGAAGCGGGTGATTGCGCGGGAGGTGGAGAGCAATCCGGGGGAATTGGCGGCCGATGAGGTGATGGAAGAGCAGGCGGAGGCGCGCCATGGGGAGATCATTCACATCCAGCCTGGGGAGGCCGAGGGCGAGTCGCATTTCATTGAAATCCCGCCGGCGATTTCAGAGGTGCCCCTGCCGCCGGACCCGATGCCGGTGATGGATCCGACGATCATGGGCGGGCGGCGGCGGAAGGCTTCGCATCAGCGGCTCTATCGGTGGACTCAGTATTGTTCGCTCATGGCGGCGGGGTTGGCGGCCGTCAGTGTCATCTGCACGAGGGTGGATGAGCCGGTGATTGGCCGATGGGTTGCGGCGGGCGGGGTGGGCGTGGGGATCGTCGCGTGGATTTTGTCAGGGAGATCGAGTTTGTCGGCGCGATGGAGGGGATGGGCGGCGGCGGCGACGGTGTTCGCGGTGGCGGCGATGGGACTCACCTGGATTCATGAGAATGTAATTGGCCACGATCCCGGCGATACCCCGCCGTCAATTCGCAAAGTCAAATAGGACTTCCGCGTCAGATTGTCGCGCCGTCGTCGCAAGAAGCGCAAATTGCGATGCCACGCCTCGCATTCCAATTCAATCCGCATTCCGCAATCCACAATCCGCAATGCCACGACTTGCCGCGCGGGCGGCAATTTGTACAACAGGGTCATGCGAGAAGAACGTGACAGGATTGCCGGCGATTGGGTGGTGAAGGAATCGACCGAATTGTGGGGATCGGTGGCCGGGAATGTGCGGGTGACCAGGGGCGTGAAGTTCTACATGCGCGGGGCGGTGTATGGGGATTTGACGATCGAAGCGGGTGGGCGCTGCCATGTGTTTGGGAATGTGTCGGGCAATCTCATCGTCCATGAGGACACCAAAGTGATTCACAGCGGCGTGGTGGGAAAAGACATCATCAACGAAGGCGGGCGGCTGGTGGTGGAGGCCATCTCTAAAGTCATGGGAAAAGTCCGCACCAAATCCGGCGAAACCAAGTTGGAAGGGCCGCATCGGGAGAGTTAATCCAGGTCAAATGGAACCACGAAGGCACGAAGACACGAAGGGGAGAAATGCGAGGGTAGAGGGTAGAGAATAGAAAATGGCGGCAAAGAAATTAGCGCGTGGGCTCGAGGCACGGGTGGCGCGGAGAAGCCATGCCTTCACCCGAGCGTAATTTTTCAACCCTCTATCCTCTACCTTCTACCCTCGCATTTTTCTTCTTCGTGCCTTCGTGCCTTCGTGGTTCAGACTCCGAGAATTTCGCGCAGGGCGGCGAGGAAGAGGGTGGTGTTGCGCTTCGTCGCCGTGTGGCCCATCAGGCCGATGCGCCAGATTTTGCCTTTGAAGACGCCCAACCCTGAGCCGATTTCGATGCCGTAGTCTTCGAGGAGGCGCTTGCGGACGGGGGCATCCTCCACGCCGGCGGGAATCGTCACGGCGTTGAGCATGGGGAGGCTGTGGTCGTGGTCTGACGCGTAGGTGATGCCCATATCGGCCAGCCCGGCCCGCAGCAGCTCGTGGGCGTGGCGGTGGCGGGCCCAGCGATCCTCCAATCCTTCTTCGAGCGCGATGCCCAGCGCTTCGTGCAGCGCGTAGAGCATGTTGATCGGGGCGGTGTGGTGATAAAAACGCTCCTGGCCCCAATACTGGCGGATCATGGAGAGATCGAGATACCAGGACTGCACTTTCTGCTTGCGCTGGTCGATGCGCTGGACGGCGCGCGGAGAGAGCGTGACGGGGGAGAGGCCGGGCGGGCAGGAGAGACATTTTTGTGTGCCGGAGTAGGCGGCATCGACCTGCCAGGCATCGATCTCGACCGGTGCGCCGGCGAGGCTGGTGACGCAATCGAGGAGAAAGAGCGCGTTGTGCTCGTAGCAGGCCTTGCCGATGCGATCCACCGGCTGACGCTTGAGAATCCGCTGCATCCGCTCTTGCCCGGTCATGGTGCTCATGCAATTCCTTTGGTTGACGGCTACGTTGACGCATTCCCGGCCACATTTCCAGTCGCCCGCGAAATTCATGCCTGAAAT
>JBBRTW010000545.1:0-4321 GCA_038244055.1 Tepidisphaerales bacterium | reverse complement strand
TCGGCCGAGTTGAGCATCAGCACATCGCCGGAAAAATACTGCCCGACGGCCAGCCGCGCCCCATCCGGAGCCATGTCGATCCCGCGCGGTCCTTTGCCGGGAAGGGCAATGCGCGTGATCAATCCGCCGACATAGAGCGCGGAGAGATCGTTGACCAGATCGGCGCGCTTGGCGGGATCGGCCTTGATCTGTTCCCAGATCGTCGCCGAGACCATCTTCTTCGCACCGGCCGGTGAAATCGGCTGCCCTTCCAGCCCGCGATGCAGCCCGGCGATATCGATCCGCGCCAGTTGATGCGTCCCGGCCAGCGTGATCCACGCCGTTCCGCCATCTTTCGACAGCGCGATGCCCCACGGATCGGCCGCCCCTTCAACCAGGCTGTCGAGCAGGACCGAGGCATAATGTTTCTTCTTCTGCAGGTCGATCACACTGAGCGCGTTCGTATTCACCCACCCCCGATCGAGTTGCGTCGCCGGCAGCGTCGTCCGGCCAACCGTATGCAGCGCGTAGCCCCAATGACCATCCGGCGAAATCGCCACCTGCCGCACCGCGCCGGAATTCGGCGGCAGCTTGATATCGGTCTTGCTGAAGTCGGCCAGGCTGACAATGCTCACGCAAGCCGTCATCCCCGGATCGCTCGCCGCCCCGTCCGGGAGAAGATTGCTCACCAGCGCCGCCGATTCATCCGCCGAGATGGCGATGTAATAAGGCTCGCGCACCAGATGAACCCGCGCCTTCTCCTTCCCGCCGGCCAGATCGATCGCCACCAGGTCGTGCAGCCCGGTTGATGTCGCCAGCAACAGATTCTTCTTCCGGGCGATTGCCACGCCATTGGGATACGCGCCAACCTCAAAATGCCGCGCGATCTTCCCCTCGGCCACGATGATCTCCGCGACCGTTCCCTTCTCATATTCGGCCACGAACACACGCGAACCATCGGCCGACCACGCCAGCGCCCCCGTCTTGCCGCCCATGGCGATGGACTTGGCGACCTTGCCGCCCACCGCATCAATCAGCACGACTTCGCCGGCCGATCGATCCGATACCGCCACAACCGCGCCGCTGGGTGAGAAGCGCAGATCGACCGGCGAGCGATAAACCGCCCGCACCTGCGCAACCCCGGCTGGCTCGCCTCCGCCACCTGTCGCGCCCGCGGAGGCGATCCCGGCCACCGGCGCTGCGATCTTCGCCGCCGGCGCATTCGCGCCGATCACCCATTGCAGGCAGAGTGCGGTCACCGCACCGGCTAACACCCATTCAATATGCCTCTGACGCGCCATGTCTGATCTCCATAATGGGATACGTTTATCTGATTTATCCTACCGGAGGAGATGGGGGATGTTTGCGGACTTCCTCGCTATGGCATCCGCCGCATGTGAATTGCGAATCCCGACGCCGCCCCTCAACTCCCCTGCCAAATCCCATCCTCACCCCTGATCTCGAACGGCTTGAACCGCATCTTGTAATGCGAGGGCTCGAATCCTGCGATCATGTTGGCCATGTAGTAGTGCGTCTTCCCCTCGCGCCGGCACCAGTCGATCTCGTGGAGGATGCTGTAATTCCCCAGCCCGCGATTTTTGAATTCCAAGTCGTATGCGAAAAACGCGCTATACAGCGCTCCCTTGCAATCATCGCAAACCGAAATCCCCACCAGCTTTCCATCCAGCCAATATTTGAACGCCCTGCATTTGACCGGTGAGCGGCCCAGCCGCTGCGCGTACCACTCGACCACCTGATCCAGCCGGTCCTCCGTCGCCCGTTTGCCCCAGTTGTGCCGGCCGACCAGATACCTCTGGATCAAATCCAGCATCACCGGCTCAATTGCATAATCCACCACTTCCACTTTCACGTCGGCATTGCGCTTCCACACCCGCATCTGCGAGCGGCTCATCGCGAATTCCCGAACCGGGATGCGGATCGACTTGCACGCCTTGCAATCCCGGCAGACGGGTTTCTCGATCACATCCGTGCGCCGCCAGTACCCCTGCTCCAGCAGATCGGAAAAATACCGGCCATATTTTTTCAGCGCGTACGCCCCCAGCATCGTCGCCTGCCGATCGGAAAAAAACGGGCAGACATGTTGCGAAAGAATTCGCAGTTGCACCTTCGCCAGGCGCAACGGTATCGCCGCCTCCGCCTCGGCGGCGCTTGGGATCCTCTCGTTGGTTTGCTCAGCGCTCATTCAACATCACTCGACATCACTCGCCACTCTGCGCCAGACGCCATCGGTTCCCAGCAGTTCGCACGGCCTGAAGCTCGACTTGTATTCCATCGCTCCACACCCCTTGACCCAGAAGCCCAGATAGTACCACGGAATTTTTAAACGGGTCGCATAATTGATCTCCCAGAGCGCGGCAAATGTGCCCAACCCGCGCGCCGCATGATCGGGATCGAAATAGAAATAAACCGAGCTGAGGGATTGCGCGCAGACATCGCAGATGCCCACGCCCAGCAGCTTGCCAGCGCCATCGCGATAACAAATCTCGATCGTCTCCACCGGCGAATCGTAAAGAAACGATGTAAATGCCTCCCAGTCGCGCGGCTCGGTCGCCCCATGCCAACCACTGCGGTAGCGCTCGTAGAGATCGTGCTTTTCGGCCGTCGCCTCGGCCTCGCCAAAATCGATGGCCAGGTCCTGGTTCTTCCGCCAGGCGCGGCGCTGGGATTTACTCGGTTTGAACTCGCCCGCCGGAACACGGATCGCCCGGCAATCGCGGCAACCGGCGCAGATGGGCTGATAGATCACCCGCCCACTGCGGCGAAATCCGGCATCCATGAAACGGTGATAGAGACGCGGATCAATTTCCGGCGCCCAGAAGGCGCGGGTGGTACAGGCGCGATCGGAGAAATAACTGCACGAATGGGGGGAAGAGGTGGAGAGATTGAGATAGACCGGCAGAGGCAGGCCGGGGTAGTGGGAGAGGAGTTGGGGGTCAGCGCCCATGCGAGGGTATTGTAGCATTGGGGCGGGCGCGGGTGGTAAGGATTGTTGCGGAGGGTGCGGTATCATGAGAGACCCATGACCGAACAAAGCGCGATCGACTTAATCTTGCGAGAGGCCACAGACATCGACGGCATCTTGGTGGCAGTCAGAATGGGCAACGATCCGGGGCGTGAGCGTGTTGCCGCGCTCATGGATGCACTTGAAACGCTTTACACGCACCGGCGCGGCCAAGCTGGGCTTGAGCGTCATTTAGCGTATGCGCTTTTCGGAATTGCATTCCGCCTTCAAGGCCTCTTGCAAAGTGAAACGCCAAGTCGTAGCTGGAGTCCCGAATTAATTGGGGTCGAACAGTTCCGTATAGGCCTTGCGGTGGAGGGCATTTTTGCGGATTGCTGGGATCTGTAGGTCATCAGCTTCGTTCTCCAACGACTTTTCCAAAAGCATGACTATCGAATACCAACTGATTTGTATGATCGACGAACTGTCCGCGCATTTGCCGACGGAAGTGGTTGCCCACGTTCGGGATTGCGTCGACGCGGGAGAACTTCAACTGGCGTTGGAAGAGACGTGTGCGTATGTCGGCGAAGCAGGATACAAGTTTACCGCTGAGCAGGCCAAGGCGATTGAACAACTGGCTCGTGAGCTTGGGGTGGATGGAAAATGGTGGCGGACAGCTTGAATCCGAATTGCGATGAAGTCCGACTCGAGATCGAACGACTGTTGAGGAAATTGCGTTGATCGTGGAAACATTCGAACTATTCGTGGGTGACTCTCGCCTGCCAAAACTTATGGTCTGGCGAGACGCCTTCTCCGATCTTGGGCAGGTCACGGTGAGCGACGTGCGACACGCCACTTCCGACGCCGCGCTTGTATCGGCGTATCGGTGCGAACCTTACGGGTGCCGGGCGGGCTCCTCCGAAGCCGCCATGGGCACCATGGAACTTTTCGATACATGGAAATGGGAAGAACCGAATCGGAGTTACCCACGCCTGCTCATCTCGAATGCCGTTTGGAGGGACGATCCGCCTTTGCTCGTGGCAATCGGACTGCGGCTCAATATTCTTCGCGAATTCGTTGGCCGCTATAATCGCGTTTCTACGAACGCAATTCGATCGCTCACGATCGAGTGTGCCGTCCTGGGGTTCTGGTCGGAAGCGCCGGATAACCTCCAAACTGACGGTGTATACCACTGCCGGCGCATCATCGGCGATTGGGTGAATGATGTCATTGAGTAGCTCAAATATGCGAGTACGCGGAACAATCACCTTTCTGCCCAAGAGCGCCGGCGGTCGATCTACAACGGCTCTTGATGGATTGAAATCCCAGCTTCGTGTCGGGAGTCTATTTACGACTTGCATTGTGCGAAGCCGAAGCGGC
>JBBRTW010000544.1:0-4327 GCA_038244055.1 Tepidisphaerales bacterium | reverse complement strand
CCCCGACAGCCCGATCCGCCCCCCGCGCCGCCGCGCCAGCAGCAGCAAGGCGCAGGGCGTTACGAAGAACGCCGCCGCGCGCCAGGCGCTGGGAGATGAATAGGCCGGGTACGAAAGCGATTTGAGCCCATCGGCGAAGGCGATCTCCTGAATCGCCGCGAGTTGCGGCGGCTGCGAAAGAGGGAGTTCGCCCGCCAGCTTCCGCACCGCTGCCGCGGCCGCAGCGCGGGCGGGGAAGAAGCGCACGGCCCGCCTGGCGGTGTCGGCCGACCATTCCGGATTGATCCGCTCCTCGAATTCCGGATCGAGCATCAGCCGCTGCAGGGCGGCGATGTTGCCGGGGATCGGCTTGCGCCGGCTCATCAGGTTCGCCCCGGCGATGCGGAAATCGATCCCCGGCCGCTGCGTCCAATCGCGGATGCGGGCGTCGAACACCGGCCCGGCGGGGACCTGAACGCAGCGGATCCCGGGCGGCAACTGCGCTTCGACCGATGTCGGCAAGGACCGGCGATCGATGTAGGTGGTGGCCCCGGTATCGTTCGCGCCCACGGCGGCTACGGTTTCTTTGACGGCTTCGAACAACTCATCGCGCGTCCGAATAGGCCGGCCATCGAGATTGCGAACGGGCGTGAGCGAATCGACGCGCTCGCCATCGAGGAGATAGAAGGTGTCAGCGCGGCCGATGATGCTCGTGAACTTCGATTGGTCCACTGTTGCCGGATTGCCGTTGGCCTCGAAACAGATCAGCAGGTCGAATCCCGCGCTGGCGCTCGCGCAATCGGCCTTGTGGATCGTGATTTCAAGCGTTTTCGGATGTGTGGAAGGGCCCTTGAAGACGCGCACCACATTCACGTTAAGCTTGAAATCTTTGGCCGAGCCGGCTTGGGAAACGGAATCGATATGCCCCAGGAGCACAAAGTCATATTCCATGATGTTCCCCTCAAGGGTGTGCATCATCTGGCTGGCGCCGCGGGCGGGACGGGAATTGAATTGAATGAGAATCCCCAGCAGCGCCGCCGCGAAAACCGCGCAGCGCCGCGCCAACCGGCCATCGACTCTCCGAAATGGGCGCGCTCGATTCAACATGGCAGCCTCGGATTGGACGATCATACCCGCGGATCGATCCCAATTTCCGATATTTTTATCGCGATGCCACTACCGAAGCCCCGCAATCGCCCCGCTCGCCCCGCTCCAGCTCAACACCCCAACACCCCAGCACCCCCGACCACCGCCCATACCCCTCGCTTTCCCCCGCCCCCCGTTTTTCCTAAGATGCCCCCGACCGCCCGGAAAAGTCCCCGCCAAACCACGGAGCTGCGCATGGCCGAAGACTCGTTCGCCAAGATCGGACATCTCAAGGACGTCGCCGCGTTCCGCGCCCATCTTGCTTCGCTCGGGCTGGACCTGCCGGTGGATGACCAGATCCAGTCCGCCAGCGCCGGGTCGCCGCTGGCGCAGGCACTCGATGTGGGCGGCAATGGATACCCCTCCTTCATCATCGGCAACCGCTGGTGCATCCACCCGATGGAAGGCTGGGATGGCACCACCGATGGCCAGCCGACCGAGCCCACCCTCCGCCGCTGGCAGCATTTCGGCGAGTCCGGCGCGAAACTCATCTGGGGCGGCGAGGCCTTCGCCGTGCAGGGCGATGGCCGGGCCAATCCCAATCAGATCGGTGTGGTCGATGAAGATGTGGAGCGCGCCCAGCGCGGCGCGGCCACTCTCCTCAACACCTGCCTCGATGCCCACCGCCATCGCTTCGGAACCACCGATGATCTGCTGGTCGGCCTGCAGCTCACCCATTCCGGCCGCTTCTGCAAACCCAACAGCAAGACCAAACTCGAACCCAAGATCGCCTATCATCATCCGCTGCTCGATCCGCGCTTCGGCATCGATCCCAAGGATGATTCGGTGGTGATCTCCGATGATTATCTCGAGCGCCTGATCGACAATTACGTCCGCGCCGCCAAGCTCGCCTGGCGGGCCGGCTTTGGCTTCGTCGATATCAAGCATTGCCACGGCTACCTCGGCCACGAACTGCTCTCCGGCTTCACCCGCAAGGGCAAATTCGGCGGCGATTTCGCCGGCCGCACTCAGTTCATCCGCCAGATCATCGGCCGAATCGGCGATGAACTCCCCCGGCTGATGATCGGCGTGCGCCTGTCGGCGTTCGATCATCCCCCCTTCAAGCCCGACCCAGCCAAGTCGACCGCCGGCAAACTTGGCCCGGGCATTCCCGATGAATACCAGAAGCACATTCCCTATCTCTATGGCTTTGGTTGTAATCCCAATAATCCCCTGGAGCGCGATCTGACCGAGCCGATCAAATTCATTCAAATGCTGAATCACCTGGGCGTGCGCATGGTCAACCTGAGCTGCTGCTCGCCCTACTACAACCCCCACTACCAGCGGCCGGCCATTTTCCCGCCTTCCGATGGCTACCAGCCGCCGGAGGACCCGCTCATCGGCGTCGTCCGCCAGATCCAGGCCGTCCGCGAGATGAAAGCCGCCTGCCCCGATTCCATCCTCGTCGGCACGGGCTACTCTTATTTGCAGGAGTACATCCCGCATGTCGCCCAGGCGGTCATGCGCCAGGGCTGGGCCGACAGCATCGGCGTGGGCCGGCTCGTGCTGAGCTACTGGGATATGCTGGCCGATACGCTGGAGGGAAAAGACGTCCAGACCAAGCGCATCTGCCGGACGTTTAGCGATTGCACGACGGCCCCGCGCAACGGCATCATCAGCGGCTGCTTCCCGCTCGATCCGTATTATAAGGATGCGGCGCAGCACACGGATTTGAAGGCCGCGAAGGCGGATTTGCGGAAGCGGCTCACGGTAAAATAGAATGTGCGCCGTAGCATGGGCATCCTGCCCATGTTGAGAGCGCTGAAGGCCAGAACGCAATGCCTGTAATCACACGGGCAGGATGCCCGTGCTACGAGAACGCAATGCCTGCAGGCATGGCGGCTAATGACACGGGCAGGATGCCCGTGCTACGAGAACGTTGTGCCTGCAAACATGAAGGCCAATCACACGGGCAGGATGCCCGTGCTACGAGAACGTTGTGCCTGCAAACATGACGGCCGTTCACACGGGCAGGATGCCCGTGCTACGAGAAAGAAATTCACGGTGTCGCTATGCCCACCCCCGAACCCCAGAAAATGGTCTGCATGGAAGTCTGGGGCGGCTGCGAACCCGTCGATTCGGCCGTGACCATGGCCGGGCTGGATGCGTGGGTTTACAGCAAGCCGTACGCGGATGTTGTGCCCGCAGCGGATACGGCGGCATCCCCTCAGAGCGATACGGCCGCCGCGCCGATTCATGAATCGGCTGACCCCACCGAAGGCGGCGGCGATGTCTACTACGTCTCCTCCTGCGCCACCGGCCGGATCAATCGGCTCCTCATCGCCGATGTCTCCGGCCACGGAAAAATGGTCCGTCAGGTCGCCACCAGCCTGCGCGATATGATGCGCAAATTCGTCAACTTCCTCGATCAATCGCGCTTCGTCACCTCCCTCAATAAGCAGTTCGTCGAAACCTCGGCGGCCGGCATCTTCGCCACCGCCATCGTCACCACCTTCTTCGCCCCCACGCGCACGCTCTCGGTCTGCAACGCCGGCCACCCGCCTCCCCTGGTCTACCGCAAATCCACCGGCCGCTGGACCCTGCTCGATCATGAGAACGACGGCCAGCCGACAGTGAACATCCCCCTGGGCATCATCGATCTCGAAGACTGCGAACAATTCGGCATCGAGCTCGAAATCGGCGATCTCGTGCTCATCTATACCGATTCCCTCATCGAAGCCCGCACCGCCGACCGCGAGCTTCTCGGCACCGCCGGCCTGCTCCGCATCGCCAACTCCCCCGGCCTAGACCCGGCCAACCCCGCCCGCTTCGTCCCCGGCCTGCTGGCTTCAATCGAATCGGAAACCGGCGACACGCTCAACAACGACGATGTCACCTGTCTCCTCCTCCGCCCCAACGGCACCGGCGCGACCATGACCTGGGGCGAATCTTTCGCGGCCGGCTATCGCGTCCTGCGCGGGTTCTTCCAAAGCCTGGTCCGCCGCCGCCCGCTGCCACTGCCCGAAATGTCCATCCCCAACATCGGCGGCACCTTCCTCAACTCTCTCAACCACCGCTGGGGAAAAAAGTAGATCGACATTCCCAAGTAGCTCGACATTCCGATGTAGCTCAGTAGTTCCAAGTTCACCCCGACGGCCCCGTGATGGCGCTAAGTGGCGGGATGTTGGGAGGATGCATCGACTCCGAACAGCCCAGGCTTGCCTCGGCGCAGTGCTGGAGCATCAGCAGCATGGTCCGCAGT
>JBBRTW010000543.1:0-4355 GCA_038244055.1 Tepidisphaerales bacterium | reverse complement strand
GCATCACCGGCCCCACCGGCAACCTCAACCTCCACACCAACGCCATGGTCGTCAATTACACCGGAACCAGCCCGCTCCTGGATCCCAGCCCCACCGGCATCCGCGCGGCCATTATTGCGGCCTACACCGGCGGCGACTGGGTCGGCAAAGGAATCGGCTCGACTGAGTTCGCCGCCAGCATCGGCTCGAGCAAGCGGCTTGCGGTCGGCTTCGTCGAAGCCTCCGACCTGCTCGGCCCAACCGGTGGAAACTGGAACCTCGGCCAGAGCGTAACCTCCGCAGTCGATGGCACGGCAGTCCTCGTTCGCACGACACTGGCCGGCGATGCCGATCTCTCCGGCGATGTCGGGCTGAACGACCTGCTCCGTCTGGCCAATCATTACGGCCTGGCGACCTCACCCGCGACGAGCTGGTACGATGGCGACTTCGATTACTCAGGCGATGTCGGGCTGAATGATCTCCTGCAACTCGCCAACAATTACGGCCAAGCCATGCCCGGCTCGGCCATCCCGAGTTCATCCCCGCAATTCGCTGCGGATATGCAACTGGCCTTCGAACTGGCCGGGCAGGGCGTGACGAGCGTGCCCGAGCCGACGGGGTTGGGCCTGGCGGCTCTGGCTGCGGCCGCCGCACTGCTGCGGCGCAATCGCGGGAAGCGGCTGGCCGCCTAGGCGATCGCGGCAACCCGGCATCATTCGGCGTCGACGACAATGGATCACTCTCCCCCGTGCCCCGCCCGGCTTCAGCATCCGCGGCGGGGCCTCTTTTATTACGCTGGCGATGATTCGATTTGTGATGTTGCCAACGATGTCGGCATTTATGTTGTCGGGCGGGCTCAATCAATGATACTCTGACTATTCGACAGACGTGCGAATGCTGTTGGACGCCGAGGTGTGACATGTGGAAACGAGTTGTGGCCCCTACCATCCTGGTGAGCATTCTCTGGGTCGCCGCCAGCCTCATTACTTCGTATCACCTTCAGCAGGTACACGATCTTCATGTGCGAACTCTTACCGAGAACGTCACCACCATCGAATCCGCGTGGGCCATGCGTCGCGATATCTGGAAACTCCAGTCGCAGGTCGTTGAGGGGGCCGCCAACGCCCGTGCCGGCGACCCCGCGTCCCAGGCCGTCGATCAGTCGATCCCCGATTTGATCGCCGGGTTTGGCCGCTCGCTGGCCGAAGCCCAGGCAACATCGCTTACTCCCGGAGAGCAAGCTCTGGTAGCCGAGATACGCACCCGGTTCGACGCCTACCGGCGACACGTCGAAGCTCGCGACTTGGCGCCTGCCCGGTCTGATGGAATCTCCGCGGCTCAGAAGGGCATCAAATATACCGAGCAAGCGGCCACGCTCGCCAGCGCCGTTGCCGATTCAGCACGCCGGTTGATCGAAGTGAATCAAGATCTGATTCACGGCCAGCTCGCCGAGGATGCTCGTCTCCGGGCGGACCTTCGCCGAGCCCGCATCGCATTCCTGATCGCCGGGCCATTGCTGGGCCTGGCCTTCGGGTGGACCGTCGCCCGAGGCCTCAGCCGATCGCTTTCCCGCATCAGCATCACCCTCGAGGGCGCAGTTGGCGGAGCCGATGGTCGCCTGGGTTCGGTCTCGGTTTCAACACCCGACGATCTGCCCAAGCTTCAACAACAGGCCCATATCGTCACCGAGCGCATCCGCAATGTGGTCGAGGAGCTCGAAGTCGCCCGCCACGAACTCGTTCAATCGGAACGGCTCGCGGCCGTGGGGGAACTGGCTGCCGGGGTCGCCCATGAAATTCGCAACCCGCTCACTTCCGTCAAGCTCCTGATCCAGGCCGCCGCCGGCCGCCAATCCAACCCCGC
Source organism: Tepidisphaerales bacterium (assembly GCA_038244055.1). GTDB lineage: Bacteria > Planctomycetota > Phycisphaerae > Tepidisphaerales > Tepidisphaeraceae > DASPKW01. Next base: position 2,513 of record JBBRTW010000543.1, on the reverse strand, counting down.
CCTGACATCCAGGGAGTTCGAAGTGGTCATCGGCGAGATCCTCCGCATGGAGCACACGATCCAGGGCCTGCTCGACTTCGCGCGTCCGCCTCGACCGCGTCGTGCCCGCCACGACCTCCGCGATACGCTCCGCCGGGCGTTGCGCCTCGTCCAGGGCCGTGCCGATCAACAACGCGTCCGAATCATCGAACGCTTTCCCGGCGCCGATGTCATCGTCGACGCCGACCCGGACCAGTTGCACACGGTGTTCGTCAATCTCGCCATCAACAGCATCGAGGCAATGCCCCGCGGCGGCGAGTTGGATGTCGCCCTTGAGGGCGGAACGATTTCAACGATCCATTTTTCCGACACGGGCCAGGGCATTCCCGCGGAGGTGATGAGCCGCCTTTTCGAGCCCTTCGTCACCGGCAAGGAACATGGCACCGGCCTCGGATTGGCGATCAGCCGCCGGGTCATCGAAGAGCATGGCGGCAAAATATTCGCCATCAATCGTCCCGAGTCCGGCGCTCGGCTCACGGTCGAGCTTCCCGCGGTGGGGCAAGCGGCCGATGAGCTCGTTCTACACGACGCCCGCACCGCCGCTGGCGTGAGTTCCCCGGCGGAACGAATCGACCGCACAATCAATGTTGCCTGATATCGTGGAGCCGCCATGTCAAAATTACTCGTGATTGATGATGAGCCGGCGATCCTGTTCTCCATCGAGCAGGTGTTCGCCGGGTCCGACGTTCAGGTCGTTTCCGCCGCCAGCGCCGATGATGGGCTCCGGATCATGGGCGAAGAGGCGCCGGGCGCCGTGCTCCTGGACATTCGCCTCCGCGACCGCTCCGGTCTCGAGGTATTCAAAGCGCTCCGGCAGGTCGACCCGCGCGCGCTGGTCATTTTCATCACCGGCCACGGCACCGCCGACACGGCGATCGAGGCGATGAAGCTCGGTGCTTTTGATTACCTGGTCAAGCCGCTGGATGTGGACCAGCTTCGCAGAGTCATCTCCCAGGCGATGAATATCAGCCGATTGATGCATGTCCGCGCGATCGTCGATGACGCGGACAGTTCGGGCGCCAGCCCCGAGCGCCTCGTCGGCAGCGGCGCGGTCATGCAGGCGGCCGGCAAGCAGATCGGCCGGATCGCTCCCCAGGATGTCAACGTCCTGATCCTCGGCGAAAGCGGCACCGGAAAGGAACTGGTTGCCCGCGCCATCTACCAGCACAGTCGCCGCGCCGCCGCCCCCTTTCTCGCCATCAACTGTGCCGCGATTCCCGAATCCCTCCTCGAAAGCGAGCTGTTCGGCCACGAGCGCGGCGCATTCACCGGCGCCGAGCAGCGCCGCATCGGCAAATTCGAGCAATGCGACGGCGGCACGCTCTTTCTCGACGAAATCGGCGACATGGCTCCCGGCACCCAGGCCAAGATGCTCCGCCTCCTTCAGGAAGGATGCTTCCAGCGCGTCGGCGGCAGCCAGACCATTAAAACAGATGTCCGCATTCTCGCCGCCACCAACCAGGACCTCGCCGGAATGATCGAGCAGGGCCGCTTCCGCCGCGACCTGTTCTACCGCCTGCGCGGCGTCACCATTCACCTTCCCGCTCTGCGCGAGCGCCGCGGCGACATCCCTGAATTGGCGCACTACTTCATGTTCAGGTTCAACCGTCAACTCCGAACCACCGTGCAGTCCATCGACCCCGAGGCATTGGAAATCCTCGTGGCCCATGACTGGCCGGGAAACGTCCGTGAGCTACAGAGTGTGATTCGCGAGGCCCTCATCGTTTCCGCCGGCACCACCCTGCTGCCCGAATTCCTTCCGCGGGAAGTTCGGCACCCCGCGACCGAAGCGCACTCTCCCGCGGACGCGCTTTCGGATGATGCCCAGACGCCGAGCCCCTCCGATGCAACCTGGGCGGCCCTGGCTGAACTGGTCGATCGCGCCACCGCCGCCGGCGACCACGATGTCTATCGATGCGCCCTGGCGCTGTTCGACCGCCTGGTGATTGCCGCCGCCATGCGCCGCTCTGATGGCCAGCAGAACCGCGCCGCCGAAATCCTGGGCCTCAGCCGCGTCACCCTTCGCGCCAAGCTCCGTGCCATGAGGGCGGATGTCGAAAAGACTCTTACCTTCCCGGCCCGCGCGGATGCATCGGGCGGACATTGATTCGATCGCCGCTCGTATGGGTACGGCATTGCCGATGACCTTGACGGGCACCGGCCGCCCTGATTGCCGTGGATCGGATATCGGTGGCGTCAAAGTCGAGCACGATCTCCTGGGGCGGCGTCGCGTGTGACCAGCAGGCCACCTCCACCACCTTCCCGCCGGCCTGTCCGGCGTAGATGCCGTCGTAGCCGCCGAAGGCATCAGCCTGGAGGTAGCGAATGTCGTCCTTGCCCCACCCACGCGTCACCACTGTATATCCAGAAACGCCCCGTCCGCGTCTGCTTGACCATTTTGTCCAGCACGTGCCCGGCCGTGGTCCGAGGCGCAGGTGCAAGGCCTGATCGAACACGGCCCGGTGCAGTACCTC
>JBBRTW010000542.1:0-4364 GCA_038244055.1 Tepidisphaerales bacterium | reverse complement strand
GCGTCGTCTTCTCCGGCGCCGCATGCGCAGGCGATGCATTCTTCTCCTCTGTCAGCAATCTCGCTTGATCCGGATGCGCGCCCAGCCATTCGACTTTGCCGCTTTCGAGATCGTATACGGCCCCCACCACTTTCACTTTGCCTTCTGAAACCATCTCCTTCAGCTCACCGCTGTGCGACAGGAGATCGCCGATCGATTGGAAGACATTGGCGCGAACCGCGTGCGCGACCAGCTCATCACCGTGCAGATCGGGATGCGCCTTTTTGGCCGCGGTTGATGCGGGGATGATGTTGGCCACCAGCGCTGCGATATTGCCGTGAACCTCCGCCCCCGTGACGACGGCCGTGACCGCGCCGCATTTGCTGTGCCCCATCACCACGACCAGCGGCGTGCCGAGATGGCCGACGCCATACTCGATCGAGCCGATTTCATCGGTATTGGCGACGTTTCCCGCCACCCGCACCACAAACACATCGCCGATTCCCTGGTCAAAAATCGTCTCGACCGGCACGCGCGAATCCGCGCAAGATAGAACCGTCACGAACGGATGCTGGCCCTTGGCCACCGTGAGGCTTCGCTGCGCCTGATCCTGGTGGGGGTGGATCAATTGCCCGCGCTGATAACGCGCCTGGCCATCCTCAAGCATCTTCATCGCCTGATCTGATGTCACGCCCGTTTCGCCGTGGGCCGCCGCCGCGACAGGGCAAAAGCAGCCAATGAAGAACGCGATACCGAGTTTCATTAAAGATCGATCCATGGAAGAGGCTCCGTGCTTATGCTGGCCGGTTTCGAGGTCGAGTCGATGCAAGGCCCCCGGACGCGGTCAAGCGCCCGGGGGCTGGAATGGTGAACTTATGCGGCTTTACCGAAGGCCGAGAAGTCATCGTGCGATTGACGAGATTCATGGGCATCCAGCGGAATCGCCGCCGAGGCGTTGCTCTTGCGCCCCTTGGACGATCCACCCGCGGCCATCGACTGCTGCGGCCGGCGGGCATGTGATTCGCTCGCGCCATTGGAGGTCGTCTGCGTTCCCTTGCTCACACCATTGACCATGACGATCAATTCACCCACAACACCCTGAAGCTGCTCGGCCTGCGCCGCCAGTTCCTCGCTTGCCGAGGCCGATTCCTCGGCGTTGGCGGCGTTGGACTGGGTGACCTTGTCCATCTGACCGATGGCCGTGTTCACCTGTGCGATGCCCTGGGCCTGTTCGTTGCTGGCGGCGGCGATCTCGCTGATCAAGGCGTTGACCTTGGTGGCCGCGGCGGTGATCTCTTCGAGTGTCTTGGCCACATCGACGCTGATGCTCACGCCGTTCTTGGCGGCGTTGACCGATTCCTCGATCATGGCGCTGGTGTTCTTGGCGGCTTCGGCCGATCGCATGGCCAGGTTTCGAACCTCCTCGGCGACCACGGCAAATCCCTTGCCGGCCTCGCCCGCCCGCGCGGCTTCCACCGCGGCATTGAGGGCCAGGAGGTTGGTCTGGAAGGCGATCTCATCGATCACCTTGATGATCTTGGCGGTTTCGCTGGCGCTCTTCTGAATCTCGGAGATGGCCGCGCCCATCTTCTGCATGGCGGTGTTGCCCTTGTCGGCGGCCTGTTTGGCTTCGCCGGAAAGAGCGGCGGCCTGCTGGGCAGTGTCGGCGTTCTTCTTGGTCATGGAACTCATCTCTTCCATGGAGGAAGTGGTCTCTTCCAAAGCCGCCGCCTGTTCGCTGGCGCCCTGGGCGAGCGACTGGCTCGCTGAGGAGACCTGGCTCGCGGCCGAGCCGGTCTGTTCGCCGCTGGCCGCAAGCGTTTCGGCGATGCGGCTGATCGGCTTGGTGATCGATCGGGTGATGAAGAACGCCAGGAGGCATCCCACCGCCACGCCGGCGCTTAGCCCGATGATCATGGTGGTTGAGGCGGTGCCCAGCGAAGTCGCTGCCTTTTCGGTCCGCTTGGTGGTATCGCCGATCCCGTCCAGGGCGGAGGATCGGGCTTCTTCCAAAACCGCGTCGCCAGCGATACCACGCTTCTTGCCCAGTTCTTCGCGGGCAAGCCAGTTGGTTAGAAAATCCGTCATCGCGGTGTTGTAGGCCTTGGCAGCCGCCCTGCATTCTTCGATTTCACGCAGGTGCGCGTCGATTTTGGTGATGGCCTTGAGGTCGCCCAGGAGCTTGTCCACCTCTTCGAATTTCTTCTGGGTTTCCTGAAACAGCTTGGGATCGCGCAGGGCCTGCGATTTGAAATTGCCCAGGCGAATTTCCATGCCGATGTCGGAGATGGCGTTGGCGAGACTGATTTTAGCGACTCGGTCGTTGAGCCGGGTCTCCATGGACGCGTCACCGCCGGCCCGCGCTGTCGCCGGCTGCGTTGTTGCCTGGCCGGCGCAGGCGGTGTGGATGTCCTCCGCCAGCAATTTCTGCTGGCCAGCCACGAAATCCTCGCACGCTTTCATGTACTTCTGAGCCGCCTCGTTCATTCGCTCGCGGTCCTTGGCCAGCAATTCGGTTTTCGATACCGTGTCATTGGCGAGTTGCTCGTAATCATGGACCTTTGCTTCCGCCTTCTCGGAGGCCTTCTTGAGTTCCTCCAGACTCTGCGATGCGGTGGCGAGGTCCTTCGCCTGCTTGAGGTCTTTCTTGACTTCCTCGAGGTACTTTCGCATTTCCACCAGGAATTTCGTCTCCTCGGTGAAGGCGTAGCCGCGCATGTTGTACATGGTACTCAATGAATCTCGCTCGACTTCATTGGCCACCGCCACCGCGGGCACCGTCTCCTTGCTGAGCAGAGTCGCATCGCTCTTGACGCCCAGCATGCACCAGATCGCCAGGCCGCCCAGGCCCAGCGCGATCGCAATCAGTCCCGTAAATCCCGACGTAATCTTCGTTCCCAGCTTCATGGCTAATCTCCAGCTTGTTGTATCTTGAACACTGTTTGTTGGGGCAATCGCGCCCCGGACCCTTCGCCACGCGGCGCGGGCCAGTCGCTCGCCCGCGTTTACATCTGCGCCAGCGCGCTCACGTCCTCATCGCTCAATACCCGGCTGATATCCAGAAGGATCTTGACCGTGTCGCCGATCTTTCCCATGCCCAGAATGAAGTCGGTATCCACCGCCGCGCCGAAGGTCGGCGGCTCCTCGATCTTGTCGCTGGGGATGTCCAGCACTTCCGAGACGTGATCCACCACGATTCCGGTGGAGAGCTTGCGACCCTCCTGCCGGATCTCCACCACGATGATGCAGGTCTCATCGGATTTCTCCGCCGCCTCCATCTCGAACTTCAGCCGCAGGTCGATCACCGCGATCACCTGCCCGCGCAGGTTGATCACGCCTTTGACGTGCGCCGGCATGCGCGGCACGGCCGTGATGTCCATGTACCCGATGATTTCCCTCACCTTGAGGATTTCCAGCCCGTACTCTTCCTTGCCCAGGGCAAAGGTCAGGTACTTGCCGCCTTTGGCCGTCTTGACGGACGGTTCCAGTGTCGCCGCTTCACTCATGATCAGTCTCCTTGTGAGAGTCGAAAAAGGTTGAATTCAGTTCGTCTTGGCTGACTCGAGCAGCCCCGGCACATCGAGAATCAGGCTGATATTTCCATCCCCCAGGATGGCCCCGCCGGAAACGCCGCGAATGTGTCCGATCCGCTCGCCCAGCGATTTGATGACCACCTGCTGCTGCCCGAGCAATTCATCCACCAGGATCGCCCCGCGGCGCTGGTTGTCCTGGACAATCACCGTCAACGCCTTGGTTGGGTCTTCCTGTTTGGGCGTCACATTGAACAGCCTGTGCAGCCGGGTCAGCGGCAGCAGGCTTCCCCGGATCAAACAGACCTCGCCGTGTCCAAGGACGGTCGAAATCTGCCCGGCCGACGGACGCAGGCTCTGTTCGACACTGGTCATCGGCAGGATATAGCGCTGCGTGCCCACCTTGACCACCAGCCCATCGATCACCGCCAGAGTCAGCGGCAGCTTGATTACAAACCGTGTTCCCCGCCCCTCGCTCGAGGTGATTTCGATCCGTCCGCGCAGGGCATCGATGTTCTTTCGCACCACATCCATCCCCACGCCCCGACCCGAGACATCCGTAATCTTCTCGGCCGTCGAAAGCCCCGGATGAAAGATCAGCGCGAATATTTCCGGCTCGCTCAGTTCCTGCCCCTCGCGCACCAGGCCAGCATCCATCGCCTTCTTGAGAATTCGCTTCTTATCCAGCCCTTTGCCATCATCGCTGATGCTGATAACGATGTTCCCGCCCTGGTGCCGCGCCTGCAGTTCGACGCGACCGGCGGCCGATTTCCCCGCCTTTTGCCGCGCCTCGGGAGATTCGATCCCATGATCCACCGAATTGCGGATCATATGAACCAGCGGATCGCCGATCGC
>JBBRTW010000541.1:0-4374 GCA_038244055.1 Tepidisphaerales bacterium | reverse complement strand
CTCCATCGGATGTATCGGATGGGGGGGAGGGGAGTTTTATGACAAATGGAAAATTGGCGTTTGGGGTTGGGGATTTAGGGTTCGGGGTTCGGGGTTCGGGGTTCAGGGGTTCGGGGTTCGGGATTCGGGATTCGGGATTCAGGGTTTAGAAGAGGGGAGTGGAGTTTTGTGACATGTCAAAGTGCCCGCTGAAATCGTCCGCTGATTAGCAGAAAGGGTCAGGAGCCGGGGGACCATTATCAGCGTATTGGGCGTTCCTGGTGGCCGGCTCCTGACCCTGACGTGTGGATTTCAGCGGAGCAATGTCAAAGGTAAAGCATCGAGCAGCCGTCGTTTTAATGGTTTTTGCTTAAAATGGGGCCGGCGGCGGGGGGAAATGTATCTCGGGTCGGGAGGCGCGGAACGGTTATTGGTTGATATGGGTAGCGAACGCAGAGCGTCTGGTGCGCACGGAGAGTGCCGGCCGCGCACGGGAAGCGGATGAGCGGCTCCGGCGCGGGCTCACGGAGCGAAAGCCGTGGGCGCGGACAGCCACCCCGACAAGTTGCAAAATCGTTTTTTTGAGGGGAAGATTCGATTTCTTTATAGAGGAGCAGTCGAATGATTCGAATGATGCCTGCGATGACTTTGGCGGTTTTGCTTTGCGTGGCGGGTGTGGTTTTTGGCGCGGAGAAGAAGGAGGGGGCATTCACCAATCTGGAGGTGGAGGGATTTGAGAAGCTGATCGCGGAGAAGGATGTGGTGGTGCTGGATGTGCGGACGGCGCGGGAGGTGGCGGGCGGAAAGATCGCGGGGTCGGTGAACATCGACTGGAACGCGAAGGATTTCAACGAGCAGGTGGGGAAGATGGATAAGGATAAAAAGTATGCCGTGTACTGCGCGGCCAGTGTGCGCAGCCCGAAGGCATGCGCGCGGATGGAATCGCTGGGGTTTATCAAGGTTTACAACCTGCTGGGCGGGTTTCGGGCGTGGGAGAAGGCGGGGAAGGGGGTGGAGAAGTAGCGGGGGGGAGGGGCAGGCCCGGCACACGAAAAGAAAGCGGCCCGCAGGGGGGCCGCTCTCGTATTCTGTGCAAATTTCTTCGGCGGCCCGGGGTGCGGGCTCGGAGGCGGGTGACGTGTGGTTCCACGCTGCTCCGCGCTAAAGCGCGACCTACGCTCCGCGTCGTTCCGCGCGCTGAAGCGTGCCCTGCTAATTCACCTGCACCACGATCTCCACGCGCCGGCTGGCGTTATCGGTGGGCTTGGGCTTGTTCGGGCCGAAGGACCGCAGGTCCAAATGCTTGGGATCGACGCCCTTGCTCACAAGGTACTTCCGCACCGCATTGGCGCGGGTGGCGGCCAGATCCCAGTTATCCTCCCACTGGTCCTTGGTCTTGGTGATGGGCGAGGCATCGGTGTGGCCATCGACGTAGATCAGCTTACCGTTGTAGTCCTTCTTGATGGCCGAGGCGATTTTGTCGAGCGTCGGGGTGGCGGTGGGCTTGAGCGTGGCCTTGCCCTTGTCGAAGAGCACTTCGCCGGGGAGGTTGACTGTCAGCGTGCCGCGGGCCTTGTCGTAGGTGGCCTGGATGCCGCCGCCGATGCCGGGGTCATTCTTGGCGCCCGTCGCGCTGGCACCGCCCGCAGTCGGGCCGGCCTGGGTCTGCTTGAGCTGGTCCTCGAGCTCCTGGATGCGCGACTGCAACTGCGTCAACTGGGCCGGATTCGGCGCCTGCTGCAGCCGGCCTTCAGTGTCCGCCAGCTTCGCCCGCGAATCGGAGAGCTCCGCCTGCAGGCGATTGTTCTGATCGTGCAGGGACATGTTGTCATCGTGAAGCTTGTTCTGGCAACCCCCGGCCAGCAGCGTCAAAACCCCTAAAACGGCCGCCCCAAAACGCAACGTGGTCATAACACCGACTCCTTCGGTAAAGATCGTGTCTCCGACACGGAAACTCAACGCGTATCGTAAGGCACGAAGAAATACCGTCAAGGAGATACGATATGGAATGGGGGCGGGCAAATTTGGGGGAGCGGAGGGTATAGGGTATGGGGTGTAGGGTATAGGGGTGTGCAGTTTTCCGTTTTTGATTGCTGTCGGCAAGTAAATGCGGATTTGCGTGAAAGTTCCACTTGCGCGACAATAAACGCGCGTCATATAGCAAAGCGGCAGCGATGGGGCCGTCCCAACTCATCAATTGGCTCTCGCGATGGAATCGGCAAATGCCTCTTACATTGGCAACCCGGATTGGACCGGACACGCTCGGTAAACTGGAGCGAGCGGCGCGGCGGCGATTTGCCGAAGCGCGCCGGCTTGTCGCTGATGAACCGCTGGGGGCGATCTACCTGTTCGGTTACACGATTGAAATGCGTTTGAAGGCTGCGTATTTCAGGATGGTTGGTCTCGTTTCCGCGTCAATACTGGCCTCCAGCCGCGGGCTGGCGGAAGCACGAATCCGAACGCTCCTGGGCGTTAAGGGGGCGGTCGGGCACAACCTCTATGGCTGGGCAAAACTGCTGGAGGATGCTCGGGCCACTACGCCGGGCGCTTCGGCGCTACCCAGCGGGCTGGCGAGCGAAATGTACGCCCATGTGCAAAATATCGAAGCCTGCTGGACTGAAGTATTACGCTACCGTGCCAACAGGCCGTATACTGAGGAAATGAAGGCCGTGTACGCCGGAGCGAACTGGTTTAAGATCAACTCCCGCCGATTATGGAGTTAGCCATGCCCACCGTAACTAAAGCCAGGAACAGCCAAGCCCACCGAGCGCAGACCCTCGTCGATCGTCTGAGCGCGGCTTTGCGGCTGCCGGATTCATGCCGAGGCGAGCCCCTAATTGTTGAAAGCCAGATTGCGCAGACCAGGAGCATGCACATAGTCGTGATTTGGGACCAATGGAAGAACCAGTCGCCAGCCGAGCGATCCAAGATCATTCTCGAAGCGTATACCGACGCGAAGCGGCTTCGAGGTTCGACCATCACGGTGGCAATGGGGCTGATTGGCGAGGAAGCACTGCGGATGGGATTCCTCCCTTACAGTATCGTGACGACGAGGCGGCATGGAGACAAGGCATCATCGGACAAACTCGCCAAGGCGATGTTGGGCGCGGGCGGCGTTGTGGTGAAGATTGGCTCGTCGACGCAACTGCGGTTTGCGACATTGGGGCAGGCCGAGGATGCATATCGGAAATTGTCGCAGCAGGTGGCGGGGCCGTATTGGGCAATCGTTCAGGAACAGGCGGCCGCGGAGTGAGGCACATTTGTAATATCCGCACATTATTGCACCGAGAGCAATTGAAACGATCAACAAACGTGCTGACCCGGCGGCGTGATCACGCCCAGAGTTCCTTATGCCTTTTCAGTTCCCTGAGTTGACGCCGTAGGCGTTTCCGCGGCCGCGCTCTCCTTCGATTGCAGCATCCCCGCCTTGGCCTTCATCTCGGCCACTTCCTTTTCCAGCCTGGTCGTGCGATTGCGCTGGCGCATCTCCCGGAACTGGCGGACGGTTTTCAGCACTGTCCTGAACAGCCACCAGCCGACGATGCTCAACACCGAAGTGAAGAACAAAACCCCCAGGATCGGCGGACTGGGATAACGGTGAATGAAGACCAGATTCAGGTCGCCGTTGACCGTCACACCCCAGTTCGATGAGATGAAGACGATGACATAAAGGCCGATCAACCCAAACACAATCGACTTCGTCCACAGCTTCACTTTGAACCAGAAATTGCCCATAACATTGCCATCAGTAAGCGGAGCGGATCATCACCATGACCGCGCGCAGGCCAAGATACTCGGCGATTGGACAGTAGTACAGGAGGACGAAAGCCGTTCCCAGGCTCAGGTACGGGCCGTAGGGGAGCTCGCGGCGCTTGCCGGTCAGGAGCATGTAGAGCGCCAGGGCCAGCCCGAAGAACGGGGCGATGAAGAACGCCACCGTCACCGGGCCGGCGCCGATGATCGCGCCGACGCCGAACATCAGATCGACATCGCCCATCCCCATCGCCTCGCGCCCGAAGGCCATCGAGCCGAGAATCCGCGTCAGCCAGACCGCCAGCGCCCCCACCAGCCCGCCCAGCAGCGCGCTGAGGAAACCGTTGATGAAACTGATGTGCATCCACCCCTGCCAGAACGGCCGCGCGACCCAGTGCGCGCCGGCATCGCCGGGGAGCCTGGACTGATGCATTCCCAGGAAGACCGCCAGGATCGCCCCCGCCATCGGAAACACCAGAAACGCCATCTCGTGCCGCATTTCCCGGCGGATGTCTTTGGCGGTGAATTCTTTCGCGGGCGGCTGAGGTTGGGACTTCATCTCCTCGACCTGCCGCGCGGCCTCCTCTTTATCGCGCGCCTCGGCCGACCTGGCGGCCTTTTCCATCACCGTCTTCTGCTGCG
>JBBRTW010000540.1:0-4392 GCA_038244055.1 Tepidisphaerales bacterium | reverse complement strand
CGCCGCGTCTACGAAACCGGCCGACAGGTCGCCAACGACTTCAAAGCCAACCTGCCCCTGCTCTTCGACAAAGTTCTCCCCAAGTGGAATTACATCGCCGTGCCCCGGTAGTCCCGACCGCTATTCATGCGCCGATCCTAACTCGTTTCGACCATCAGAAAGGCGATGCAGCCCGCGAACGGCCCATAGTGCCGGACGGCCTCCGTGCCGCCGAAGTTCGCGCCCAGCACGATGGCCAGGGCAAGGCCCACGGGCAGGGAAAAATAGGCCCGATAGCGGATCGGACTTTCATCCTCGGTGCGGGCGTTGCTGAAGTTTCGGCCGCTGACCACCTCCTTGGCCAGGATAAGCTGCATGACCCGCTCAATGATGATGCGGAAGCCGAAATAGTACGCGGTCACGCCGAGAAATACGCGAAGTAATTCGATCGTCATGCCTGCGGCCCTCTTCCCATAAACGACCGAAGTTGCTTGAGTAATTGTTCGGTTAAGGCAGTGTCGAACCCGGTGGCCTGCTCGAGCGCCAGGCATTGTTCGCCGTGGTCGATTGCCATCCGGTGATCCTCCGGCCGTCCTTCGTCGACGTGACGGCCGGCATAAACCTCCGCCAGGTTGAAATGGGCGGTCGCCAGTTCCCGTTTGGCGTCTTGAGCTTCCGTCGCGCTTTCCGTCAGCGGTTCGAGCCGGCGAATCGCCCGCTGGATCAGGCGCTCCGCGTCGTTCCACCGGCACTGCATGCGCGCCGCCGCGCCCAGGCTGTTGTCGATATTCGCGCGGTTGAACTCGCCCACCGGCCCGGACGCCGTCGCAATCGCCTCGCCGATGCCCGTCAAGATCGCCTCCACCTCTTCCCAGCCCCGACTCTGGTGGAGGAATTGTAATTCCTCCCGCCGTGGCACCCGTGAAGGGATGTACTCAAAAAGTCGGCCGTCGACCTCCTTGGGTCCGATTCCCTTGCAGGCGCGAACGAATCGTTCCTTCTCGTGCGCTTCGATGAGCCGGCACTTGATCACCAGCAGGTCCAGCTTCGTCGCATAACGGACTCGCTTGTGAATGGCGGCGAGCATTTCATTGAAGACCTGCTGCCGTGCCTTTCGCTGCTCCTGATCGCAAACCGCCGCCAGTCGCTCGCGGGCGTGGCGGGGAAGCTCCTCACGGTCCACGGTTTCAGCGGCCAGGACGTGAGCCGAGGCGGGCGCTTCCGGCCCGGGCTTCACGACCAGCGTCCGGTCGGTGTATCCATGCCGCTGGATCCGCGCCTGCTCTTCGCGCACCGGCTCGGTCCCTTCCTCGGCGTCGATCACGATCAGCGGAACGACGTCCATCAAGTGGAAAACAATGCTCCGCCATTCGTAGCCATTGCTGGTGCGCAGGTTGTTGTAGAAAAATCGTCGCGCCTGCATCGGCTCCATCGCCTCTCGCGGCCGCAGCAGGGCGACGGTGCGATGCCAGGGCAGGGCGGCGTTCAAGTGCGCAAGCGCACGAGCAGCCGCGCCGCTGGACGAGGTCAGCAGGAGTATGGATGGCGGCAAAAGCGCCTCGGCTGACAGCACCACCAGCAAAGAAAGCGCCCCTCCGCCAAAGATGGCCCCGATCGGTGGATCATTGCGGACGAGCTGCCGCGCCAGCAGGATGATCATCATGTACCCCGTGATGGCCGTCAGGAAGACGAGCCTGCCCATCGGGGAACCGCGCAGATACCGCCGCATCTGCCACACGAGGCGCCAGGGAATTGTCCCGTACAGCCGCCGTGCGACAGCCCATCGCACTATCACCCGCGGAAGCCGAAGCAACGCGATTGCGGCGCTGACGATGGCCGTCCAGAGAATGACGCGTTCCATGAACCCTGGCTCCTTCTTCGTCCCGTGCGTTCACTCCGTTGATGGCATCGGCGAGACGCAAAAACCGGCGATCCCTGATCTACGCCACCCCATAAACCTCCCCCGCCTTCCTCCTCAAATGCGCCAATAACGGCTCGGCCGACAGCGCTCTTCCCGTCACCTTTTCCACGAGTTTCGCCGCTGTGTACCGCTTGCCCTGCGAATGGATTTTCTCCCGCAGCCATCCCAGCAGGGGGGCGAACTCCCCTTTGGCGAATTGCCCTTCCATGTCCCCCAGGTCCTTGCCCGCCTGCTCGAAGAACTGGGCCGCGTACAGGTTGCCGAGCGTGTAAGTTGGGAAATACCCCATCGCCCCGCCGCTCCAGTGGATATCCTGCAGCACGCCCCGCGCATCATCGGGCACGGTCACGCCCAGGTATTTCTTCATCTTCTCGTTCCAAGCTCCCGGCAGTTCCGCGATCGACAGATCCCCGCTGAGCATCGCCTTCTCCAGCTCGAAGCGCAGGAGGATGTGCAGGTTGTAGGTGGCCTCATCCGATTCGGTGCGGATCAGGCTCGGCCGGACATCGTTGATCGCGCGATACCACTGATCTTCGTTGACATCCGCCAGATGCCCGAAAGACGCTCTTGCCTTGGGCAGAAAGAATTTCCAGAACGCCCGTGAGCGCCCGACCAGGTTCTCCCACATCCGCGACTGGCTCTCGTGAATCCCCAGCGACACCGCCTCGCCGCGCGGCGTGCCGAAATGCTTCTCCGGCAGGCCCTGATCGTACAGGCCGTGCCCCGTCTCATGCAGCACGCCGAAAAACGCATCGCCGAAATATTTCTCATCGTAGCGCGTGGTCATTCGCGTATCCCCCGGGCCGATCCCCGTGCAGAACGGATGCAGCGAGACATCCAGCCGCCCGGCCGAGAAATCGAACCCCACCGCCGCCGCCGCCTCCCGCGCCAGCTTCGCCTGCGCCTCGGCCGGGTATGACCGCTCCAATATCTCGATCGGCGCTGGCCGGCCGCTCGATACGATCTTTCCAATCAGCTCCACCAGCGGCCCGCGCAGTTGCTCGAACACACCGGTTAAATTCTCGGCCGTCTCCCCCGGCTCGAAGTCCTCCAGCAGCGCGTTGTACACATGCCCGGTATGCCCGTAGCACGCGGCCTGCTGTTTCTTGAGTTCCAGCCATTTCTCCAGCCACGGCCGAAACGCCGGGAAATCGTTCTTCGCCCGCGCCTGTCCCCAGGCCGCTTGCGCCAGCACTTCGGTCTTGGCCATCTCCTCGACCAGAGATCCCGGCAGCTTGGTCGCCCGGTCATACTGCCGCCGGGTTTCCCGCACATTCACGGCCGGATCCGATTCCTGATCGCGGATCGAATCGCTGGTTTCCACCTCGCGCAGAAGCTCATCGATCTTGGGCGAAGTGAACTGCTCGTGAACCTTCCGCGCCAGCAGCGAAGACTGGTTCGAGCGATGCTCCGCCCCCTTGTCCGGCATCTGCACCCGCTCATCCCAACCGAGCACGGACCCGATCGATCCGAACAGCGCCACCTCGCGCAGATGGGCGATCAATTCTTCGTAAGCAGCTTGTGGATTGGACATGAAGCCAATGTCAGCGCGGCGTCGGGAATTGTCAATCGCGCCGGCCGCGCTTTGCCAATTCAGACGAAATTAGTCTCTCCCACATCCAGCCGATACCGCCGCATTTTCTTGTAGAGCGTGGTGCGGTTGATGTCGAGCTCGGCCGCCGTCGCCTGGCGATTGTAGTTGTTCCGCCTGAGGGCCAGCTCGATGATTGCCCGCTCGGGCCCTTCCAACGCCAGCACCAGCGGCATCGGCCGATCCGGAATCCCCAGGTCCACCCCCGCCGAATCTCCCGGCGCGGAAACCGCGCCCATCGCCCCATGCCGCTCCGCCATTGGCTGGGTGATCGTCTCGGGCAGATCCTCCACATCGATGCGCGGCTTGCGGCAGAGCACCACCGCCCGCTCCACCGCATTCTCCAGTTCCCGCACGTTGCCCGGCCAGGGATAGCGCTGCATCGCCGCCAGGGCTTCATCGGTAAATCCCCCGCTTTCCCGGCCGGTTTCAAGAATAAATTTCTTCAGGAAGTGCCCCGCCAGCAGCGCGATATCGCTCAGCCGATCGCGCAGATTGGGCATGCGGATATTGACGACGTTGATGCGATAGTACAAGTCCTGACGAAACTGCTGCCTGGCCACCAGCTCCGCCAGATCGACATTCGAAGCCAGCACCACCCGCACGTCGATCGTCCTGGTTTCATTCGCTCCCACCGGCTCGAATTGCCGTTCCTGCAAAACCCGCAGCAGCTTCACCTGCATGGCGGGCGAGGCGGAGTTGATCTCATCTAAAAAGAGTGTGCCCCCATCGGCCGCCAGGAAGCGCCCCATCTTGTCGGCGATCGCCCCCGTGAACGCGCCCTTCACATGCCCGAACAATTCGCTCTCCAGCAGCATTTCCGGCAGCGAGCCGCAGGAGACTTCCACGAAGGGCTTATCCCGCCGCGGGCTGCGGTGATGCACCGCGCGCGCCAGCAGTG
>JBBRTW010000539.1:0-4407 GCA_038244055.1 Tepidisphaerales bacterium | reverse complement strand
TGTGCGGGTTTTCCAATGGGTCTATGGTTTATGGGCTATACTATTTTTATTGCGGAAAAATAGGTAATTTTAATTACGGGGGGGTGCGGGGCCCTTGGTTGGGGGGGGGGTGGGGGGGGGGGGGGTGGCATGGGTAAGACTCTCAGGTCTTACCCGTGGGCGTGATCTGCAAAGAGGCCCGCGATTACAAAGATCCGGCCCAGAACGCCATCATCGCCCGCGGCGACGAGGAGAACGACAACGAGCCGCGCGTCGGCCTTGTGCTGTTCACAAATTAAATCTTACGCCTTCGGGTTCTTTTCGAGTTCCGCCGCCAGCCTGCGCCAGCGCGTCGGCGTCAGGCCGGTGGCCTGCTTGAATCGGCTCGTGAAATGGCTCTGGTGGGCGAAGCCGCAGATCTTGGCGATCTCCGCCAGTTCCTTCTTGCGCTCGACCAGCAACTGCTTGGCCAGGTGAATCTGGCAGGCCAGCAGGAAATGCTTGGGCGTCTGCCCCAGCAGATCGGTGAAGCGGCGATGGAAGTGGAACGGGCTCAGATGCGCCTTGGAGGCGATTTCATCCAGCGTCGGCCCGCGCCCGAATTCCTCGTGCATGAACTTGACCGAGGGGATCAGGCGGGACATTTCCGGGTCGGCCTGAAGGTCCGAAACGCGCACGCCCTCCCATTCCCAGGCTTCGGGCTGGAGGCAGAAGAAAACGATCGGCCCCTCCGCCAATGCGGGGTAAGTCTTGAATGTCACCGAGCGGAACACCCACAAATCCCCGCGCGAATCGGGAAGCTGCAAACGGTCGGCCGGCACCACATCGCCGTTGAGCGTCTGCAACCGGTGCTGCGCGTGCTGCGCCATCTGCTGGATCAAGCGCTGGTCGAGAGCATCGCCCCACTGCGGGAGCAACTGCTTGCCCTTGGCATCGAACGCATACTGGCGGGTGGCCGGGAAATGGCTCCAGGGCGTGACTTCCTTGACGCTGGCCAGCCGCGACTCGCGCACCTCTTCGATGGCCTGGTCGATCTTGCGGGCGATCGCCTCCAACTGAGCCAGGTCCGCATCGGTGAACGGCGCATCGCCGGTCTTGCGATAGGCGTGAATCGCGCCGGGGTAGCCGCTGAGCACCGGGTCCTTGAGCGGCGCGGCCGCGACGAACTGCAACCCGGCCGGCTTGAGCAGCCCCTCAAAATACACGCTGCTTTCGAACGCGCCCTGGCTCCCCCACGCCACCGCGCCGCGAAGCGCCTTGGCCTTCAGGATCGCCTGCCACGTCAACCGGTCTTCGATGTGAAGCTCGCGGTTGTAACCTTTCACCAGCACCTCCGGACAATTGGAGGGCTGTACAATTTGAAGCCCGCCGCGCGGCAGCGTGGATACGATGACCACTTGGGCGCAGGGCAAGGTCCTGGCAATGGCGTCAAAAATTTGCCGGTAGGGAAGTCCCTCACCCTTGGCGCTCTTGATCAGGGCTGACACTTCGTGGGGGCTACCCACCCCGGTGGATGCTGCGACTGTGGTTTTCGTCATAAGTAGGGTTACGATAAGTTGATGGCATCGGTTCCGACAAGTCCCGTTTTTTTTGATTTATGTTTTTTTTGTCGTTTTGACAAGTGCCGAATGGCCAATTTCCTCCAAATCGCATCATTCTACTATGTTAGAGAATAATAAGAAATACTGCACCCCATTTAACTCATTCGCGCCGGCCCGACCCATCCCCGTGTTGCGTCGGCGCATCATGTCACCCCTTTATGGCCTCTCCCGGTTGCTCGGGGACAACATCCCGCACAATCGGCCAAAAGGCGCTTTCAACAGTTGGCGATTTTTCTAGGTCCAGCCGGGTCTAATGTCTATCCTTCCGCCATCGCCAACCTTGGCACGAGCATTGTTATCCACTCCCCTCAAGGAGACACCGATGACCCTGATAGCCAACCCCATGTTCTGGAACATGAAAATCAAGATCGCGATCCTGACCCTCGCCACCTTCGCGGCCCTCTGTTAACCCCGAAAAACGCGGGCTGAACCACGAATAGCACTAAGGGCACGAAAATTAGGAGGGCAGAAAAAAGGATATGCCGTGGGTCAGGCCATCCCGTGATTTCGTTCTATTTCCCCCAGCTTTTATCCAAACAATTCCCTCTGCGTTTCTGCGTTTCTGCGTCTCTGCGTCTCTACGGTGAATCCTCACTTCATGGTTTGGCGACAGGTTTATCGGACTGGCCTTCGGGGCTTACTCCAAAAATCTGGAAGCGGTGGGAAATCGGCTCGAAGCCGTGCTGTTTGCAGATTTCATCGCGCAGCGACCTCAGCTTGTCGCTGTCGAACTCAATCACCTTCCCGGTTTGCACGCAGATCAGATAATCGTGGGTCTGCCGGCCGGCGATCACCTCGTAATACGACTGCTTGTTGTCGAAAAAGACCTGCTTGAGAATCCCCGCGTCCTGGAGATGGCTCAGCGTTCGATAGACGGTGGCCCGGCTGACTTTGTGTTCCAGTGTTTTCAACCCTTCGAGAAGCTGCTCGGGCTCGAAGAGGCCTTCCTTCCGAAGCACCGCATCCAAAATCATCGCCCGCTCGGGAGTGAACTTGAGTTTCTCCTGATGGAGATACCGCCGGAAGACCGCACATACCGGCTCGTACGGAAGTGTCTGCCGCGTTTCGGCGACCAGCTTCTGGAGACTCGGAAGGATATGCGGGCCGCCGCTCATATCGGGGAGTGTATTCGCGGGAATCGAAGGGGGCAATCGAATATGCCAAGCCCCGCGAGCGGACGAACGGAATGCCTCGTGCGGCCGCCCCGATCCGAAATCCGAAATCCGCAATCGCCGCGCTTCGTTCTAGCAATCCATCGCCCTCGAAGTCACAATACCGCCGCGGGTCATGTCTGAGGAACCTCTTCCAACTTCGGGGTCCGATTCCGCCTCGCGCTCCAGCGCTGAGGCTCCGGCCGCATCGGCAACGGCCGAGATGACCGTCTCCCTGCCCGCCGGCGGTGCCGCGCCCGATTCCTCCCCCACCGCCACCACCCAGGGCGGTTCATCCCTCTTCGATGGCGACGAGTACCGCCTCCCCTTTCGCGTGGGCCACGAACTCGGGCCGGTCAAGCTGATGTCCCAGCTCGGCCGCGGCGGCATGGGCACCGTCTTTCTCGGCTACCATCGCCTGCTGGGCCGGAATGTCGCGGTCAAGTTTCTTCATGCCCTGATTGATGCCAACCCCGGCGCGGCCGGGCCATCTCTGGCCGGTGGCGGCGTCACGGGCACTTCCGACAACAACTGGGAACGCTTCTTCGGCGAAGCCCGGGCGGCCGCTTCGGTTCGCCATCCCAACCTGACCGAGATCTATCATGCCGATATCGCCGAGGGCGCGCCGTATCTCGTGCTCGAGCATGTCGATGGCCCGAACCTTTCGCAGTTGCTCGAAGCGGCCGGGCCGATGAATGCCGCGCTGGCGATCCACATTCTCACCGAAGTGTCGCTGGCCATGGCCGCCCTGCACGATCGCGGCGTCATCCATCGCGATATCAAGCCGAGCAACGTCATGATCGATGCCTCGGGGCGGGTGGTCCTCACCGATCTGGGATTGGCCCTGCGCCGCCTGCCGTTCGGCTCTGCCGCGCGCGACATCGCCACGGCCGGCACACCAGCGTATATGGCCCCGGAGATGTTCGATGGCCGGGCTTCGCCCCGCAGCGATATTTACGCATTGGGCGTGATGGCCTTTCGCCTGCTCACCGGCAAAATGCCCTTCGAGGGGTCGCTGCTGGAACTACGGCAGAAACACGCATCGGAGAAAATTCCGCTCGATCCACTCCGCGCCGCGGGCGCGGACGATGCCCTATTGGAAATCCTCGAACGCTGCCTCCATAAGCAGTTCATGTTCCGCTACAAAACCGCGCAGGAAATCGCGCGGGCCCTTCAGCAACTCGCGGCCGACGGCGTCAAAAAACAACCCCGGCGCGGGCGCGGCTCGCCCGCCGACCAGACCGCCCGCAATAAATCCGAGCTTTCGCGCCTGGTGCTCAATTACAAAGCCCGCCACAAGGCTACCGGCGCGGGGGGCGGTTTGATGGGAAGCATCCTGCCGACAGGGCTGCTGGCGACGAACATGGGCCAGTCGGTCGCGAGCCCGATGCCCGCCGGTTCAGGACCAGGCTCCGGCTTAGGCGCTGGCTCATCGACGACTTCTTCGCCGCCGTCTTCGGGGAGCAATTCCTCCAATACCGTCCTGACAACATCGCCCGCGGCCCCCACCTACGGCGATACCATCGCCCGCGCCGCCGCCGCCAAACGCGAGCGCATGACCCAGACGCGCGGCGATACACCGCCCGTGGAACCGCCGCCGCGCCGGCCGGCCGGCGCGCCGCCCTTTCCGCCAACGCCGGACCAATTTCCCCAAACACCCGCGCTGCAGCCGAAGC
>JBBRTW010000538.1:0-4410 GCA_038244055.1 Tepidisphaerales bacterium | reverse complement strand
GAAGAGCTTGCCGATCAGCAAACCCGGCAGCGCCCCCAGCATCAGGCGGCCCTTCTGCCATTTGGATAGGGTGGGCCGGCCGGTGAGAGTGTCGAAACCGCGGCGACGGATCGCTTTGAGAATCGCGCGGCCGCCGGCGCTGAAGAGCGAAATCTGCGGGCGTATCCCTGAGTCGAGCAGCGGCAGGAGCGCCGCCCCGCGATCGAAGAAGCCTTCCGCGCGCTCGACTTCGAATTGGATCAGCTTCCGCGCGTTCTCATCGCACCGGCCGGCCGCGATCTGCTCCTTCAGGCTTTCTTCGCTCACCGCAAACCGCGCCATCGAATCGCGCGGAAGATAGATGCGATCGATGTTCTGCAAATCGCGGCGGACATCCTGCCAGAAGTTCGCCAGTTGCAGGCCGGTGCAGGTCTGGTCGGAAAGGAGTTGCCGTTGCGGGTCGCGATAGCCGGCCATGTAGAGCACCAGCCGGCCGACGGGGTTGGCGCTGCGGCGGCAGTAGTCGACGAGTTGCTCGAATGTGTCATATCGATTGATGCGCTGATCCTGCTCGAAGGCTTCGATGAGATCGATGAACGGCTCGATGGGAATGTCATAGCGCGCGATGGTCTGGCGAAGCGCCACGAACACCGCCGTCTCGGCGCGGCCGGCGTAGCAATCGCGGGTCTGCTGCTTGAATCGCGCCAGGCCTGCCATCGCGGCGGCGGGGTCGGGCGATTCATCGCCCAGATCATCGGCCGTCCGGCAGAAGGCGTAAATGTTGCAGAAATCCTGGCGCAGATGTTTAGGCAGGAGGAAGGAGACGACCGAGAAATTTTCGTAATGCGAATGGGCCAGCTCGCGCGTGCGCGCCTGAGCCTGGTCCAGCGAATCCACCCGCGCGAAGGCCGCCTCGGCGACATTTTTCGCGATGGCATGCTCCGCGGGATTCTCGCCCGAAGCGGTGGAAATGGGAGTTGCGGTCAGGGCCATCGTGTTCTTGCGCCGGGAGGGATGCCGGCCGCGCGGTTGACGCCCGCGCAAGGCTCGGCCGATCACCTGGCGCTCCGCACGGAGCCGCCGGATTCCCGGAATGGCGATTCTACTCCCCCGATGCCGCCGGGCCAACCTACCCATTATTTCGGGGTCGAAACTCTCGATTTTGAACCCATCGAACCACGTCACGCTGTCCGCCTTGGTCCACATCCCCGCCAGCCCGGCCTCCTTGAACGTATCATCGTCGGCCTCGAAGATGATCTTCCCCTCTGCTCCTCCTGTCCACCGGGCAGTACGATCAACTCTTTCCCCGAACCATCGTCCCACCGCCCACCGAATCGGTGCGGGTTGGCCTGGTTGTCCACGAGCTACCGGCCGCGCCGGAGAAATGATCGGCGCTCCCCGGCCCTGCTACAACTCCGTATACTTCTTCGGACTCCCCTTCGCCCGCTCCACCGGATACTTCTCCCCCGTCTTCGCGAGCTTCTCCAGAAACGCCGCCCCCAGATCCACCTTCAATTCGTGCGCCAGCAATAGCACCGAAAACAGCACGTCCGCCAGTTCATCCCTCAATTTCCCGCTCTTCTCGGCCACGATCCGCTCCAGGTCCCCCTCTTTCCACCATTGCAATAGTTGCAGCAATTCGCCCGATTCGACGACCAGCGAGATCGCCAGCTCCTTGGCATTGTGAAACTGAGCCCAGTCGCGGGCATCGCGGAAGGCGACGGCGGCGCGAATGAGGTCGGTCAACGAATTGGTGTCAGTCTGCGCCATGTGAATTCTTTGCCGGTTGATTGCTTCAAGAACATTCCCCTCGGGTCATGCTGAGCTTGCGAAGCATCTGGCCACACCGTTCGCGGCCAGATCCTTCGTCGGCGAAGCCTCCTCAGGATGACCGTGTCACACTCTACCCTCCACTCGCGCCGACCACCGCCCGCAATCTGCCTCCGCTACGCTCCAGCAATCGCCGCGCTTCATCGGCGCTGACTTTTCGTTTGACCATCACCACCGCCACTTTCACATGCCCATCGGCCGACTTCAGCGCTTGCATCGCCAGCTCGCGTTCCAGGCCGGTGAGTGTGGCTACGATTCTTGCGCCGCGGTCCCAGAGCTTGGTGTTGCTTGCCCGCAGGTCGACCATGAGGTTTTCGTAGACTTTGCCGATCTGCACCATGGCCAGGGTGGTGATGGTGTTCAACACCAGCTTGGTCGCCGTGCCGGCCTTCAGGCGCGTCGAGCCGGTCAATACTTCCGGGCCGGTCAGCGGGCGGATGATGACATCGACTTGCGACTCGCCGGCGACCGGCTGCACGCAGGAGAGGAAGATGGTTTTCGCGCCGAGCTGGCGGGCGCGGCGGAGCGCGCCGTGGACGAAGGGGGTGGTGCCGCCGGCGGCGATGCCCATGGCGACATCGGCCGGGCCGATCTGCTTTTCATCGACGGCGGCCGCGCCCCCTTCGGGGCTGTCTTCCGCGCCTTCCCGCGACTGAAACATCGCCTCCAATCCGCCGGCGATCACGCCCTGCACCATCGTCGGATCAGCGCGGAAGGTGGGCGGGCATTCGGAAGCATCGAGCACGCCGAGCCGGCCGCTGGTGCCCGCGCCGAAGTAGATGAGCCGGCCGTGCTTCTCGAACGCAGCCACCACCAGTTCAATCGCCCGCGCGATGTCCGGGCCGACTTTTTGAACGGCCTCGACGGCCAGCGCATCCTGGCGGTTCATGAGCGCGACGGCATCGGTCACGGAGAGCGCATCGAGGCGCATGGAATCAGGGAGGCGCTGTTCGGTGAGGAGGTGGGAGCGGTCGTGCATCGATCGCATAATAGCAGAAGAATCAGCCACAGATGGGCACAGATAAGAGGCTCTATTGGCCGCTCAAGTTTGTACCACCGGTGAAACTCCGATTTCCACTGATTTTCGTTTTTTTTTGTCATTGCTCTGCTGAAATCCTCAGTATTTGGAGGCAATGTTCTTCGAAAGCCGCTGACACGGGCAGGATGCCCGTGCTACGGGAGAGGATTTCAGCAGAGCATTTTGTCATCTGTGCTTATCTGTGCTTATCTATGCTCATCTGTGGCCAATTCCCCCCGCCTTGAGTTAATTCCCGCACCCCTTACCTTACCCTTCGGGAACGGATTCCCACCTTATTGATCCCCCAACGCACGGACGCCATGGGAAGCACCCACCATCCTCGCCATCGCATTGCGCCGGTCCTCCTGCTGCTGGCCGCGCTGTATCCCATCGGCTGCTCGACCACGCCGCCGATGCCGGCGACGGAGAACGTTCCGCTGACGACCATCCGCGTGCGCCTGCTTTCGGGCGTTGATACGGCAACGCTTTCCTGCTCGGTGCCGCCCTCGTATCATGTCGGCTCGGCGGCCCAAACGCAGCTTAATTCGCCTAAAAACGCGGTTTTCAATGTCTCGCTCGGGCAGCAGGGTTGGCAGGCGGGAAATGCGCGGCTGGGGGGGTCGGCCGGGCAGACTCTGGCGCTGGATCCGGCCCAGGAGGGGTCGATTTCGGTCAATGGCACGGCCTATCGCGGGCGATTCAAGCTCATCCCCGTGGGCGGGGGCAAGTTTGATGTGGTCAATGAAGTGCATGTCGATGCCTATCTCGCCTCGGTGGTTTCGCGCGAGATGCTTTCAGGATGGCATGAGGAGGCATACAAGGCGCAGGCGATCGTGGCGCGGACTTATGCGCTTTACGAGAAGCAGACGGCCGGGGTGGATCGGTACTGGGATGTCTGGCCGGACACGCGCAGCCAGGTGTACGGGGGGATTCCCTCGGAAACTTCCGGATCTCGCGCGGCCGTGACGGAGACGGCGGGGATTGTGGTGGCGGCCGTGAATGCCGAGGGGCAGCCGAAGATTTTCAAGGCGTATTTTTCATCCTGCTGCGGGGGCGTTTCGCAGAGCGCGGCCGATGCGTTTGGCGATGCATATATCCCGACCTTGTCGGATCAGAATGTCTACGCGGCCTGCAAAGCCTCACCGCGCTTCAACTGGGGGCCGATCGACATCAATAAATCGGAGCTCACCCGGCGCTTCGTCATGTTCGGCACCAAGCGCGGCCGGCCGGAGGCGAAGATGGGCACGATCACGCGCGTGGATATCCAGCAGCAGAACCGCTGGGGCCGGCCCACGCGGTTCATGGTCACCGATACCAAGGGGAACAGGTTCAGCCTGTCGGGCGAGGAATTCCGCTGGGCGGTCAACACCGGCGCGCCGGACAACTCGATCCTCTACAGTTCGTTCGTGAAAATCATCAATGACTCCGACAAGGTGCGATTTGTCGAAGGACACGGCTGGGGCCATGGGGTGGGCTTGTGCCAGTGGTGCGCCGAGAAGCGCGCGGAGGATGGACTGAGGCATGAGGATATCGTGCTGGCGGCATTTCCGACGGCGGTGCTGGTGAGGGCGTATTGAGGGGGG
>JBBRTW010000537.1:0-4414 GCA_038244055.1 Tepidisphaerales bacterium | reverse complement strand
CTCTTCGATCTCCCCTCCATCGAATTCCCCGCCGACCTCACCGCCAACCCCGTCGATGATCGCCCCATTCCCTCCGCCAATCCGCAATCCGCAATCCACAATCCGCAATCGCCCCCACTCGCAACTCGCAACTCGCAACCCGCAACTCCTCCCCCCGAATACAACCTCACCCACGTCCGCTACCGCGCCCCCATGCCCTGGCCGAAGGTGGCCGGCCCGGTAATCGATTTCCACTGCCACCTCTTCGCCGCCCGCCACGCCAATGCCTGGTTCCACACCGCGCGGCATTTCGGGATCGATCAGTTCGTCACCATGACGCCCCTCGAAGAATGCGCCGGGCTCGCCCGCGACTGGCCCGGCCGCATCCATTTCATCGCCGTCCCCGCCTGGTTCTACGAAGGCCCGGATTTCATCGGCGACTGGCTGCGCCGGATCGAGATGTTCTACAACCTCGGCAGCCGCATCGCCAAGTTCCACATGGCCCCGCAGACTTTGCTCCGCCGCGGCCTGCGACTGGATGGCCCTGAGCTCGAACCGGTCTTCAAAGAGCTCGAAGCGCGCGGCATGGCCGTCATGACCCACGTCGGCGACCCCGAACTCTGGTACGCCGGCAAGTACGCCGACACCGCCAAATACGGCACGCGCGATGAGCATTACCGCATGTGGGAAAACGTCCTCGATCGCTGGACAAAGCTCCCCTGGATCGGCGCGCATCTCGGCGGCAACCCCGAGAATCTCCCCCGCCTGCAGGGGCTCCTCGATCGCCACCCCAATCTCTCCCTCGACTGCTCGGCCACGCGCTGGATGGCCCGCGAAGTCTCCGCCCGCCGCGATGAAGCCCGCGAGTTCTTCATCCGCAACGCCGACCGCATTCTTTTCGGCTCCGACCAGGTCTCGGGTGATGACCGAGGCTTCGACTTCCTCGCCAGCCGCTGGTGGACCCACCGCAAACTCTGGGAGACCGCGTGCATCGCCCCCTGCCCCATCCTCGACCCCGATCTTCCACCCGATCAGCAGCCCACCCTCCGCGGCCTGGCCCTGCCGGATGAGGTGCTGCAGAAGCTGTATCACGACAATACGGTGAAGGTGATGCAGCAACTCGGCGTAACGCTCGACCAATCCGCCCCCTCGGCGCTGACCGCCATCAACGCGGCGTGAACGGCGCATCGAGTGTGCGATCGGAAATGCAGCCCGCACACAATTCCGATCCGATTTTAGCCGCTTCGCTTGCGAAGCGCGTCCAGCGGCGTTCGCTACCTGCAACACTCCAACCCAGTTCGCTCCTCACCCCTTCCGCCCACACTCCGGACAGACCGCCAGACGCGGCCCGGCCGGATCGGGCGTGGCGCGGAGATCGTAGTGGCAATGCACGCAGAGCCCTTCCCGCGCCGCCCGCCGCGCCCTGCGCCGGCGCAGCGCCCACGCATATAGACGCTGGGACGGCAGGAGGGCGAATAGGAGGGCGGGGAGCCAGCAGGGAGCCACGAACGTATATTGGGCCAGGAATGCAAAACGATGCAACATCGCCCCGCCCCCGCGGTAGCGCGTACGGTGCCATTTCCATTCTCGGTCAGACTGCGCCCCCATTTCACATGCGCCTGCTGATTCTTCTGATCCTCGCCCTCCTCAGCGCCGCCCTCGCCGGCGCACGCGCCTCCGCCGCGCCGCCGCCGGATTTTGATGCGGATATCAAACCCCTTCTCGCCCGCTACTGCTTCAAATGTCATTCCGAAGAGGCCCACAAAGGCGGGTTGCGGCTGGATCAAAAGGCATCAATGCTCCGCGGCGGCGATTCTGGCTCGCCGGCGATCGTGCCGGGGGCGAGTCATAAGAGCCGGATCATCCAGGCGGTTGGCGCGGAGGATGCGGAAGACGCCATGCCGCCCAAGGGGGATCGGCTCAAACCCGATGAGATCGCCCTGTTGACGCGATGGATCGATACCGGCGCGCACGCGAGCGCGGCCGCGACGACATTGCCGGCGGCGGCGGCGCTGGAAGCCGATACGACGACGCAGGTCACCGATCAGGACCGGCAGTTCTGGTCCTTCATCCCGCCGCATCCTTCCGCGCCGCCGATTGTCGCCGATACGGCCTGGCCGCGCATGCCGATCGATCGCTTTATCTTATCGCGGCTGGAAATGGCGGGGCTCGCGCCAACGCCCGAGGCTTCGCGCGAGACTCTCATCCGCCGGCTCACTTATGATCTGACCGGCTTGCCGCCCACGCCGCAGCAGGTGCAAACGTTCCTCGATGATGCTTCGCCCGATGCCTACAGCCGGCTGGTCGATCGGCTCCTGGCCTCTCCCGCGTTCGGGCAGCGCCTTGCCAGCACGTGGCTTCCGCTGGCGCGCTACGCCGAGGATCAGGCCCATCAGGTCGGCAATGATGTGAAACTTTTTTATCCCAACGCATGGAAGTATCGCCAGTGGGTGATCGATGCGTTCAATCGCGACCTGCCTTACGATCGATTCATTCTCCTGCAACTGGCGGCCGACAAACTTCCCGATGCGCCGGCCGAGGATCAGGTCGCGCTGGGTTTTCTGGGGCTTGGGCCGAAGTATTACAATCGCGGGCGGCTCGAGGTGATGGCGGATGAATGGGAGGACCGGGTGGATACGGTCGGGCGAACGATGCTGGGGCTGACGGTGGCCTGCGCGCGGTGCCACGATCACAAGTTCGATCCGATCCCCTCGCGCGATTACTACGCGCTGGCGGGGGTGTTCGCCAGCACGCGGATGGTGAATAAAGTCCCCGGCGCGGAGGTGAAGAAGGGGGAGCCGAAGAAGGACGATGCCAAAAAGGATGAGAAGAAGGCGGAAGAAGTTGATCCCAGGATGCTGCACATCGTCGAGGATGCCGCCACGCCGCAGGACCTGAACCTCTTCATCCGCGGCAATGTCGACCGCAAGGGGCCGGTCATCCCGCGGCATTTCCTGAGCATTCTCTCACCATCGCAGCCCGTGAAATTCAGCGAGGGGAGCGGGCGCAAGGAACTGGCGCAGGCCATCGCCAGCCCATCCAATCCGCTGACCGCGCGGGTCATCGTCAACCGCATCTGGGGGACGATCTTCGGGGCGTACCTGGTTCCCACACCGAGCAATTTCGGCCACTCCGGCATCGCGCCCGAGGATGCGCCGTTGCTCGATGATCTGGCCGCGCGCTTCATGGCGCAGGGATGGTCCATCAAGACACTGGTTCGCGAACTGGTTCTGTCGGCCACTTACCGGCAATCATCGGCCGCCCATTCCGCGAATGCCGCGCGCGACCCGGCCAACCAGCGCCTTTGGCGCGCCAACCGCAAGCGGCTCACGGTCGAAGAATCCCGCGATTCGATGCTCTTCATCACCGGCCAGCTTGATGTCGCAGGCGGCAAATCCACCGATCTCGATGATCCCGCCAATCTCCGCCGCACGGTTTACGCCCGCATCAGCCGGCTTAAGCTCAATGACTTGCTGATGCAGTTCGACTACCCCGATGCCAATGTCCACGCCGAGAAACGTTCGGTCACCAGCACGCCCGCCCAGAAACTTTTCATGCTCAACAGCTCTTTCGCGATCGCCCGCGCCAAGGCGCTGGCGAAAAGGCTGGCGGCCGATGTGCCCTCCGGCGGCGAGGCGCGAATCCGCCGGGCTTATGCCCTGATCCTCTCCCGCCAGCCCAGCGCGCGGGAGATTTCCGTTGCCCTGGATTACCTTGGCAAGTCCGATGATGCTCCGCTGACGCGCTGGGAGCGTTACGCGCAGGTACTGATGGCGTCCAACGAGGCGGCTTATGTCGATTAAGCTTACGAATTCATTCTTCAGAATCGCCGCGCCTGCGACTCAATCCTCCGTACCGGTGGCGCGATCGTCCGCGCCGGCCGCCGCGCCATCTTCCGTGCCGGCCGCTCAATGGTCCCGCCGCCAAACCCTCATGCGCATGTCCGCCGGCTTCGGGATGGTCGGCCTCGCCGGCGCGCTGGGATCGGCGCGCGTGCTGGCCGGCGATGGCGGGCCCTCGGTTCCATCGCCCTCAATTGCCGCGCCCTCGGCCGGCCCCTCATCCGCCCGAATCGCCGCGCTCCCCTCTTCCCACTTCCCCGCCCGCGCTAAGCGGGTCATCTTCCTCTTCCTCAATGGCGGCCCATCGCATGTGGATACATTCGACCCCAAGCCCGCCCTCGCCAAATATGAAGGCCAACAGCCCACCGGCGATCTCTATAAAAAGAGCAAGGGCAACGGCTTCATGCCCTCGCCCCTGAAGTTCATCAAGGCCGGGAAAAGCGGCATCGATGTCAGCGAATCGCTCCCGAATCTGGCGAAGGTCATCGATGATTGCTGTGTGATTCGCTCGATGCACACCGATGTCCCCAATCACGAGCCCGCCCTGCTCATGATGCACACCGGCAATGTCCAGCCGATCCGCCCCTCCCTCG
>JBBRTW010000536.1:0-4417 GCA_038244055.1 Tepidisphaerales bacterium | reverse complement strand
GGTTCCGCGGCGATGAGGGGGAGCGCGGGGATCGCGGTGAGGATCGTGGCGAGCAATAGCGCGAGGCGAAATGGGGTCATGGGGGGTTCCTTGAAGGTTGAGGGATATGGTAACGCGGCGGGCGGGGGAAGGGGAGGGAGGATGTCAAATGGCAAATGTTAAATGTCAAAAGTGGAAGAGGAGGATGAATGTCGAGTGCGACGAGGGGCGGGCTTGCGCGGGGGGATAAGGGATTTGCCGAGTTGGGCGAGGGAGAGGAGGGTTTTGGCGGCGCGGTGGGAGGTGATGGCGTAGGGGTCGGCGAGGTGGGATTGGAGGAGGAGAAGGTGGATTGGCCGGCGGCGGCGCGGCGGAGGCGATCGGCGGCAGTGCGGAGGGCGGAGGCGATTTGGGAGTGGAGGTGGGCGCGGAGGGGTGGGTTGACTGTGGATTGTGGATTGGCGATTGCGGATTTTGGGGGTGCGGAGTCCTGGGTGAGGGGAGAAAAGTCCTGAGTGCTGAGTGGTAAGTCCTGAGTGGGGAGTAGGGGCGCGAGATTTGGAGGGGGGTCAGCGGGCGACAGTGTGGGGTGGATTGGGGTTTGGGGCTGGAGTTCGGGCGCGGTGGCGGGTGAGGTAGGTTGCGTGGACATGGGTCCCCCCGGGTTGAGATTTTCACATCGCTTGGCCACGGGCGAAGGGCCCGTGGGGCGTTGCGGCTGGAGCGGTGGCCCCGACGGGGTTATTTTCGGGGATTGTTTGGGGTGCTGTCAAGGGAAAAGTTTGGTGAGTTGGATGGAATTGTGCGCTGGCAGCACCGCAGTTCGTAGTAAGTGTCCAGCCAAGTGCATCTTCCGGGTCAGGAGGCGGGTCGTAAATATGGCGGCATGAGCAAAGCATCCTCCCGCCTGCGCAAGGGGCCGTCGCGTGATCAATCCAAAGAGCACTTCTGGCGCAAAACGCTTCGCGAGCACGCCGCCAGCGGGCGGGACGTCCGCGCGTTCTGCCAAGAGCGTGGTTTGTCCGAGCCATCGTTCTACGGCTGGCGGCGAACCCTGGCCCAGCGGGAGGGCAACCTCGCACGGCGCGGGGCGAGGTTGCCCCGGCCGCGGTTTGTCGAGCTGTGCCCGCCGCGGGCTGCCCGGGCGATCGCCGCCCCGGCCGACACCACGCGGGTCCTGGTTCCCACCGCGCCCGCTTCTGGCGTCGCCGAGGCGCCGCTGGAACTCGTGGCCGGGGGCCTGCGGCTGGTGATCCGTCCCGGCTGCGACCGATCCCTGCTGCGTGACGTGCTGCAAGCGATGGCGAGTTTGAACTTCGGGCCGGAGGCCTGACATGCTCCGCCTGCCGACGCTGGACCAACTTGATCAGTCTCCGGGCGTGCGCATCTTCCTCTGCACGGCGGCCACCGACATGCGCCGCGGCTTCGATCGTTTGGCCGAGATGGTCCAGCAATCGCTCAAGCAAGATCCGCTTTCGGGCAATCTGTTCGTCTTCCGCAACCGCGGCGGCGACAAGCTCAAGATCCTCTACTGGGACAAGGATGGATTTTGCATCTGGTACAAGCGGCTGGAGGAGGGCACGTTTCGTTTCCCGCGCGTGGCCGAGGGACAGAGCAGCGTCGAGGTCAAAGCCAGCGAACTGGCCATGCTGCTCGAAGGCATCGACCTGCGAAGCATCAAGCGCGTCAAGCGGTTCAGTCGGACGCCCAAAACGCCCGCCGAACAAAAATAATTCTCGGGCCAAAAATACTTTTCGAGCCGGCGCGTTACAGAGGGCGTGATCACGGACGGTTGCACTTCCCTTCCCGCTTCGCCCGAGCAGCTCCGCCAGGAACTGGAACTGGCGCGACGCGTCAACGAGCAGCTCATCGATCAACTCAAGAACGTCCAGCGCGAGAACGCTCAACTGGAGCACCAGCTCCAGCAGCTTCTGGGGCGGCTCTACGGCCGCTCGGCGGAGAAGATCGATCCCAACCAGCAGGTGCTCTTCGCCGACTTGCTCCAGCAACTTCAATCCCAGCAGCAGCAGACGCCCGCGCCGGTGCCAATTGAGCCCGCCGCGCCCAAGCCCACCGGCAACAATGGCCACGGCCGGCGCCGCCTCCCCGCCGACCTGCCACGCGAGACCAAGGTCATCGATCTGAGCGAAGATCAGAAGCCCTCCCGCTCAACCGCCTGGAGCGGATCTTCGACCGCCACGACATCGACATCAGCCGCTCGACGATGTGCGACTGGATGGCGGCCTGTGCCGATGCCCTGCGTCCGCTTTACGATCTGATGGCGGCCCGGGTGCTCTTGTCGAAGGTGATCCACACCGACGACACGCCGGTGGACGTGCTGGACAAGAAGCTCAAGCAAGCGCGCACCGGGCGGTTCTGGAACTACCACGGCGACGCCGATCATCCTCACGATGTGTTCGACTACACGCCCAGCCGCAGCCGCGACGGCCCGATGAAGTTCCTTCAAGGATGGGGCAAGGATGACATTCGCTATCTTCAGGCCGATGCCTTCGGCGGCTACGACGGCATCTACGCCGGGCAGGCCGGCGGGAAGGTCGTCGAGGTTGCTTGTTGGTCCCACGCCAGAAGAAAGTTCCACGACGCGAGGAACAGCGATCATGCGCGCTCGGCCCAGGCGCTGGCGTACATCCGGCTCTTGTATGACGTGGAGCGCCAGGCCCAGGAACAGTTCGCAGCGCAGAAGGACAGCGAAAACGCCCGCGGCCTTTCGTCCATCCGCCTGGAGCTGCGCCAGCAGCACACCGTGGCCCGGCTGGCGCAGTTCAAGGCGTGGCTGGAAACGCAGCAGGCCGCCCACGGTGGGGACGTGCTGCCCAAAAGCCCGATGGGGCAGGCCATCACGTATGCGCTCAACCAATGGGACGCGCTGTGCGTGTACACCACCGACGGCGACTTGGACATCGACAACAACGTCAGCGAAAGAGCCCTGCGGCGGATCGCGGTGGGCCGGGGCAACTGGACCTTCTGCGGCAGCGACAAGGGCGGAAACACCGCCGCCGTCCTGTTCAGTTTCATCGCCACTTGCGAGCGGCACCGGCTCAATCCGTGGGAATACCTGTGCGACGTGCTGGAGCGGATCGCCGCCACGCCGGTGAGCCGGTTGGAGGAACTGCTGCCGGGGCGATGGATCGCACCGTAATACGGCTTTCGGCTACTGCGCGCACTCCAAGCGGAAGATCAGGTCATCAAAATCATCGTCGGGTTCGCCGTCGTTGCAACGATACCGCCGGCCATCAGACAACTCTTCGACGATCATGGCCGCACCGTTGTGCCAGGAGTGAATGGTTCCATCGCCGGTGTCCCAAACGTTGTAGACGGTCACCGTCGGCGCTCCATCGATCAGTTCAACGTCAACCGAATCGGGCGCGGTGTCGCGCCACAAGACGAAGCCGCCGGTTCCCGGGATGTTCTGCCCGTTGATCCTGAATGTGCCAGCGCATTTCAATCGGACACCCTGCCGCCATTTCGCATTGACGGATTCGAACACCAGACGCAGTTTCATCACGCCAGCGGTTGGCAACCTGTCGAGCCGCAGCAGGTTCTTCCCCTGGTACGCGACCGGCTTTCCTTGAGCGGCGGCGAACTCTTTATCAAAAGCGGGCACGATTAACCTCCAATCTTGCGGAACGGATCGATATTGGCGTGTTCGCTCGGCCAGACCTTTTGCACATCGAACAGCCCACCTTCACGCTGCGGGGGCCAATGATGCAGTTCCATGCTCTCCAACAAACCGGTCTCCTCATTGAACCGCTGCGGAGCAAGTCCTTTTCGCATCCGCGCCACATTCTCCACCGCGTAGTTCTCGGTATTGGAGAACGCCTCGTTTTTCCAAATCCGCTGGCAAACGGCGCTCCATGGTGGCACATCCCCCTTCGCGGTCAAGTTGTTGATCGGATCGCCGACTCTCCAACCTCTGGTCGTGTTTGGCAAGGTGCGACCGGCCTGCACTTCACCGGACGCATACGTCCAATCTGCATATCGTTCGTGATCGATAGCTGCGCCTCGTTGCCGGAAACTGAAACACTATTCTGGCCTTCATTGCTCGAAACGACGAGATATTTTGCGCTTAGGCGTCCGTTGAGATTGATTTCTAATGAACCGTTTGCCGAGGATTCCACACGGACTCCGCCGTCTCCCTTCGTGATGTTGACGAAAGCATTTTCGCCGACTATGAAGTGGGTGGGGGCATTAAGCCCAACGACTAGGGCTACGGACTCTATGACGCCGTTTTCAATTGTCGCGCTGCCGTTATCAGAAACGATCCCTGCAGCGAGCGTGTGGCCGCTAAGGGCTCGCGCACGAATAACCTGTTCAATTTCTAGTTGACCTGTTCTAATCGTATTCATGCAGGATGTAATGAGTTTGGAAGGGATTCGTCGAAAGTTCGAAGCCTTGGAGCCTGTTCTTGACGAGCGAT
>JBBRTW010000535.1:0-4417 GCA_038244055.1 Tepidisphaerales bacterium | reverse complement strand
GCCGACCTGGAGGATGACCTTATGCTTCTTCGCAGCATCGATCATCCGCTGGCACTGCGCGGGGTTCATGGCCATCGGCTTTTCGACCAGGACATGGCAGCCGGCGCTGGCGGCATCGATGGCGGGCTGCATGTGCAAGCCGTTGGGCGTGCAGATGCTGACGGCATCGGGCCGAACGGTCTTGAGCATCTTCTTCCAGTCGGAGAAGTTCTGTTTGATGCCCCAGGTTTCTTCCATCACTTTCAGTCGGACCGGATCGATATCGACGCCGGCGACGATTTCCACATCGGGAAATTCCCTGAGCGCGGCCAGATGGACCTGGGCGATTCCGCCGCAGCCGATGTAGGCGACGCGGAGCTTTTTGCCGGAGTATTCGGCCGTGGTTTTGAGCGCGAGCGAATCAGAAGATGCGATTTTAGCCATGAGGGGGATGATATGACTGGGAGGGGGGGGAGACAATGAGACGAAGGGAGGGTGAGACGATGAAACGATGAAACGATGAAACGATGAAACGATGAAACGATGAGACAATGAGACAATGGGACAATGAGGAGACCAACATCCATCCGCAGATTGAGCTTCCCCACGAATGGTGGGCGCGTCTCGATACCCAACACCCTCCTCCGAGCAGTCACCCACCCAGACGTCCCGTCATCCCATTGTCCCATTGTCCCATTGTCTCATTGTCTGCCTTTGGCCGCGGGTCTAACGCATGGCACCCCGGTTTGAGGCTATTCGCCGCGGAGAGGATTTTCCAGGCGGCCGATCTTTTCGATTTCGACGATGCAGGTGTCGCCGTTTTTCAGCCAGACTGGAGGCGTCCTGGCGAAGCCGACGCCTTGCGGCGTGCCGGTGAGGATGATCGTGCCGGGGCGGAGGGTGAGTGTGCTGGAGAGCGATTCGATCAAGGTGGGCACGTCGAAGATCATATCGCCGGTGGTGTGATCCTGCATGGTCTGGCCGTTGAGAATGGTCTTGATGCGCAGGGCGTTGGGATTGGGAATTTCATCGCGCGTCACGATGCAGGGGCCGATGGGGCAGAAGCCATCGAAGGATTTTCCGCGGGCGAACTGGCCGCCGCCGAGGCGTTTTTCGCGCTGCCAGTCGCGCGCGGAGACATCGTTGGCGGCGGTGTAGCCGTAGATGTAATCGAAGGCATCGGCGCGGGAGACATACTTGGCGGGGCGCGGGCCGATGACGATGGCCAGCTCGCATTCGTAATCGACCTGGTCCGACAACTTCGGCAGGGGGATCGCATCGAAGGGATTGTTCAGCGTGTTGGAGGATTTGATGAAGAGCATCGGATTCTCCGGGATCTGCGAGCCGGATTCGGCGGCGTGCTCGCGGTAATTCAGGCCGATGCAGAGGATGTCGGTGGGGATGAGCGGGGCGAGGAGCTTGTCGATTTTGAGGCGATTGCCGGTGAGCTTTGAAGGGCCGAGGATGGGATTGCCTTCGATGACGGTCGCCGCGGAGAAGGAATCGTCGACGGGCTGGCCGAAGTGGGTCTGTCCGGCGGAGAGGAAGCGAATGATGCGCATGGGGAGAGATTACGGGCGCGGGGCGTGGAGGTCAAAGAGGGGACAATGAGACAATGAGACAATGAGACGGTGAGACGGTGGAATGGGACGAAAGCGAATGGGCTTTTGGTTGCGGAGCGCGGCTTAATGGTTGCGGCGGTCGCCCTCAGGCCTGGCCCGCTACCGAGTAGAGGCGATTTGGCATCCGCCGGTTCACGGGACCGATCGCGCTGTCGGTGTGTCGGGTTTGACGATGGCGACGGGGGCGTTGTCGTAGGTAAGGCGGAAGGTGCGCGATCGGCCGGGGTCATTCATGAGGACGAAGAGGCAGGTCTGCTGGATTTTTTCGCCGGCCTTCAGGGTTTCGGGCAGCGGGCCTGGGAACTGCACGGCGGGGCGGATGTGCGTGCCATCGGCGAGGAGCAATCCCAGCCTGGGCGCGCCCGGGCGCACGGTGCGCGAGGCAATGCGGGCGGCGTTGACGGTGAGATCGAAGGTGACGGTCAGCAGCCAGGAATCGGCGGGGGAATAGGTCACGCGCAGGGCCGCCTGATCGGCAATGGCGGGCTCGGCCTCGAATGTGCCGAGGCGCGCGGATTTCAGATCGACCACGACCGCCTGCGTATCGTTCTCCGCGCTGAAGGCCGAGCCGGGCAGGCGCTCGGCGATGCTGGGAATCACCGTCGGCGCGGGCGCGGGGGAGAAATCCCTGGGCAGATCCAGCGCCTGAAACGCATTGCCGATGCGCAGGGCGATCGAGCGCTCCCGGCCGCTGCATGGGAACACGATGGAGCGCCGCGGCGCGACGGAATCCCCCTTGCGGAATTCATATTCCGGCCGCTCGACCGAGAAAACCCCCTCGGGCGTAAGCGTGCCGATCGGCGCTCGCGCCTGGCCATCGGCGATCAGCGCGAACTGATCCGGCCGAAGCGCAACCGATGCCGGCGCATCGTCCGCCAGGGCGGCGGCGAATGCGGTCTCGACAACCAGGAAGACCTGCGATCGATCGATGAAGCGCCCGTTCTGCAAAAGCGCCGAGTTCGTGCCGCTGGAATTTCCGAATTCGCGTCCGATGCAGGCCAACTGGTCGTATTTGACGGCGGACGCCGACACGATCGAGACCTTGAGCCACGATGCCTTCTCGCGGGCCACGGGGATCGAACGCAGCACCAGCGACTTGGGATGTTTATCCCACGCGATCAGGGCGCGATCATCGCCCAGCAGGCCCGCCAGAACGCCGCCCAGGCCTTCATCGGGAAGGTCGCCGTAAATCTGCCCGGCCTGCGCGGAGGTGGCGCGGTCGATCAGGATGCCCGCGCCGACCAGGAAGCCGTTGCCACCGCTGAGCCACTGGAAATCCGGGCCGCCGCGATAGACCGGGGCGGCGGGCGTGTGGATTTCCTTGAGGCGGCCGGTGGCGACATCGAATACCGCGATCCGCCGGGCGGACTGCCGATTGTCGAAGACCAGCCCGACATCGCCCCCATCGGGGGAGAACTCGATCGCCTGCAACGAGAGCCGATTGCGGTGGCTGGCCAGGGCTTCGGGAATCGGCGCTGGCCCGACCACTTTTCCTTCGGCCAGATCGACCAGATAGAGCCGGCGCGAATCGGCGACAGCGACGAGATTGAAGCGGGCGCTGGCGGCGACGTGCGTATCGATCGAGCGCGGCGGAAGGGGAATCTCGCGGGCGATGGCCTTGGTCTTCAGATCCCAGACCTGGAGCTTGTCGACGCCGAGGATGGCCACCTGATCCTCCACCGGGAACCCGATCACCACATCGGTTGCGATGGCGGAGGGGCCGGGGTTGGAGATCGCATGGGCCAGTTGCCCGCGCGAGGTCGACCAGATTTCAACGCGATTGGACTTGGAGGATTCCTCCCAGGCCTGCCCGGCGTAATACTCGCCGTCGCGGCTGATCGCGGGGAAGGCCAGATGCTGGGCCAGGCGAAACTGCGCGGTGCGCGATTGCGTGGTGAGATTCCAGATGGAAATAGTCTCGGCGGCGCCGCGGTCGGAATCGGGGGTGGAGGCGATGGCCGCGAAGGGGCTGGGCGGCGCGGCGAGAATGAGCGAAGCGGGATTGAATCGCAGCGGCGGCTGCGCGGCGATGGTCAGGCGGAAGTCATTGGCCAGGCGAAGCGGCTGGGCGGGCACATCCGGGCGAAGCGACCAGACGGGATTGGAATTGGGAAGGACCGGCCCGACGACGTACTCGGCCACGTGCGCATCGGGATTGTCGGCCGGCCTCGCGCCCGTACCGTTTTGGCCCATGTTCTTGATCCACCGCGGCACATAAACCACGCCAGCGCCGATGACGATGGTCAGAAGGGCCGCGATCGTGATCAGCGTATTGATCTTGCGCGAGCGCGACTCGGCGGGTGACGGCTGGGCGGCGGGGAGGGCCAGGGGATCGCCGGCGAGCGAATCAATCTTGGCGCGGGAGGAGCCTGGAGCGGCGGGGGCGACGGCCTTGACCTGAACGCGCTGCGGCTGAGAAGCAGCGGGGTTGGCGGGCGTAGCCGGCTCGGCGGATTTCGCGGGTGCGGTCGCGGCGAGTATCGAGGCGGGCGCTGGAGTCATGGCAATCGCCGCAGCAACCGGACCAGCCGGCGCGGCGGGCGCGGGCGGCGATTGTGCTCTGACGGCTGGATGCGGCCCGGCGGGCGCGGGCGGCGATTGGGCTATGACGGCCGAATGCGGCGCGGCGGGCGCGGTGGCTTGGGCGGCAATCGGAGCTTGAGTGGGGGCGGGGCGCGCGGCGGTGACAGGCCGCTGGGTGGGCGCTGCCGCGGGCGTTTGCCCGACCTGTCGCTGCGCCACCGCAGGCGCGTGCGCTGCGGGGCGCTGAATTACTGCCCCGGGGTGCGCCGCGGGCCGCTGAACCGGCGTCTGCG
>JBBRTW010000534.1:0-4420 GCA_038244055.1 Tepidisphaerales bacterium | reverse complement strand
TGGAATCCGCGGCGCGCGAAGTCTCGCCCATCCGCCAGCTCTGGTGCAACGCCCGCAAGGAGGCGGTGGGGTTTTACGAGAAGCAGGGGTGGGTGATCGCTTCGAAGGAGTTTCACATCGAGGATGTGGGGCCGCATTTTAAGATGAGGCGGAGAATCCAAAACTAAAAACTAAAAACTTAAAGCTTCGAACGCCATTCACCTTAGAGGCTAAGCGAGGCCGGAAAATCCCGGTTCCAAATGCGTTCGATCGCGGTTAGCGCTCGCTGCCTTAAGTTTTTAGTTTTTAGTTTTCAGGCCTCAGACCCAAGACTCTCCACCCTCACCGGCTCCCTCTCACCAATGACAGGCTCGAATCCCCGCTTGGCCGGCGCAAGCGCCTTGCGATAGACGCATGTGCCGGTCAGCCAGTCCTGCAACGACCGTCCGTTTTCCTTGAGTGTCCAGAGCATCCCCGCCGCCACCGCGATCAGCGCCGCCTCTCCCAGATACCGCGCCAGCGCGAAGTTGGCGGGCTCGTGATAGAAAAAAGCCAGCCCCGCCTTGGCCATCGGCATGCGCGGGCGCGTGAAGGCGGCGGCGGCATCCATCAGTCCGAAGATGCGCACGCTCCATTTGATCGCCCAGCGGACGGCCAGCGTTCCGCGCGCAGCGGACGCGCCATCGGCCTTGAGGATTTTCATCCGCAGCAGCGCCTTGCCGGGCGTTGCCCCGGCGATCCAGTCGAAGCTGCTGTAGGCCAGAAAGAGCAGATTCCCGAGGGCGGCCGACATCAGGATCGGATTGCGATCCCACATCGTGGCCCGGCTTCCACCCGTCAGTCTGGCGATGAGATAGATGGCCGCGTAATAAATCGGCATGAACAGCGCCAGATCGAGCAGCGCCGCGGCGATTCGAACCCAGAGATTGGCCTTGATCATCGAACAGCGCCTCCATGCGCACCACAACGTTACCGATCCGCCGGCGCGGACGATTCATCGAAAATCGTCCGCCCGTCCGCGTCGGTGCCCCATAGTTTACCGTTGCTGATATTGAATACGAATCCGAGGCCCTGGCCGGGCATGATTTGGCCTGCGATCACATCGTGGCGGACCAGGCCGACCGCGCCGTTGCCGTTGAGGGGGTTGATGGGCGCATCATTCATGTAAGGCCCGCGCGGGCCGCCGGAGACGGGGCTTCCATCGACGCGGGTTTTGAAAGTCAATTGTTTCCAGCCAGGATAGCTCTGGAAATTCGGCAGCGCGCCATCGTGCTGGGATTGGTAGGCGGTCAATTTCGTGCGGCAATCCTTGAGCACCTTGGCCAGGTTGTTTCGGCCAAGCATGTCATCGGTGACGAGATTGCGCCTGAACGGGTTGTTGGGCGGAGTGGCGGGCGGCTGGATGATGACCGGCGGCGGGGTCATCGCCTGGGTCGAATTTTCGGGCGCGGGCGTGAGCGCGGGCAGTGTGACGGCCGGCAGGGGCGCGTCCGTGGAAACCAGTGTCTGGCCGGCCGGTGCGGCGGCGGGCATGAGCCAGTGGGGGTGGTACACCTTAATGGCCAGCACCGCGATCGCGGAACCGGCCAACGTAAAGGCGCATGCGGCAAGGGTGGCTTTCACGGATTTCATCGGCCGACTCCATTAAATGGTCGCGTTCGCTGGATTTGCATGATCAGCTAACTATCGGCCCTCCATGGGGTGAGGTTGAACGTTCAAATGAGGAGAAATCCCCATGCCCCGTCGGCCACTCCGATTCCAATAAGAACGCCGCGCATTAAGACCTGAATCGGCCGATATCGCACATAACGAAACCGGCGAGCCTTGCGGCCCGCCGGTCGGGATGAGTGAGGAGACTTCAGTCAGAGGTTTTTGGATTTCAGCACCCCCTTTCATGGGGATCGGTCACCTGGGATGAGGGCGAGTCCGGTAAGGTTTCATCATGAGCGGGAGTTCCTCCATCTCGAATGCCCCGGGGGGCGGTCATCTCGTCGAAGGTCTTTTGTCGGCCCCAGAATCCGCTGGCGAGTGTGAGCCTGGGGTGGTTAACATGAGTGACAGACTGTACTTGCGGAAGATTTGGTTTGGCCGGAGCGGCTGGCGAGGTCGTGTTGGCGACGGTTGGGACGGCGGGTTTATCGAGCATGGCGGCCTCCGGCGAAGGAGCCCGAATGACGCATTCGGGCTTGTTCTGGAGGAGTTACGGTGGGGGTCGGGGAATCTGGCGGAGGAAAGCGGAATAATTTCAGATTTCAGATTTCAAATCTCAGATTTCTGATTTCTGATTTCTGATTCGTCTCTGCGTCTCTGCGGTGAATCAGCCTCTACTTCGCGAACTCCCACCTTCCCCACAGCCTCGGCAGGAGTTCCGCCTCGCTCGGGACATCCGCGACGATGGCGGTGGCCTTGTTGCTCCAGTAGACGCGCTGGGTGGTCATCGTGCCGCTGCCGCGGAGGATGCCGATGTCGCCGTTGATGGTCTGGCCGGGGGTTGGCTTCAGGCCGAGCACGGCGAGGGGGATGGAGATTTCGAAATTCCCATCGTCGCCCGCGAGGCTTACCTGCGCGCTGACATCTTCAACGCGGTCGAAGGTGATGGTCCGCCCCGGCGATGAGAACGCCACTCCGCTCTTCTCGCCACTCGCGACAGGCCGATACAGCAAGGCCCGCGTCTTGCCTGCGACTTGAGTGACGAGGAGGCGCAGATCGCCGTTGACTGGCTTGCCGCGCTTGGGGTCGGCGGCGGGGTCGGTCCCGATCATCAGATCCAGCGCGCCGCCGGTTTTGAATGGGGCGTTGGGGACATCGCCGGCGTTTTTGAGCAGGTCCTTATCGCGCGTCCGCCAGGCGGCGAAGAGTTTGTCGCCCGCGATGGCCACCGCGCCGGTGACGTTGTAGGCCTCGCTCTTGGAGTTGAAGTAGGCGTTGGTGCCGCGCTTGTCGATATCGACCCACAGCGCATCGGCCCAGTCTTCCATCTTTCCATCCACCTTCGGCGCGGCCTCTCGCATCGCGACCGCCAGAACCCGCCGGCCCTGCGCCGCCTGCCGCGCCGCCTCGGCCCGCGCGTAAAACTCCCGCGCTTTATCGAGATCATCGGCCGTCACGTTCAAATCCATCGCCGCGATTCGCTTCACCGTCTCCAGCCCATCCACGCGCACGATCGCATTCGATCCCCCGGCCGCGATGTACACCTTGCCATCCGCCGTCTGCGTCAGGTTCGGCCAGAAATTCTCATCCCCCGGCGTGAGTTCATTGAGCAGCATTCCCCGCTGCGCCGCCGGCATCCGCCAGGGCTTGCCCAGGCGCATATCCTGAAACAACTGCGCCACGAACAGCCCATCGCTGGTGAAAACGTACATCGGCCCGCAATTACCATTGATCGCGAACATCGTCTGGCCGCCGGCCGAGAAGAAATCGCCCAGCAGCCGCGTATGCCCGATGATTTCGCCGAGACGATCGGGCACGGGGGCTTCGTGCGAGGCGTGCAACCCCGGCCACAAACTCGGATAGCTCCAGACGGCATTGCCGTGATCCGCGCCGCCGATGGCGCTGCCTTTGTAGGGCTTGGGGGCGGTGGTATGGACGCTCCAGCCGCTGACATCGGCTAAAGCCTGATCGCCGCCGCTGGAGGGGGGCGTGTTGACGCCATCGACGAGGGTTTCAACCGCGGCAAGGTCGTAGATCGGGGCGCTCTTGTCGGTGAACGATTTCGGCGCGAAGCGAGCCGCCTTCCCCTCCAGGCGCGATACGACCATCGATAGATCGCGCATCACCGTCACTCCGCCGCACGATCCCTTTTGCAGCTTCACCTCGTTCTCTTCCATCAGCCCGTTGCCATTCAGATCGCTCCACACAAAAAACGCCGCCTTGTTGCCGTGCGAATCGCCCTTGGGATCGGTTCCGGCCGGCCAGATCGAAGGGATCGTGTTGAACGCCGGCCAGTCATTGGCCCGCCCGATCGCCGCACACGGCACGGCAATCCCATCGCGATCGATGAACACAAACGCCGTCCCATGCCCGCCGGTCGGGTTGCTGTTGTACGCATTGGTCCAATAGCGCTGGCCCTTCATGTAAGTCGCGTTCTGCGGCGTTCCCGCTCGAAACGAAAGATGCAGATCATCAGGCCCCGGCCGATAGAAAACCGATGCGAGCTGGTTGGTTCCCTTCTCCCAGTCGAGCTTGAACTCCATGCCGTTGTAATAAAACTTCGTCTTATCCAGCGGATCGATCGACCCGCCCCCGCCATACTCGGCCGAACCGTAGAAGGCGCGCTCCAGCTTCCCATCGGCGCTCCAGACACTGACGCGCTTGGGCTTGGCATCTTCCTCGGCCACCCAGATTCGACCGCGCGGGTCGATGGTGATGCCGCGCGGATTGTTCATGTGGTTGGGATCGTACGGTCCGGCCTTGGGCGCGCCGGGATTGCCGATGGCCCGCA
>JBBRTW010000533.1:0-4421 GCA_038244055.1 Tepidisphaerales bacterium | reverse complement strand
CTTCTAATTCGGCGATCCGGCGATCACGCCGGGCACAACCAGGACAAATGGGCGACGGGAAATGGGTGGGATCGGCCTCCATGCCAGGAGTATCTACGCCGCCCGATGGAAAAGGTGCGGGAGAGGCGGTAAACAATTACACTTTACCTTTCAGCAAAAAGTCGTTTACATCCTGCCGAATTGATTTATCAAACAACCGATATAGCGGTCGGATCACCTCATCCCGCGTCGGATGATCGGCCACATCGTAGAACACTAGGCGGCAGGATACGTCTCCGAACAGAATGCGGCTGGCTTGTTTGCCACGTATTCCAAGGCGGTGGATTGTGGATTCGGTGCCAACGGCGTGGAGGTCCGCGAAGAGCCCTGACTGGTGACGAGAGGAGATTCTCAGGGCCAACTGTTGCACGGCGGCCGCATCGACCGCGGGGGCCTCCCGTGTCTGGCTAGAATAATCGTTCAAACCTGGCAAGCTGAGGGTTAGGCCGTGGCTTTCTTCTGGCTCCATCTCCTTAGAATTCGTGCCTTGGATTTTGTAGGGCTTGCCGTTCCAATATACGAGAGCGCCCGGGTTTGCAATCTCCATGACCAGGATCCAAGCGCCACGCACGAATTTCGCCTCCACGTTTCCGCAGGCTTGGAAAGGGTCGAGGTAATGGTGTAGGTGACCGCTCGCTTGCTGCTCTGTCGCTTTGACCCATTGCTGGTTGTGGCCACATAACACCCCTCCGTCAGACACGCCAATCACCACGAAGGCGCGCGAGAGCGACAACTTGTTGCAGAGCGCACTGATGTCTTTCCCAACGTCTTGGTGCCAATTGCTTTTAAGTTCTACATTTACATGCCGGTGTTCAACTAGAGTCCCCGACTCTAGAGCAGCCAGCAGCTCATCCAAAGAGTTAATCATATTCGATGGCTCCTCTCCATGTATTCGTCATACAACTCCACAATCATTCGCCGGGTTTCCCCTTCGCCTTCGGCGTCTTGATCCTCTTTGACGATCCCCTGGAAGGTTCCGAGGATGTAATCGACATCGTCGCGGGGGATGCCGGAGAGGATGAAGGAGGCGGCTCAACGCTAAAACTTGCAACATGCTGTTTCCCAAAGCTCGATCATACCCAGACGCCTCCATTGTGAAACGATGAACTCTTCGCCCCGGAGGGGCGGCGGATTGTAGCCACGGGTGGAGCGCGGCGGTACTCCGCCCGCGCAACCCGTGGCTGATGGCCGCCCCCCCCCGCCCGCCCCGGAGGGGCGGAGGAAGGGTTCGGCGCGGTTCCACCTCAATCAAACACATACCGCTCATCGAACTCAATCCCGTGAGCGCGGAGCAGGCGCAGGAGTTCGGACTTGAAATCCTCCTTGCGGTGATGCTCGGCCTGTCCATCGATGTATTTCCGCACCGCTTC
The DNA here is from genome assembly GCA_038244055.1 of Tepidisphaerales bacterium. Lineage (GTDB taxonomy): Bacteria > Planctomycetota > Phycisphaerae > Tepidisphaerales > Tepidisphaeraceae > DASPKW01. The sequence continues at coordinate 3,012 of JBBRTW010000533.1, read as the reverse complement.
CTCCTGCGATTTGCTGACCGAGAAGACGCTGTACCCCTCCTGCCACGCGAACGCGGCCAGCGCGGGAAAGGTTTCGTGGACCCAGCGGGAGGACCGCGCCTTCGTGGTGCGCATCAGATCGGAGACCGATTCATCCGCGCGCCAGCGCAGATAGAGATGCACGTGATCCTCGATGCCGCCGATGTCGTAGAGCACGCCTTTCTCGGCACGGATGATACCGCCGATGTACGGATAGAGACGCGCGGAAACCTCTGGCGCGATCAGGGGCAGACGGTGTTTGGTGGAGAAGACGATGTGGAGAAGAATCTGGGAGTAGGTGCCGGGCATGGTCGGTCTCTTTTGTGGATCGCACTTCTTGAGTGCATTGTACTCCCTCCGCCCCTCCGGGGCGGGAGGAGGGGAGGGAGAAATCCTATGGACGCGTCCTGATCCACGGGTTGCGCCCGCGCTGAGTACAGCGGGGCTCCACCCGTGGCTACATTCCGCCGCCCCTTCGGGGCGAAGAGGGATGAAATGAAGACGGCATCTGGCGAAAGGGGGGCACTGCAACGGCGGCGGTCATGCCGGGAGCCGACTGCGCACTATTGCAACCTCGTCATAGTCCGGATTGACTTTCTTCTTCCAGCGGCGACAGAGTCGATCCGCCAACTCGCGCGTCTGGAACAGGCGGACTTTCTCGATGAACCCGCGTTCGACAAAGACGACAGACCAGACGGTCCTGTTACGGCGCACGGGTGATTTCATGTCTTCTCCACAATTCGCTGGTGCCAGTCGAGGACATTCTCGTATTGCATGAAGGTACACAATTCGGCCAGACCGCTGACGCGAAACGTCGGACGATTCATCTGCCGGGAGAAAAGGCCGCGCCGGCTGTCGTTGGCGACGATGCTGAAGCGCGGACGAAGCTGCGGCGCGGTCAGGTGGACATCGTTGAAGCGCAGCAAGCCCGAGTAAATAGTGGTGGTGTGTTCAACCTCGAACAGCGAGACAATCTCGCCAGCGCCGCGGTGCAGCCAGACAACATCGACCTCGGAAAGAATCGGATGGACGGAAGAATATGCGGCGGGCAATACATCGTGGATTGGGAAGGCATCGGTCATGGAGAAGTCCAGGGCCGCGCGATCGGCCGCTGGAAACCAGACATCGTTGCCCTTGGCATTGCCGATCGCGCCAAGGAGCGTCTGCACCTGCGAGTGAGTCAGGGTGCTGGCGGTGTTGGAAACGATGGGAGTGATGAAGGTGTTGAGTTCATTCCACCCGATGTATCCTTCGACATTGAAACGCCCGGCACCGGCGATGTACAACTCGGTGCCCTCCGGGTCGAGATAGACCTGCGCCTTATATTGACCATCGCTGGCGGGATGGGTCGCGGCGAAGGCATCTTCGAATGGCGCGTAGGGGACGATCAGGGGCGCTTGCTGGGTGTCCCAGAGAAAGCAGATGACCGCGGGGTGTCCATCGAGCCATCTCAGATCGGGCTCCCGCAAGCCGTAAAAGGTTTTAGTGCCTCCATGAACTTTGGAGTAGCGAAGATAGATACGGGCGGAAAGTTCGGGAACTTCGAACAGGGACCACGTGGATGGCCCACAAAGGTTAAGGAAGCATGCACTCGCGGATGACCCCACTGTAGCAAGTGGATGGGGGATTGGGCAAACCAAAGCCCCGCTACGACTTGCGCGGAAGAGGAATGGAAGGAATGAGTACATACCGTGAAAGGCTCTCTCCCCATCCGACCGCGGCCCAGAGAAGACCCAACCCACCATCCCGCGAGGACCGAGTTGCGAGTTGCGGGTTGATAGTTGCGAGGAATGCCGCGGGCGGAAGAAGTTGCCAGTTGCCCCTTGCGAGGTGTCAGTTGCCCTTTGCGAGTTGCAGTAGGCAGGCGGTGTAGCGTCCACCGCATTGAATTCCCCGCCGGTGGGTGAATTCATCGTGTCTGGCCGCCTCTTTTCCAGCCGCTCACGTAAGAGGCCGGGCGGCGTATACCTCCATGTCCCCACGCCGCATTGGCCGATCGCCTTCCCAACCGATATCATCATCTCCATCAGGATGGTTCTGGCACGGGGAGGTTCGGTGTTCTTCATCGTCAATCGAAAACGCTTCCGCGATGCGCTCAAGCTGACCCGCGATGATCGGTCCAAGGCGTCCAGCCGGCAGCATGGGCCCTATTACCGGATCGAGGCCCGGCAGGAACCGGCCGAGCCGGCGGGAAAGGGCGGGCGCTTGAGGCTGACCGGCCAGAAGGGGGAGGCGGTGATTCCCGCAACCGTCTACGAGACGGGGGTTTTGTTCATCAAGCTGACGCTGTTCCGCGAGATCGTGGACTTTCTCAAGGGCCAGCGCACGCTGGCGGTGCAGGTCAATGGCGAGGGGCTGCACATCAATGCGGTGAGCATGCCGCTGGAATCCAACGGGATGCTTTTATATGTCGATCCCGACCGCGCCCCCGAGAAACACCCGGAGGAAACAACGCCGCCCGCCCAAGCGAACGCGCCGGGGGAGCAAGAGCCACCGATGGAGGGCGGACTGTTCGGGTAACCGATTGCCGCTGCGCAGTTGCGGCGGAAACACAAGGCCTGAGTACAGGCGGTTGAAGGATCACTCTCCCCATCCGACCGCGGCCCAGAGAAAACCCAACCCACCATCCCGCGAGCGAGCAGTAGGCGGTATGCAGTAGGCGGTATGCAGAGACGGGAAGAAGTTGCGAGTGGCGAGTTGCGGGTTGCGAGTTTTCTACTGACTACTGACTACTGTCTACTTCCTCCTGGGCCGGGAAGAAGTTGCGAGTTGCGAGTTGCGGGTTGCGAGGGGAAGGCGGGGGATGGGAAGAAGTTGCGAGTCACCCCACAGGTCCAGGGGTTAAAACCCCTGGCAACAATCGCCCGCCCTCCGGGCGAAGAGGCCAGAGACGGACATGAAAAGGGGTCCGGATTCGATTCCATCGACGTGACCTGATCCGCCAGCCCCGCTTGATAACTTTGCCAAACTGAATCCCGTCATCTTTCCCATTCG
>JBBRTW010000532.1:0-4426 GCA_038244055.1 Tepidisphaerales bacterium | reverse complement strand
GTCGCGCGAGATGCTCGCGCATGTCGGTCTCGGCGATCGCACGACGTCGTTGCCGTCGAGGCTGTCGGGCGGGCAGCAACAGCGCGTCGCGATCGCCCGCGCGCTGGTGCACGAGCCGAAGCTATTGGTGTGTGACGAGCCGACCAGCGCCCTCGACCACGAGACCGGCCACAAGGTCATGGAGATGCTCCGCGAAATCGCCATGGCCGAGGGCCGCGCCCTGGTCATCGTCACCCATGATGCCCGCATCTTCAGCTTCGCCGACCGCATCGCCACGATGGATGATGGGCATATCGTCAGAGTCGGCAAAGGGCCTATGTTTGATTCCCACCAGCCCGAAGCGGTCAAAGAAATGGATGATATGGATGGGCCACCGAATCGCCCAGGCACGGAGCCCAAAGCCAGGAGCAGGAAGGGCAAACGAAGAACGTGATCAACGGTCCTGTTGAGCGCAGCGAAACATCCGGCCAATCCCTTCGAGGCCAAATCCTTCGCAAGCTCAAGATGCCGCGAAAGAAAATCATTGCCGATGGTTCGGTTCAATCGCTTGTGAGGTCCCTATGGTCCTAAAATATGTCATCCCCGCCCTGGCGCTCATCGGAGCGATCTTCGCGGTTATCGTCGTGCGCGCCGGCAACAAACCCGTCCCCGCTTCCCAGCCCATCGCCCAGCCGGCCGCCTCGCCGTTTACTTCCTACATCGCCGGCGCGGGCATCGTCGAAGCCAGAACCGAGAACATCGCCATCGGCACCGGCGAGGGCGGCACCGTCATCGGCGTCTATGTGAAAATCGGCGACAAGGTCGCCAAAGGCCAGCCTCTTTTCCAGATTCGCAACTTCACCCAGAAGGCCGAACTTAAACAGGCCGAGGGAAAGGCCGCCGAGGCCAGCGCCGCGGTCGCCCAGGCCAACGCCGCCGTCATCCGCGCCCAGGCCGATCTGCAGCGCCTGGTCGAATACCCCCGCCCCGAGGAAATTCCCCCCGCCGAGGCAAAGGTCAAGGAGGCCGAGGCAACCGCCGCGGATATGAAGAGCCAGTGGGATTTGTACAAGGCGATCTGGGAGAAGGATCAGCGCGCCGTCAGCGAGGATGATCTCACCCGCCGCAAGTACGCCGTTCAGACCGCTCAGGCCAAGCTCGATGCCGCCCGCGCCGACCTCACCCTCCTCAAAGCCGGCACCTGGAAGCCGGATATCGATGTCGCCCGCGCCAAGCTCGAAGAGGCCAAAGCCCAACTATTCGCCGCCAACGCCGGTGTCGCCTCGGCCGCCGCCGGTGTGGATGCGGCCGCCGCCCGCCTCGAGAAGCTCACCATCAAAGCCCCGGTCGATGCCACAATGCTGCAAGTCAAAATCCACGAAGGCGAGTACGCCCAGAACAGCATGCTCACCCAGCCGCTGATGGTCCTCGGCGATATCGAGACCCTGGTCGTGCGCACCGATGTCGATGAGAACGATGCCTGGCGCTTCCAGAAAGGTGCCAAGGCCGTCGCCTTCGTCCGCGGCAACCGCGACCAGAAGGCCGAGCTCTACTACTACCGCGTCGAGCCCTACGTCGTCCCCAAGCGCTCGCTCACGGGTGAGAGCACCGAGCGCGTCGATACGCGCGTCCTCCAGGTGCTCTACAGCTTCCCCAAACAAGCCCTCCCCAACATCTTCGTCGGCCAGCAGATGGATGTGTACATCGAATCCCTCCCCGCCGGCGCGACTACACAGGGGACGAGCAAGCCATCGACGCAATCGAATTAAACGCGAGCAACCGAATTAAGCGCGAAGGCGCGAAGGCAGACGCGAAGGATGAGAAGGGTCTTGAACTTGCTCGGAAGAGGATGAATATGGCATCGATCAGACCTGGCGGATTATCGAAGATTCACATGTGCTGGCATCCTGAGGTACTCCGAAGGATCTTGCCAATCCGTCGAGGCCCGTCCCCATTGCGATACGGCCCTGAATCGAGTGGCGAGATGCTTCGCTGCGCTCAGCATGACCTCAACGCCACCACCCAAAACACCCATTCCTTCGCGATTCCTTCGCGCATTCGCGCCTTCGCGTTTAATTCTTTAGTGTGCGGAATCCTCCTCCTCGTGACAGGCTGCACCGTCGGCCCCGACTACCGCCGCCCGGAGATGGACTTGCCCGGCGGATTCGGCGCGTGGGCGGCCCAGGCCAAAACCGGAACCACCCAGCCCGCCACGCAGGCCGTCGATTTCGCGCGGTGGTGGACCGTCTTCCACGATCCGCAGCTCAACGCGCTCATCGACCGCGCCATGGCCGGCAATCTCGATCTCCAATCCGCCGCCGCCCGCGTCCGCGAGGCCCGCGGCCAGCGCGGCATCTCCGCATCCTCCCTCTTCCCCACCGTCAATACCGACGCCTCCTACCGCCGCTCCCAAACCAGCGAAAACGCCTTCAACTTCGGCGGCTCACAAGGTGCCTCCAGCGGAAACGCGGGCGGCTCAGGGGGCTTATCCTCCGGCTCCTCCGGCGCAGGCTTCGCCGCCCCCGGCAGCACCACCGACCTGTATCAAGCCGGCTTCGACGCCTCCTGGGAGATCGATCTCTTCGGCGGCGTTCGCCGGGCCGTCGAGGCGGCCGATGCGGAGGTGGCCTCCCAGATCGAGAACCAGCGCGATGTGCTCGTCTCCCTCATCGCCGAGGTCGCCCGAAATTATCTCGAAGTCCGCGGCTTCCAGAGCCAGATCGAGATCGCCCATCGCAACGTGAAAATCCAGACTGACGCCGTGGAGGTCGCCCGCTCCAAGGCCCGACTGGCCGGCGGCAGCGATCTCGAAGTCGCCCGCTCCGAAGCGCTGGTCGCCCAGACGCGCAGCCAGATCCCCTTCCTCGAGCAGCAGCGCGATGCCTCCATCCATCGCCTGGCCACACTTCAGGGCCTCCCCCCGCGCTCCCTCTACGATATCCTCACCGCCGCCAAACCCATTCCCCAGGGCCCCCCTTCCATCCCCCCCGGCCTGCCCGCCGAGCTCCTCCGCCGCCGCCCCGATATCCGCCGCGCCGAGCGCGAACTCGCCGCCGCCACCGCCCGCATCGGCGAGGCCACCGCCGACCTCTACCCGCGCTTCTCCCTCACAGGCGCGATCGGCCTGCAAAGCCAGACGATGAAACACTTCGCCGACTGGCAAAGCCATTTCTGGAACATCGGCCCATCCATGAGCTGGCCCATCTTCGATGCCGGCAAAATCCGCTCCAACATCACCGTGCAGGATGAGCGCACCAAACAGGCCGACCTCAACTACCGCAAGACCGTTCTGTCAGCCCTCGAAGAAGTCGAGAACGCCCTGACCGCCTACTCCAAGGAACAATCCCGCCGCGATCTGCTGGCGGTCGCCGTCGAGCGCAACCGCCGCAGCGTCGAGCTCGCCAACACTCTCTATCAGAACGGCGCACGCGATTTCCTCAACGTCATCGACGCCCAGCGCGCCCTCCTCTCCACCGAAGATCTTCTCGCCCAGAGCGATCGTCTGGTCGCGACGAACCTGGTCGGCCTCTACAAGGCGCTGGGCGGCGGATGGGATGGGGATTGAGGAGAATGCTCTGCCGAAATCCACAGGTCAGGGTCAGGAGCCGGCCACCAGGAATGCCCCATACGCTGATCATTGTCCCCCGGCTCCTGACCGGCTCTGTCTCAATGCTTTCCCGTGACACGGCCGTCCCGGCCGTGCTGGAAACATCGAACTAAAAACATCGGCGAATTTGCGTCTTTTCCCACGCCATGTCGCCAGCACGGGCGGGACGCCCGTGTCACGGTGGGGTTTGAGACAGAGCCCTCCTGACCCTTTCGGCTCTTCAGCGAATGGTTTCAGCAGAGCAGATTGAGAATTGAGGATGGAGTGGGACCCTTTCGCCCGGATAACGCAGGCGCTTCAGGTCGGCCGAAGCATCGCCGCCGCATCGGCCGTGGCCGGGTCATCGACGAGCGTGGCGACGAAATGGGCGTGCTGGTCGGCCGGCACGGGAATGTATTTCCCGGTCGCAGTCGCCAGCAGCGTGCCATCGGCCTTGCGAACTTCGCCTGTCGTGGTGATCAATTTGCTCCGCGCGGAGTCGACCGCGGCGGTGATGCACAATTCATCGCCGACGCCCGCCGACTGGCGGAAGCGGACCGTCATCTCCGCGCAAACGCAAAACCGCCGGCCGGCATAAGTAGCGGCCCAGACCATCGCCTCATCGAGAATCGTCGCCAGCAACCCGCCGTGGATGATCCCTTCGAAGCCAATATGGTCCTGCGTCGGCGTGATCCGGGTGCGGACGGCGCTGCTGGCCGGATCGACGTGCAAGGCCAGATGCAGGCCGTGGGGATTGGCCCGGCCGCAGACGAGGCAGTTGTGGGTATGAGGGAGTTCCAGCATGGGATCAATCGTCCATTGTCAATTGCCCATGGTCAATGGAGGTGACCACCGACGCTG
>JBBRTW010000531.1:0-4505 GCA_038244055.1 Tepidisphaerales bacterium | reverse complement strand
GAGAAGCGAGAAGCGGGAAGGTCCATCGTCCGTTGTCAGTGGTCCGTTGTCCGTTGGTCCTGGCGCGGCCTCTTCATCAACGGACAACGGACCACTGACAACGGACAATGAACAATTGACCATGGACCATGGACAATTGACTCCCCATTGCGTCGGTGCCATCGCCCTCATCGACTCCCAGGTCCAAATCATCTGGGCCAAGCGCACCATCATCGCCTCCGGCGGCGCGGGCCAGCTCTATCGCGAATCCACCAATCCCAAGATCGCCACCGCCGATGGCCACGCCATGGCCTACCGCGCCGGCGCCCGCCTCCAGGATATGGAGATGGTGCAGTTCCACCCCACCACTCTCTACGTCGCCGGCGCCAGCCGCGCCCTCATCACCGAAGCCGTCCGCGGCGAAGGCGCTTTCCTCGTCGACAAAAACGGCTACCGCTTCATGGGCGATTACCATCCCTCCCTCGAACTCGCCCCGCGCGATGTCGTCAGCCGCGCCATCGTCTCGCAGATCCGCAAGACCCACCACACCCACGTCTATCTCGATGTCCGCCATCTCCCCGCCAAGCAGTTCCTCGAGCGCTTCCCCCAGCTCGCCCGCCTGCTCCACGAATTCGAAATCGATCCCGCCCGCGCCCTCATCCCCATTCACCCCGCAGCCCACTACATGATCGGCGGCATCGACGCCGATGATCTCGGCCGCTCCTCCCTCCCCGGACTCTACGCCGTCGGCGAGGCCGGCTGCTCCGGCCTCCACGGCGCTAATCGCCTCGGATCCAATTCCCTTTTGGAAGGCCTCGCCTTCGGCGCTCGCGCCGGCGCGGATGCCGCGCTCGCCGCCAGACAGTCCACCATCAAGTTTCCACTAAAACTTGGCCACAAAATCCCGCCATCCACTAAAACCGAATTAGATATCACAGACGTTAAAAGCTCCCTGCGTTCACTGATGTGGCGCAATGTCGGCATCGAACGCGATGGCCAGGCGCTTGCGGAAACCCGCGAAATCATCGGCTTCTGGGCGCGCTATGTGATGGACAAAGTGTTCAACCCAAACGACTTGGGCGCGGCCGCGGTCTCCGGCTGGGAAGTCCAGAACATGCTCACCGTCAGCGCCCTGATCGCCACCGCCGCCTCCGCCCGCACCGAATCGCGCGGCTGCCACTTCCGCATGGATTACCCGCGCCTCGATGATGCCCACTGGCGCTTGCATCTCCTTTGGCAGAGGCCTCTTGAGACCCCCACGCCCGAACCGATCGGTTGAGCGGCGTCATAAACGCGCCAAACCGCGTATGAATTCCATAAATTCATGGCGCGCCCAAAGAACATGCTTGACACCGCGAGCGCATCTTCTGTAACCTAAGCACTGGTTTCATTTCAGTGGGTTTTTTACAGGTCTTTGGAGGCAAGAACATGAGAGTTAATTACAAGTCGATTTTGGCCGCTGGTTTTCTGGCCGCCGCGTTCGGGCTGTCTGCTTCGGCAGCCCCCGTCACCATTTCCGCTCTCAATCAGGAGAACGGCGTCTTTTACAATCAGACCACCGGCGGCAACTACGGCTTCACCAGCGGTCTTGGTTTTGACTTCACCGGCCAGTCAAATCTGACCACGCTCACCGATATCACCGTCACCCTGACCATCGCCGATGGCGATTCGGATATCGGCGAGTTCGACCATGGCAATCTGTTCCTCACCCTCGACGGCATTAACACCGGCTTGGTGCTCGATGGCTTCACGGGCAGTGCCCAGATCGTGACCCTCACCCTGAATGTCACCAATCCCGGCACCGCTGCCGCGATTCTCTTGGCCCTGGCCGATGGCAAGCTCACCGGCGGCGTCCTCGATACCGATGCTGACGGCCCCGCCGGCAACACCATCGGTTTCCCCGCCGCCCTCAAGGCCGCCCTCGATCTCACCGGCAATCAAGGCACTGGCACCATCGGTGGCGGCGGCACGGCCGGCGTCCCCCTTCCCGCGGCCGTCGTCCTCGCCCCCCTCGGCGCTGGCCTCGCCGGCATGTTTGCCCGCCGCTTCCGCAAAGCCAAGTAATCCCGCAAGTTGGCGGCCTAATCCGATTCTCGAATAATAAGCCCGCCCACCCCCGGTTAACCCCGGGGGGTTTTTCATTTCCGCATTTTCGCGGCGCTCGCACACCCCAATCCCATTCCTGTCGCCTGGGAAATCCAGGCAATCCCATCCCACTCTCCCCGGCCCATTCCCACCCCTCCTCCATTTCATCGCCCCATAAAATCGCCGCCGTTTCACCTCCGCTCCGTGCGATGCCGCGCCATTGCCCCACGAATTATTTGCCTTTTTCCAACCATGGCGCACAGTCCCTATGAACCCCAAGTATGCACTGGCGTTGCCGGGCCTTGAGGGTCATAGCCCACCGGCCGCCAATGCGCAACCGGGGTAGTCGTTTCTGCCGGAGAAAGTGCATCATGAAAAAGTCCATTCACACCAGGCGTTGGATCGCCGGCCTCGCCCTCGCGGCCGGAACTTTGTTCGGCGCGGGCGCTGCCTCGGCCGCTCAGGTCACCCTCAGCGCCAATACCTTCCAATCCGGATTCAACGGCACCACCGCCGCCACCAATCCCCTCACCGCCGCCGATTGGAATTTCACCGGCCAGCAGTACGCCCAGCTCGCCTCCATCGACAGCATCACCATCACCCTCTCCGCCTTCAACGGCCTGACCGACGTCGCCGAACTCGATGAAGGCAAATGGACCCTCGGCCTCGACGGCCTCAATACCGGCCTGGTCCTCGACGGCCTGTCCGGCGCCCAGATCGCCACCATGACCATCACCGGACCCAATAACGCCGCCGCCCTCCTGGCCGCCCTCCAGTCCGATGGCAAACTCGCCGGCAGCGTCATCGACGCCACTCCCGGCGACCACATCACCGCCGTCCCCGGCATCATCGTCACCTCCATCGACATCGTCGGCACCCTCAGCGCCAACGGCGGAAACGGCGGCGGCGGAACCTCCAACGTTCCCCTCCCCGCCGCCATCCTCATGGCCCCCCTCGCCGCCGCCATCGCCGGCTGGCGCTCCCGCAAAATCCGCAACCAGGCGTAACCCACTGCATCGCAATCGAATCTTCGACCCAGCCCGCGCCTACTTGCGCGGGCTGGCTCCATTCCGGGTTGAAGACCGCAATTCAATCCGAAATCCGAAATCCGCAATTGCTGCCCATCTCATGCCATATGCGATTGCCCTGCCCTCTCACTGACCTCTCCTCGATAAAAGTTGACGCCCCCGTCCCCCCGCATAGCATGGACGGCAACCATGCCCTTCGTCTACGCCATCGCCGTCATCATCATCCTCGCCATCCTCATCATGGTCGTGATGTCCCATCACCCCATGTTCAAAATGACCTCGCAAACCGTCGGCACCATCGCCAGCGCCAGCGAGCGCGAAGTCCGCGATGAAAACGAACGCCGCGATGAAACCATCATCCTCTGCACCTACGAAGTCGCCGGCCACCCCTACCAGATCGAGCGCATCCTCCGCGGCAAAAAAGCCTACAAATTCCCCGCCGGCCGCCAGATCAAAGTCAAATACAACCCCTCCGACCCCCAGATGGCCGAGATGGCCATGTAAACCAGCCTCCCCCGTGACACGGGCGTCCCGCCCGTGCGAACCGCTCTCAAAGTCAGCACTCTCAGGGTCAGGAGCCGGCCACCAGAAACCTCACGCCAGCCAAACCATCTCCCCCCGGCTCCTGACCCTTTCCACGCCATCCGTAAACCACAGTGAATTTGCGCAAAAATCCTCGCCGCCATCCCGGAATACTGGATCATCGATCCCCAGAAACGCTCCATCACGATCCTGAAACATTCCGCGAGCAACTATGCCGTCCACAACACATTCACCGTCAACCAGCGCACCGAATCCCCCCTGCTCAAAGGCTTCGGCATCGAAGTAGCGGATGTAATGAAACTCGCCACCCCCGCGCCCAAACCACGCCGATAACCGCGACCAATCCGATGCCCCAACTCCCTCTCCTGTACTCGGGAGAGGGCCGGGGTGAGGGCCGAGCGCTGAATCGCGCTCCATCGATTCACCTCACAATACATCAGTAATTCAGTCGCGCAGCCACTTCTTCTCTTCTTCGCGCCTTCGTGTTTAATTCCTTCCTCCGAATTCACTTCAACCTGAACGCCACCCAAGCATCCCCCGCCTTCGTCGCCAGCTTCCCTCCTCCCGTCGCCGGGATCACCACATACTGCTTTCCCCCCGCGCTGTAAGTCGATGGCGGGCAAGTCCCCTCATACGGCAGCAGCGCGCTCCACAACTCCTCGCCCGTCTTCGCATCGAACGCCCGAATCTTCTTATCGCGCGTCCCCGAGCAGAACACCAGCCTACCCGCCGTCACGATCGGCCCGCCGAAATTCTCCGTGCCCGTCTTGGCAATCCCTTTCTTCGTCAGTTCATCGTATTCCCCCAGCGGCACTTTCCACGCAATTTTGCCCGTGTTCAGATCGATCGCCGCCAAGGAGCCCCACGGCG
>JBBRTW010000530.1:0-4505 GCA_038244055.1 Tepidisphaerales bacterium | reverse complement strand
GGGGGGAAGGGGACATGACAGGGTATTGGGTATAGGGTATAGGGTGTAGGTCAGACGACGCGGATCGGCGACGTCTTCAATTCCTATACCCTACACCCTATACCCTAAACCCTTCCTTCCATGCCCGACCGCTCCTTCCTCGTTCAGCGCTTCGCCCGCATCGGCATCGATTCGATCCACGTCATCGGCTATTCCGTGGCCGGGGAGGAATCGGTCTGCCAGATTCCCGAGCTCGATGTCTGCTTCGACATCGGGCGTGCGCCTTACTTCGCGCTGACTTCCAATATTCTCTGCATCACCCACGGGCACATGGATCATCTGGCGGGGCTGGCGTATTACCTTTCGCAGCGCTATTTCCAGGGGATGAAGGCGGGGACGATTCTTTTGCCGCGCGAGCTTGTGCCGGCCGTCGATCAGATGCTGCGCTGCTGGCGCGGGGTGGAGCGGCAGAATACGCCCTACAAGCTGGTGGGGATGGCGCCGGGGGAGACGCATATCGTCCGCAAGGATTTCATCATCCGCGCGGTGGAGACGCATCATGGCGGGGCGAGCCTGGGGTATGTGCTGGTCTCGGTGCGCGAAAAGCTGATGCAGGAGTATTTTGGCCGGCCGGGGCAGGAACTGGCGCAGCTCCGCAAGGAGGGGGTCATCATCCAGTACCGGCTGGAGGTGCCGCTGGTGGCGTACCTGGGGGATACGGCTTTCGGGCCGGTGTTCGATCAGGCGGATGTGGTCAATGCCGAGCTGCTCTTGACCGAATGCACATTCTACGAGAACGATCACAAGGCGCGGGCCAAGGCCGGCCGGCATCTGCATGTCGATCAGTTCGTGGAGAAGGTGCTGCCCAAGCTGAAGAACAAGCAGATCATCATCACGCACGTCTCGAGGCGGACCGGCGTGCGCAAAGCCAAGCGCATCCTGGCCAAGAAGGTGAGCGCGGAGGAGATGGCGCGGATTCTGTTTTTGATGGATTTCGAAGGCGCGACGGATGGAGGCGATATCGAGGAGATGGGGCCGCCGCCTTCTGACACGGCCGAATGAAAACGCCACAGAGACACGGAGGAACAGAGGAACAATCAAATCAGCCACAGATATGCACAGATGGGCACAGATGAAGGAGTGGAATTGGGTGGTGCATTTCATTCATTAATTGGAGAGTCCATTGTGGCTGCGGCGGCAGTGAGGGCTGGAATTCTCGCCAACCCTGACGTTTTTCCTCATCTGTGCCTGTCTGTGAATATCTGTGGCCAATTCCTCCGTGCCCCTGTGCCTCTGTGGCAATTCAAATCTTCGGAAATGAAAGAAGGCGGATCAGGGGGGTCTTCTTTCCCTGATCCGCCCTGCATGAAACAACAGTCTTCGCTCAGTTTGCTCAGTTTCCTTTGACCAGGGCCTTGGTCTGCTTCACCAGGTCGAGGAATTCCTTGCGGTAGCCTTTCTCGTCCTTGCCTTTGCCTTCATCCGCGAGTTCGAGCACGCCATCGAGCGTGGCGGTGCCTTTGTGGGGGGAGTTGCGGAGGATCATGCCGTACTGGGCGACGGCGGCCGCGAATTTGAAGTCTTCGGAGGCTTTGGCGTAGGAGAGGTTTGAATCCTTGACGGGGCATTCGAGCTTGGCGGATTTGTCGGCCTCGGGCTGCTTGTAGCGGAGCTTGAGGGTCATGAGGTCTTCGGAGGCGACGATCTCGTGCTTCTGGTACTTGAGCGGATCGACATCGGCATCGGTCTTGGCGGGAGTTGCGCCACCGGCGGGAGTGGTCGCCGTGGCTTTGCCGGCCATCGGCACAATCTCATACAACGCCGTCACGCAATGCCCCGCGCCGATTTCGCCGGCGTCGACTTTGTCGTTGTTGAAATCTTCCTTCCGCAGCAGGCGCTTCTCGTAGCCGATCAGGCGGTAGCTCTCGACCTGCGCGGGGTTGAACTCGATCTGGATCTTCACATCCTTGGCGATGGTCACCAGGGTCGAGCTCATCTCCTCCACCAGCACCTTTTTGGCTTCCTTGAGGCTGTCGATGTAGGCGTAGTGGCCGTTGCCTTTATCGGCCAGTTTCTCCATCGTCGAGTCCTTGAGATTGCCGAAGCCGTAGCCGAGGACGGAGAGGAAGACGCCGGTCTTGGCTTTCTCTTCGATCAGATTCGTCAGCGAGCTCTGGTCGGTGATGCCGACATTCCAGTCGCCATCGGTGGCCAGCAGGACGCGATTGGTGCCGCCCTTGATGAAGTTGTCGGAGGCCATCTTGTAGGCCAGCTCGATGCCCTGGCCGCCGTTGGTGGAGCCGCCGGCCGACATGTTATCGATGGCCGCGAGGATGGCCTTTTTGCCGAGGGGATCGGCGCAGGTGGAGGGCAGGACCAGCCCCGCATTACCGGCGTAGACGACGATGGAGACGCGGTCGTTCTCGGTCAGCTCGTTGACCATCAGGGCGAGGCCCTCCTTAACCAGCGGGAGCTTTTTCGGCTCGTTCATCGAGCCCGAGACATCGATGAGGAAGACGAGGTTGGAGACCGGCCGCTTATCGTGGGCGATTTCGCGGCCTTTGATGGCGACACGGGCCAGGCGGTGCGAAGTATTCCACGGGCAGGCGGCCACTTCGACGGCAGCCTTGAAGGGCTCCTTGGAATCGTGCGCGGGCTTATCGTAATTGTAGGGGAAGTAATTGAGCAGCTCCTCGATCCGCACCGCATCGGGCGGCGGGAGCTGGTTGGAGGTGATGAAGCGGCGGATGTTGGAGTAGGAGGCGGTATCGACATCGATCGAGAAAGTCGAAAGCGGCTCGGCGCGATCGCCGGAGACGGCCTTGAAGGGGTTGTCGTTCAGGCGGGCGTAGGATTCGTTGTTGAGCAGCGAAGTCTGCACCTGGGCGATCTGAGCGCGGGCCTCGCCCGCCTCGGCCGGGAAGACGGGGGCAAGCTGCGCATCGACCACCTGGCGGGCCCGGCCGAGCGCTTCGGAAGCGCGCTCGCGATCGCCGAGGGCGACGGCATCGCGGGCATCGGAGAGGTCCTTGGTGTATTGCTCCGTCCAGGCGAGTTTTTGGCGATCGGCCTGAATCGCGGCGACATCGAGGGTCTTGGCAACGGCGGGCTGCTCGACCTGGAATTTGTCGTAAACCAATGGCCGGGCGCCACGGGCATAGTCGTTGTGAGGATCAAGTTGAAGGACCTGGTCGAGAACACCCAGCGCTTCCTTGTAATTGTGGAGGCGGATTTGCTCCTGCGACCTCTCGATCAGCTTGGCGACCACTCGGCGCTTTTCCAGAACTTCGGCGGTGGCTTGCTGCTGGGTATCGGCCCGGCCTCTTGGAGTCGCGGCTGGCTCAGGGTTGGGCTTACCCACCGGATTCCCCGAGAAATCGGGCCAATTCTCCGGATAGCGAAGGGTGTCCTCATAAGGAACTTTCTTCTCCTCGGCCGCATTCATGTGATTCGTGAACTCGCGATTCCAGCGGTCGCGCGTGACGGCCTTGGCCTGAAGCTCATAGTTGTCGTACACCAGCGGCTTAGCGCCCTTGGCATAGTCGTTGTTCGGATCGAGCTTTTCAACCTGATCGAGAACGGCCAACGCGCCTTTGTAATCGCGCTGGCGAATCTGCTCCTGAGAGCGTTCGATGAGCTTGGCGACGGTGCGGCGCTGGTTCTGGGCCTCCTCCGTCGGAAACTTGAGCACTGACACCGTGGTCAGCGGCAAAGGCTTTTCGCCGTCGACTTTGGTCCCATCCACGATGCTCGTCGTTTTAGATGGATCGACAACCAGTGCGATGGTCGAATCGCCTTTGATGCCTTCGGTTAGATGGATTGCGTCGCCGCTCCAAGCCAAATTGCCAGAAGTCGCACCCAAAATCGTCAGGGTTCCAGCGCCGCTCTTGGTGAGGCCCTGCGCCACATAGCCGCTCCCGAGGCCGTTGATCGTCTGGGCATTGACCCCGTTAAGGTCGAGCGTTCCTCCGTTCACAGTCAAGCCTCCGGTGCCGGCGATCCCGCCCGTTGTGCTGAGCACCGTGCCGCCCGAGTTCACTGTGCCGCCGAAGGTCAGGTTATTCGGCGATTGGCTTCCGCCAAGAAGGATGACATCCGCGCCTGCGATGATCGATATTTCTTTGGTTGCCGGGCCATGGTCCAGGGAGAGCGCGCCGCCGTTGATCGTGGTGCCGCCGGTGTAGGTGTTTGCGCCGGCGAGAACAATGCCGGCCGTGCCATTGGTGATGGCAGGGGCGGATGAATCGGAATTAGTGCGCCAGAACCAGAACGGCTGCGGTGCCTGGCCCAAACCGGCTCCCTGTTCAAACTGCTCCTTCGAATATCCCAACGCGCCGGAGTCGAGAGCATGAATGCCCTCGGCTCCTCGCGCCCGATAGTGTGCAACCAGCGCGGGGAAATCTTTCCTATCGGCCAGCCCTTCCCGGTCGGCCGTCGGGGAGGAGTCGCCCGAAAAGTTCGAAAAGCGGGACGCATGGCTGGGGCCCGCGCCGCCGCTGATATTAAAGGTGTCGGTGTCTGAACTG
>JBBRTW010000529.1:0-4506 GCA_038244055.1 Tepidisphaerales bacterium | reverse complement strand
TCCCGGAAATTCAACACCGCCTGCTCGGCCACCAGACGCTCGTCATCGTTCGCGTATTGCATGCGATCCTCCATGAAAGCACCCACATCCCCGGCCAGTTTAACAAAAGTGCCAAAAGTGCCAAAAGTGCGCGCTACACCCTGCCCCAATCGCGCCACCAAATTTAATCCACCATTGAGCCGATAAAACGTTATGCTCCAGCGCATCGGCAGCGCCGCGCGCAGATTTCAATTTTTATGCTTTCAGCACAAGCCTATTCGTTCCATCAGAAGTCCAAGCTGGCGATCTCGCTGAGTTGGATCGGCGGATACACCAACGTGATCGCCCTCCTGTCGTGTCATACATTGGTGTCGCATGTGACGGGGACGACGACGTGGTTTGGCGAGGCGGTGGCCGTTGGGGATTGGTATACGGCCGGGTTTCTGGCGTTTTTGCTGGGGACGTTCACCTTCGGGGCGGCGCTGTCGGCCGTGATGACCGAAGGCGCGCGGCGGCGCGGCGTGCGCTCGAAGTATATTCTTCCCCTGGCGGTCGAGGCGCTGCTGCTGGCGGTCTTCGCGATCGGGCTGGAGTTTCTGATCTCCGGCCGGGTCGAGAGCACCCACGCCAGCGCCTGGTGGCTGGTCGGGGCGGCCAGCATGGCCATGGGCATGCAGAACGCGACCATCACGCGCATCTCCGGCAGCGTGGTGCGGACGACTCATCTGACGGGCGTGCTCACGGACCTGGGGATCGAAGGCGTGCAGTACGCGTACTGGTGGCGGGATATGCTGCGCAGCAAGCGGGCGGGGCGCTCGGGCCGGCTGCTGCGGGTATCGAGCCGGCATCCAACCATGCTGCGGCTCCTGCTGCTGGCGAGCATTTTCGGGTCGTTTTTGTTCGGGGTGGTGGCCGGGGCGCTGCTGTATGGAAAATGGCCGAGCTACGCGATGATCGGGCCGATCAGCTTCGTGCTGTTCATCATCGTGATGGACTGGTGGAAGCCGATCGCCGATGCGCGGGAACTGGATCTGCTCAAGGATTCGGAGCTCAAGGCGTTCGGGATCGCCCAGTCGCTGCTGCCCAAGGAACTGGGGATTTACCGGATCGCGCCGCACCTGGATCATCGGGTGAGCGATCCCGATTTCACCACCTTCATCGAGCGCCTCAACCCGCGCTGGAAGGTGGTCATCCTGGCGCTGACGCCGCTGGTGCGCCTCAAGAGCAACAGCCTGCTGGAACTGGAGCAGGCGATCGACCGCTTCACCCGCGACCAGAGGCAGCTCATCATCTGCGGCATCACGCCCGTGCAGTACAAGGCGATGGATCGCGTCGGCCTGATCGACAAGCTGGGGGATGAGAATGTCTGCCCCGACCTCGAATTCGCGGTGGCAAGGGCGATCGATTGCCTCCGGCCGGCGGCGCCGGCGGATACACCCCATGTGCAGGCGGTGCCGGGGTAGGAATTATATGAACCACGAAGGGCGCGAAGGGCACGAAGGGGAAGAGCGGGTTGAGGGTGAAGATTTGAGGGTAGATGGCGATGCGATTGAATCACGGCGTCTTCCATCCGCAATTCTCAACCCTCTATCCTCTACCCTCAATCCTCTCCTCTTCACTTGCCGACGCACCACAGCGCCAGATCGGTGCGGATGAAGACCTGCCCGTTGGCGATACAGGGTGAGGCGTTGCTCGGTTCGCCGAGCTCGTTCTTCGCGACGAGCTCGAATTTGTCCGAGGCTTTGACGATATAGCATGTCCCATCATCGCTGAGCCAGTAGATGTTGCCGTTGGCGATGATGGCCGAGGGGCGATGATGGCGGCCGAGTTCCTGGGACCAGAGGAGCTTGCCGGTGGCGGCCTCGAAACAGATCGCCCGGCCGGGGCGCTTGTCTTCATCGGTCACCAGGAAAAACCACTTGCCGTAAGCGACCGGCGAGGGGACGTAGGCCGCCAGTGAGCTGGTCGTCTGATGCCAGGCGACTTTGCCCTCGGGGGTGATGCCCAGGCTGTGATAGGTGGGGAAGCCGCCGGTGATGAAAAACAGGCCATCGGTGAAAACCATCGACGCCGCGAACTGCTCGGTGGGCCCTTCGACGTACCAAAGCTGCTTGCCGGTGTCGGGGTCGTAGCCGGTGGTGCATTTGGTGCCGCTGAGGACCATCTGCTTCCGGCCGGCGACATCGAAGATCGCGGGGTTGACGTAAGAGCGGGTGGATTTGGCCTGGCCGAAGAGGCGGTCGATCCGCCAGACTTCATCGCCGTTGTCGCGCTTGAGACGGACGATGTAGCCCGCGCCATCGTGGTCGCAGTTGAGAATGATGCTGTCCTTGTAGGGAACGGGCGAGCAGGACCAGCCGTGGACGGAGCTGAATTTGCCGACGATTTTCCGCCAGATTTCCTTGCCATCGAGGTCGTAGCAGGCGACCAGCACATCACCATTCACCTTGGTATTGGGCTTGATCGGCTCACCGGCTGTCGTGCCGACATCCAGGAAACTCACGAAGACGCGCTGCCCATCGCAATAGGGCGTGGAGGAGGCGTAGGAGTTCAGACCATTCTTCTTCTCCAGCGCCGCCGTCAACACCGTCTGCTGCCAGATCGTATGGCCATCCTTGCGATCGAGGCACATCAGGACGCGCCTGCTCTCCTTCTCGATGCAGGTGTTGAGGAAGATGCGATCGCCGACGATGACGGGCGAGCCGTGGCCTTTACCGGGGAGCTCGACCCGCCATTTGATGTTGTCGGTCCTGGACCACTGGGTGGGAGGATTGGGATCGGTGGAAATGCCATCCCCGCGCGGGCCGCGCCAGGCGGGCCAGTCTTCGGCTCGGATAATCGCCGCAGAGGCGCAGAGAACGCAGAGAAATGAGAAGACGAGGATGGAGAATCGATGATGGAGGATGGAGGGCATTGAAGGGTGGTATCGCCGATATGGGTGTTTGTTGGAATCTGACCAAAGAGATCAATCGCGAAAACGGCCAGACGGTCATCCTGAGCTTGCGAAGGATCCAGCCTCGAAGGCACAGGCCATGTCCTTCGCAGCAAGATCCTTCGCAAGCTCAGGATGACGCATCGCGCGATGATGGTTTGTGGTGCAGTGCCCCTTTCACTTCCTAATCCCCCGCTGGCGGGCCAGTTCGTTTGACATGCTTGCCAACTGCGGGCTCATGTCATTGCGCGGGAGGTGGACATCGATTACGTTGAGCGTGCGGCTGCCCATGGCGTGGCGGATGGCGCCATCGAGCTCGCCCTTGGTCTTGGCGATGGTCGATTCGCCGCCGCCGATCAGCTCGACGATTTTGCCGTAATTCCACTGGGTGATGGTGTTGAAGTAGCCATCGCGGATTTTGCGCATCGTGCCGTAGCCATCGTTGTTGAGGATGAGGATGATCGGGGCCAGGCCGAGGCGGGCGGCCGTCGAGAGCTCGCAGCCGGTCATCTGGAACGCGCCATCTCCGACCAATACAAATGGCCGAAGCGCCGGGGCCGCCATCGCGACGCCAATCGATGCGGGTACGGCGAATCCCATCGACAGGTAATAGGCCGGCGCGATGAACTCCGCGCGCTTGCTGGTGCGGATGCCGACCGCGCCGAAAATCGCATCGCCGACATCGCTGATCACACACGATGCATCATCGACATGCAGCGAGAGAATGCGGATCACTTCGGTCATCGTCAGCGGATCGGTCAGCTCGCTCTTGGCCAGGGGGAGGGGGAGGGAGTAGCCGTTGGGATTTTTGAACGTTTTAATTCCCACCGCGCCAGCGGCCGGCTTTCCCTTGGCGACAGGAAGCGCGGCCAGTGCTTTCAAATAATCCGCGAATTCCACTTCATCGTAGCGATGGAAGCGCGCCTTGATCGATTCGGTCGTCGCCAGGATCGTCCGGCTTCGATCGAGCTTGGCCGTGTAGATGCCCAGGTTCATATCCGTGATGAACGTGCCGAGCATTAACACGCAATCGCTCGATTCGACGTAATCGCGCACGAAATGATCGGATGACATCGCCCCACCATAAACGCCCAGATAAAGCGGGTGATTCTCCGGCACGGCCGACTTGCTCAACAGATCGGCCGCGATGGGGATGTTAAACCGCTCGGCCAGCTTGATGGCCAGATCGGTCAGGCCGTAGCGATGCAGCTCGACGCCGGCCACGATCACCGGTTTCTTGGCCGGGCCGAGGAGATCGATCGTCTCCTGCATCGCCGCCTTCAGCACTTCCGGATCGGTCTGCGATTTGGCGGCCGCGCCCGGATGCACCAGGCGCTCGACATCCACCGGAATCTCCCGGTCCACCATGTCGTGCGGGACTTCGATATAGACCGGCCGCTTCTGCTTCAAACATGCCTCCACGCAGCGCACGATCTCCTCCGCCGCCCGCGCTTCATCCAGGAGCACCGCGCTGGCGACGGTCACTTCATCGTAAACCCGCCGCTGGGTTTCGAACGTCTTCACCTTGTGATGCAGGAGCGGGTCCTTCTCGCGATCTTTCCGCCCCGGCGCGCCCGAGACCACCACCACCGGCG
>JBBRTW010000528.1:0-4512 GCA_038244055.1 Tepidisphaerales bacterium | reverse complement strand
TCCCACGCCTCATCGGCCGTGAAAACGAGCATGGGGGCGAGGAGTTTGACCAGCGCGACCAGGGTCTTGTGCATGACGGTCTGGCAACGCCGCCGCAGGTCCGAGCCCGGCTCATCGCAGTAAAGCCGGTCTTTCATGGCATTGCCATAGACACTGGAAAACTGCACCGAGCAGAAATCGTAGAGCTTGCGGAAGGCGTTATGGAGCTCGTACCGGCCGAAAGCGGCGGTGACATCGGCGATCAGCTCATCGAGCTGCGCCATGGCCCAGCCATCGAGCGAATTCGGCGGCACTTCCCGCGCATCGGTGGCGGGATTGAAGTCGTAAAGATTGGAGAGCAGATAGCGCACCGTATTGCGGATTTTGCGGTATTTATCGCCGAATTCCTTGATCGCGGCCGGGCTGGCGGGGACATCGTGCTGGTAGTCCACCGAGCAGCACCAGAGGCGGAGCAGGTCCGCGCCGTGGCGGTCGATTTCCTGGGTCGCGGTGACGTATTCCTTATCGCTCTTTGACACCTTCCGGCCATCGGGCTTGACGATGAAGCCGTGCGTCAGCACCGATTTGAACGGTGCCTGCCCCGTGAATCCGAGCGCCGGCAGAAGCGACAACTGGAACCAACCGCGATGCTGATCCGAGCCTTCGAGATAAAGATCGGCCGGGAAGCGCAGGCCGGGGCGCTTCTGAAGAACCGCATGCCACGACGAGCCGGATTCGAACCAGACGTCGAAGATATCCCGCTCCTTGCGCAGCGTATCCTTCGGGAAATTCGGGCCCGGATCGTAACCTTCCAACAGCTCGGCCGGAGTTTGGGTGAACCACGCATCCGAGCCGTGCTTGCCGAACGCCTTGGCGACGGCCAGCACGGATTCCTTCGTCAACAGCGCATCGCCCTTCTCATTATAAAAGACCGGGATCGGCAGACCCCAGGCGCGCTGGCGGGAGATGCACCAGTCGGGGCGGGATAGGAGCATGCCATGAAGCCGATTTGCTCCCCACTCAGGTACAAACTTTACGCGCTCGCGCGCATGAAATTCGAGTTCGGGCTTGTATTTCTTGTCGAGTTCCGCAAGTTGCTCAGGTGTGAGCCGATTCTCGAAAGGGTCTCGTCCAGCCTTGACCTCCGCCATGTTTTCGAGCCAAAGCTCATGATTTGCCTGCTCTTCAGCACTAACCATTCGAGTCTGCGGCCCAGTTAAGTCGCCGGAACGATCAAGCCGCATTGGGGCGAGAGCGCGTTCACGAAGGGACTTTGTCCCTAGTCCCACCGGATCAGAAGCAAGAGAAAATGCTTGATCCATCGACACAAACCACTGCTCCGTCGCCCGGTAGATGATCGGCTTCTTCGTCCGCCAATCGTGCGGATAGTCGTGCCTGACCTTCACCTCCGCAAACAGCAACCCGAGCTCCTTGAGCTTCTGCGCCACCACCGGATTGCCCTCCCACACCGTCAGCCCGCGCAAATACTCCGGCACCGTGTCATCGAACCGCCCATTGGCCAGCACCGGGCTGTACGCCTCCAATCCCTCGCGCGCGCCGGTGTCGTAGTCGTCTGCGCCGTGGCCGGGCGCGGTGTGAACGAGCCCCGTGCCGTCGGTGGTGGTGACGTAGTCGGCCGGGACGATTCGGCTCACGCGATCGATGAAAGCATGGCGATATTCAAAGCCCAGCAGCTTCTTCCCCTGCAACGTGCTCATCACATCCGGCTTCAGCTCCGGCCGATGCGCGAAGACCGTTTTGACCAGATCGGCCGCCAGGATCACCGCCCGGCCATCGTAAGCCACCAGCGCATACTCCACCTCCGGATGCACCGCGATCGCGAGATTGGCCGGGAGTGTCCAGGGCGTGGTCGTCCACACCAGGAAATGCACCGGCAGCGTCGACTTGCCCATCCCGCCGGAGAAGATTTCGTAGACGCGCTTGGGGTCGGCCGCGGGGAATTCGACGTAGACCGACGGGTCCTCGACATCCTGATACTCCAGTTCCGCATCCGCCAGGGCCGTCTGGCTGGAGACGGACCACGGCACGGGCTTGAGCTGTTTATAGACCAACCCATTGGCAACGAACTGCGCGAAGACCTCCAGCGTGGCGGCCTCGTACTCGGGCACCATCGTCAGGTACGGATGGGCCCAGTCGCCAAGGATACCCAGGCGCTGAAACTGTTCGGACTGCACCTTGGCGAATTTTTCCGCGTATTGATAGCACTCCCGGCGAACCTCCACCGGGGCCATCTCGCGGATGTTCTTCCCCTTCTTCTTGAGCTCCTCCTGGATCTTGTGCTCGATCGGCAGGCCCTGGCAATCCCACCCCGGGACATAGGGTGTCTGGTGCCCCTGCATCGTGCGGAAGCGGAGGATGACATCCTTGAGCGTCTTGTTGATCAAATGCCCGATGTGGATATCGCCATTGGCGAAGGGCGGCCCATCATGCAGGATCCACTGCCCCTTGGGCGAATCCGCGCGGGCCGCCAGAAGCTGATCGTACAGCCCCGCCTCCTGCCATTTCTTGAGGCGCGACGGCTCGTTCTGAACCAGCTTGGCCTCCATCGCGAACGCCGTCTGCGGCAGATTCAGCGTGTCTTTGAAGGGGTTCTTCTTCGGATCGGGTTTATCGGGTTGGGATTCAGACATGGGGAGAGGGTTCAGGGTTCAGGGTTCAGGGTTCAGGGTTCAGGGTTCAGGTGAAATCTTACACCCTCTCCTGTACTCGGGAGAGGGTGAGGATGAGGGCGAACGTCAAATCACGCCAATAGTTTCAGCAACAAGGCCCATCGTGAGTACGCCGCGATTCGTTAACAACTAACAACGGACCACTGACAACGGACCACTAACAATTCGCCATCGACCTTCACACCACTTCAAAGCCCCGTACTTTATCCGACTCTCCCCCCTCCTCCAAACGGATGCTCCGCCATTTCCCCCGCACAAACCGGTGCAGGATGAATCCCCCCAGGATCGCCCCATACAGCGTCGCCAGGATCCAAGGCCCCGTCGGCCCCAGCTCCGGCCAAACCCGCGTAATCGCATACCCGCCCCCCACCGTGATTCCCCAGCATAAAACCGCCGTCGCCAGCGCCGGCACGAACGTATCCCCCGCCCCCCGCAACGCCCCGTTGTAGACGATGTACATCGCATCGAACAACTGATAAATCCCCGCGAAAACCATGAGGATCGTGCCGATCCGCAGCACCTCCGGATCTTCTGAAAACAGACCGATGAGCACATTCCGCCCCAGGATATACGCCACCCCGCAGGCCAGCATGTAGATGGCCGCCACGGCGAACCCCAGATGCGCCCGTCGCGCCGCGATATCCGGCCGGCCCGCGCCGATATAGCGCCCGACCAGCGCCGTCACCGCCGTGCTGATCCCGAAAGCGGGCATGAAACTGACGGATAAATACCGGAACATGAAATTATTGGCCGCCATCGCCTGGGTGCCGAAGGGGGCCATCACCCACATCGTGAACAATCCCCACGCCAGCACATCCGCCACGAGCTGCGCCCCCGATGGCAACCCGATCTTCAGCAGTGTGCGGAAACAGTTCCCGCGCAGCCGCCAGTCGAGCGTATTAAACCGCTCCCGCATCGGCCGCCGGAACGCGATGCACGCCAGCACGATCATCTCGATGGTCACGCCGATGTTAGTGCCGATAGCCGCCCCGACCACGCCCAGCTTGGGCGCGCCCAGCGCGCCAAACACCAGCAGAAAGTTGACCCCCGCATTGACCAATACGCCGCTGACGGCCGCCACCAGCACCATCCATGGCCGGTTGATCGCCAGCAGGAATTGCCCGAGCGAAATCGCGATGAGCTTGATCGAGGCCGCGCCCACCGTAATCGCGAAGAACTTGGTCTCCAGCCCCACCAGCTTCTCTTCATGCCCGAAGAGCGAGAACATCCGCCCCGCCAGCGGCAGGAAGGGAAACACCAGCGCCGCAAACATCAGCGAGAACCACACGCCCTGCCAGAGATAGCGCCCGCAGGCGCGAAACTCCTTCTTCCCGAAACTCTGGCTGACCAGCGAGTTCACGCAAAACAGAACCCCCACGCCAAATCCAATAAACGACCACGCGAAAAGCCCCGCATTCCCCGCCGCCGTCGGCTCCAGCACACCCAGCCGCGACAACATCCACGTATCCAGAAACTGCATGCAGGTGTACGAAGCCATCTGCACGATCGTCGGCCCGGCCAGTCGCAGCAGTTCCCAGAGCGGCCGCTGCGGCAATGTCTCATCCTGCGCATATTGGAGCGGCAGCGATTCCGGCGCGGCGAGATGGGCGGATTCGGATGAACTCATGGGAGTGGCGGATGACATTCTGCACGGAGATACGGGCTGAGAGAAGGCTACGAGAGAAGCGACTCTGTTCTGACAGTTCGGGAGTTGGTGTCACCCTGAGGGAGTATAGACGACCGAAGGATCTGGCCGATGCGTGGCGGACCAATTGCGATGTGAACGGGCCGATACGTGGAAACAAGATTCCTCGGTCGCCTGAAGCTCCCTCGGAAGGACGCT
>JBBRTW010000527.1:0-4538 GCA_038244055.1 Tepidisphaerales bacterium | reverse complement strand
GCCCGTCCGATAAAGAAGTCATGGCCCGCTCCTGCTGCTCAGGCATGTCCGAACCGCGGTTCAACCCCACTGGGTTCGGCCGGTCCGCGTTCGCATCCATCTCCCGGGCAGCGGCAAAATCTGCCGGTGCGGTCTTTCGGCGCATCGGGGTCGCCACGGTTCACCCCGCTTGGGCCGCCCGCGCTGGCGCTTGCTCGACCTGCCCGTTGCAGGTGATTCAGCGCGGCATCTCCTATTGCGGCAAGCCGTTTCTGCGCCAAATCCGCCGCGACCCGGCCGTCGATGGCTGCGGCTGCCCGACTCGCGACAAGGCCCGCGACCCCTCGGAGCATTGCCCGCTCACGCGCGATCATCGTCCCTCCCGCCATTCCGCCGACTCCCCTTGCGATTGCAAGTGGTGCAGTCCGTGAGAAAACATCGCCGACTCTCGTCTGGTTTAATGTTCCACCCGTCGGCCGCTGATGAGTTTGTCTGATAACTCACTTATTGCTTAATATTCCGCGCGGAATTGCCGACAGAGATGACACTGACCGCAAACCGGTGTTATATTCAGGAACGGTAACAATCCATTCTGGACATTTCTAAAACGAGGAGCGTCATGTTGCGAAATTCGAAGGGCCGTCTTGCGGCCGTCATTCTCGGTCTTGTTTCATCGGCCGCGCTGGCCCAGCCGGCCGTCGCCGCCGCGCCCCCGGCGCCCGCGCCCGCCGCGCCTGCCGCGGTTACGCCGGTGGTCGATACCCCCAAGCCCATCAAGTTTGTCACGCCCCCGGGCTACAAACAGATCCTCGATGGCAGCATGACCATCGTCTTCGAGCCCAATGATGAGGAGTGGGTCAAGAAGGGCCTTGCCGAAGCCAAGAAGAATCTGATCGAGAAGGATGATAAAGGCGTGGTGGTGATGGACGCCGCCGGCAAACCCAAGCCCCTTCACCCCAAGGGCGGCCCGGCCGACATGCTCGTCAAAAACCTGGTCGAAAACCGCGCCAATCTCGTGAAACAGATCACCGCGGACCTTGGCCTGGCTGATGATAGGGCCGCCAATTCGCTCATTGATGAAAAGGTCATCCCCAACCTGGTCAAGTACGATAAGATGCAGGTCCCGATCTTTTATCTGGTGACCACGCAGGACAAACTCAAGACCCTGGTCAAGAACGGCTGGGGCGATGACCGCAAGTTCCACTACAATCGCGTCGCCGATGCGGTTGCCTACGATGACAACATCTCCTTCTCCACCGACGAGAAGAAGCCCGGCGATGATATCGTCCGCGTCCTCTTCTACAACGACAAGGACGAGAAGGAGACCCCCGAAAAGCGCCAGACCGGCCTGGGCAATGTGATCGCCAACACCGAGATGAAAGTGGCCGTGGAAGTCGCCAAGCAGGCGTTCCCCTCGACTTTCCAGGTCGTCAGCAAGTGGATCGAAGAGACCCAGTTCGGCTCCATGAAACTCGGCCGCGATCAGATCTGGCTCAAGCTGGGAATCAGCAACTTCCTGGCCGCCAAGTATTCCGACCTGATCACCGGCCTGCCCAAGCAGGAATTCCTAAAGCCCTTCCTGACCGAAGATAAGGACGTCCTCATCCGCGCCATGTCGGTCGACCTGTCGGCCCCGCTCGATCCTTCGAAGATTCAGCCCGGCGTCGGCCTCTCTTACGATGAGGCCCTCAAGAAGAAGGCCGTCCTGGTGACCGCGTTCATCGTCGATCGTTCGGACTCGAAGTCGATCCCCAATATCCTCGCCTCGATTCGCAAGCAGATGCCCGTCGATGGAAAAGCCCTGATCGATGCGATCAAGAAGGCGACCGATACTGGTAGCGACCTCGATAAGGTCGTCGCCGCCCAGTAAGTTTGTGGTGCGGGCTTTCCAGCCTGCCCTTCATTCCCCCCGCAATTTCGGTGGGGGCGCGATCCGGAGCCAACCGCTCCGAGTCGCGCCCCCACTTGTCGTTTTCAGCCCTGTTTCTGGTATGGTTTGACCATCATGCATCCCTCAACCCGCATCGCCTGTTTTCTGATTCTTCTGTCGGCCGGCCTCCCCGCTTTCGCCCAGCCGGCCACCCCTGCGCCGGCCGCTCCACCCGCCGCTCCCCCCACCGCCGCGCGCGAGCGCTTTGTCGTGCAGATCCCCGCCGGCTTCGAGAAGCTCGCCATCGGCGGCCACACCGCCCTCTGCGAGCCGGCCGATGTCGAATGGGTCAAGAAAGCCCTCACCACGTTCAAGCCCGCGACCCGCCCGACCACGATGCCCTCGGACCTGCTCAAGCGCGCCACCGACTCCCGCAATACGCTGGTCGCCCGCTTGACCTCGGAACTGGCGCTGCCGGATGACAAAGCCGCGGCCGATTTCTACGACAACAAGCTCCTGCCCGCGCTGAAAAAATTCAATGAGCTCTCGCCGCCGATTTATTTTCTGGTGGTGACCAAAGCCCGCCTCGATAAGCTCGTGCAATCCGGCTGGGGCGAACCGCGCTTCCATTACAACCGCCTCGCCAGCACCACCAGCTACGATGATAACGTCATGGTCGCCGCGGACCGGCCGATGGATGATTCGGTCCTGCCGGCCTTTTACACGGAAAAAGAAACGCCCGAGGAGCGCATCAAGAAACTGGGCGAGGGCGTCGCCGAGCTCGATGCCAAGCTGGCCAATCTGATCTCCGGGCAGACCCAGCTCCAGGTCTTCAATCTCTTCGCCGAGCACATCGGCACGACGACCTTCGAGCCCCTCAAACTCCGCCGCGATCAACTCTGGTTCGCCCTGGGTTCGTCGGCCTATCTCGCCACCGCCTACGCCTCGGCCATCACCGGCATCTCCCGCGATTTCTGGCTGCACGACATCACCCTTGAAGTCGCCCGCCAGCCCATCAGCAGCCGGGGCATCGACCTGATCAATCCCCTGGAAGAAGCGCGCATGCGCCCCGGCGCATCGCCCCACTACACCCAGGCCATGCGCCGCAAAGCGACGGCCGCGATCATCACCCTCACCACCAAAGCCGGCGACCCGGCCATTGGCAAGGTCCTCACCGCAATTCGAAAACAACTCCCCGCCGATGGCGCCGCCCTGGTGACCCTGATCAAGGATGTAACCGGAGCAGATGTGAGCAAAGAGCTGGAGGCGAAGTAGTCTTCGCTCCGGAGGAGCGCGGGAATGTAGCCACGGGTGGAGCATCGGCGCAGCGCAGCCAGCCGATGCGCAACCCGTGGTCCGCGCGGCGCGAATCCGTGGAGGGTTGAGGGGAGCACCCCGTCCCGAAGGGCCGGAGGAAGCGCGAGTCGTAATTCCCATTTCGGCCGCGCATTAACCCACTGGCCTGCCGGCAGGGCTCAATCAATTCGCCCCAATCCCCATGTAGTCATCCTTGGTCAGCTCATAAGATGCCTTGGCCGCCGCGCGGATGATCTTGTCTTCGTTGGGATCGTTCATCACCTTCCTGGCCAGCGATTTGGCGTAGCGCTGATCCGCGCCGTTGCCCGGCTCGCCGGAGTTGTATTTGTACTGCCCCAGCTTGAGCAGCGCCTCGATCCGCCACATGCGCTCCTTGCCGTTCTTGACGATGTAGAAAATATCCCCGGCCGTTCGGCCCATGACTTCGGGATCGATGCTCGTGGTCGCGAACGCGAAAGGCATGCAGCGCTCTTTGATGAGCTTGACCATGTCATCCTTGGCCGCGTTGGCCGCCGGCGCGCGGGCCGGGTCCAGTGCGGCGATTCGGTAGCAGCCTTTGTAGATCAGTTGATGGCCGGTTTCGAATTCCGACCAGCGCAGGCGCTCGGCCGCCATTTTCGCGCCCAGTGCGAAGGCCGCCTCCGACAGGGCCAGCGCCTCCTCCTTCTGCGAATCCGGCATCCGCATGGAGACATTGATGGCCGTCTCGCCGAGGCTGCCCAGCGCCTTGATCGGCTCGGGAACGATCGAGAACTTGATCACATCCTCGGGCGTGCCCGCAAAGAGGTTCATCGTGGCGCAGTCCTTGGCCTCGATCAGGTGCTTGAGCGCGGGGTAATCGCTCAGGTTGGTGCTCTTGATCCGCGCGGCGTTGTCGGGGTTGTAGATGTGCGGATCCTTCATGAACTCGGCGATGGCCGCGCGGTAATGCGGGCCGGCATCCTCGGCCTTGGTCATGCTGGGCAGGATGGCGGTCGGCGTGAAGGGCAGGGAGATCGGATCGAGCATCTGCGGCCGCTCCAGCAGCTTCAGGGAATACTTGCCCGCCTTATCGAGCGCCCCGGCCGACGGCGCGGTCGTTTTCATCGCCAGCGAGGCCACCATGTAAACCACGCCCAAGACGCAAATCGCCAGCACGCCCGCGATTCCCCAGCCAAGCCGATTGCCGAACATAAATTCCTCACTGTCTGTCGATGCTTCAGTACGACTTGCTCAATGATATATTCCGAGGTTCGATCACGCCACTGGGTGCGGAAGACAATGAGACAATCAGACAATGAGAACAGGGACCCGGCACCAGCGATGCCCCCCGATGCTCCAGTCTCACTGTCTCACTGTCTCACTGTCTCACTGTCTCACTGTCTCATTGTCT
>JBBRTW010000526.1:0-4556 GCA_038244055.1 Tepidisphaerales bacterium | reverse complement strand
TCGGCCGGGTCGCCTCGCCGGCCCCTTCGCCGCAAGCCAGCGTCAATGCCGAAGAGGAGATCGCCAGCGCCGTAAGCCCCGCCGAATCCAGCAGGTTCTCCACCTGCTCCATCCGCTGCCGCGGCATCCCGACCAGCAGCACCTTCTTGGCGGCCGAGCTATCGGAACTGCCGACGTAATCGAAAACCATCTCCCCGCTTTCGCTCACAGACAGTCGCTCGGCCTGCAGGCGCAGGATCGACCGCGCCTGCTCCTGGCCCGCGGGCGGCACCTCGCGCTCCAGCGCGATCAGCCATTTGGCCGGCACGCCCACCACCGCCCGCGAGGATGAAAATCCATGCTGCCGCAAAAATCCCGCCAGCGCCTGCCCGGTCGCGCCGACCTTGCCGGGGCTCAAATCCTCGGCCGAAACGGGGAAGGTCGCCGCATGCCGAACCTCGCGCCGCTCTCCCGCCAACATGACCTCGGCGCAGGCGATCGCCTTCTCGCCGACGGACAATCCCAGGAAACTCGTGGACCGCAACTTCATCGCGACATGCCTCCGGATCCGCCTGAACCATTCGTCGGATATCCCATCCATGCCCCCGCGCCCTGGCCGGCACGAAGCGAATCCAGCAACGCCGGATCCATCGGAAATCCCTGATCGCTCAAATCCCGCCGGTAAATCACCTGCGGTGTCGTTCCTGATACGCCGATCACAATTCTCACGCGTTTGAAAGCCCGGCCGTTCCCCGAGATGGCCAGAATATCGGCCGACACCCTCGAGGTGCTGCCGGTGATCTGATCCGCCAGGCCGATCGCCTTTTTATCCAGTGTCTGGGCGACCCAGCCGAGTGTCGGGCTGCTCGTGGTCGTCGCGCTGCGCTGCGAGATCAGCTTGTCCACATCGCCCGATTCCAGGCCCGGCAGGGTGAGCAGCACTTCGCGCGACGCGGTGTTGACGTTGATGCGCGCCCGCGGAACGGCGGCGGAGGTGATCAGGGAACCCGCAAGTCGATCGAATTCGTCGACCTTGAGCTGGGTCCTGAAATAAAAGTCGAAGACATCCACGAAGCGGTCCCGCGAGCCGATCAAGGTCGCCACCTGGTTGCCGCGCGTGGTGCCCAGTTGCTTCTGCAGCAGGTCGCGCAGGCGGTCGCGCTGGCTGGGATCGTTCAGGTTGATCTTCTGGGCCGCGCCGCCCGCGCCGCCGGAAGATGCTCCCCCCGTCGTTGCCGCGACCGGCTCCTTGCTGTAGATCGTCAGAAAATTATTGATCCCCTGCGCTGTGGAGAGATCGGTCATCAGCCCGGCCCCGCTTCGAGCCGCGCCGATCCCGCCGCTGGCTTCTCCCAGGGGCGCTGCCTGGCCGTTTCCATATAGCAGCGGCCGATCCACACCCTGCACGAGCAGCAACTCTTCCACCGTCTCGAACGGCCCGTACTTGATGTAGTACCCGTTGCCCTGCTGCAGCGGCGTGCCCGTGCCGCCCGAATCGGCGCTGCGATAGGAGACGATCGCGCTGGCGATATCGGTCGTCATGTTCGGCAGCTTCATCAGCGCATCGTAGTTGGCGACATTGATGTTCAGCTTCGATGATTCATCCACCAGCCCGAACAGCGGCAGGGAATTGTCCCCGTAATCCGGCCGAAGCACCCAGAAATAGCCATCGCCAACCTGCACACCCTTGTAATCCTCTTCATCCAGATCGGGCAGCACGCCCTTGGTCGTCTGCTGCGTGAGGGCGGCGATCACATACTGCTCCGCGCCGCGCTCGATGGCCGAGGCCTGCACGGCGGCCGCCGTGTTCGATGCGGCCAGCATTTCCACGCGCATGGAGCGCGAGAAACTCAGCACGACCCCGCCCAGCACGAAGACGATCAGCATGGTCACGATCAACACCGCGCCATGCCTGCGGCAGCGCACTGGCGCACCCGCCGCGCTACCCCGCCGTCTTTGCAATTCAAGACTTTCGCGATCTCGCTTCAATTCGCACCCCCCGTCGTGGATGTGTCCGGCTTGGCGCACGCCAGCGGAATGAAGCGGCTGACCCGATAAATCTGCGGATCGGGGAACCCTTTCTTTCGATATTCGATCTCCATCGTGATGATGACCGCCGCGGGCAAAACGCCGAGATCTTCCGAAGACCATTCATCCTGCGGAACGTCGGAGGTCAAATCCACGTATTGAATGGCGAATGAGCGCACGCCGCGGCAAAGCACTTCTTCCTCCGGCTCCACCGCCCGCGAGGCCGCCCCCAGCAGATCGCGCGTCACCTGCCGCACCAGCGCGGGCGGATTCATATCGGTCCGCACCAGCAGATTGATTTTATGAACCCCCTCATCCAGCGGATTGGCTCCGCCTGAACCGGCGCTGGCGGTCAAGGTCTTCGACCCGGCCGGCCCGGCATTGGTCTGCGGCATCATCCAGGCCGTCCCGCCGCACACCGAATAAAACTCCAGCGAATCCGCCCGCGTTCCGGCCACCGAGCCCTGCTGCGTCGTCCCCGTGAACGGCCCGGCCATGATTCCATTCGTCGGCGGCAGAACCGATTCCAGATCCGCCCGCGCCAGATCGATCGCCAGGTTGGCCGAGCGCACCGGATCGAGTGATTCGTTGGCGATCTCACGCCCGCGCAGGCCGATGTTTACGCTCATGTAGAGCGTGATCATCACCATCACCGACATCCCCAGCGCCAGCATGACTTCCAGCAAAGTGAACCCGCGCCGCCTCTTCGATTCAATCCTGAACCCCGAACCCTGAACCCTCGGATCTGAACCCTGAACCCTGAACCCAATCCGCGCAGCGCGCATAGCCCGAATCCCAATCGGCGCGGATCCTCGCAACTCGCCACTCGAAACTCGCAACTCTCGACTCATGGGAACCCCCCCAGCGAACTTGAATTCCCGCTCGCCACGCTCGATACCAGGCTGGTCACGCTCAACGACCGATCCGCCCCGCGCTCGGTCCAGGTGACCGTCACCATCACCACCATCATATCCGTCACGTTGGAGTTCAGCGTGTCGGTCTGCACCTGCCATCGATACTCCGGATGATTGTCCAGGGCGAAATCGCCCGAATCCGCGCCGATGTTCGATCCCGAATAGACCACCAGGTAATTCAGCTTCGCCTCGGCCAACGTCGCCGCCTCAACGCGATGCTTGGCCATCGCCGCGCCCTGCGTGGCCAGCGAGATGCCGTTGAGAATCGCCGGCAGGGTGATGCCGATCAGCAGCATTGCCGCCAGCACTTCCATCAGCGTGAACCCGCGCCGCCGGCGCGATGCGCCGATGCGCAGGCGCCGCGCCGCGCTCTGAAATCTGAAGATGGATTTCGAATCGTTCATCACGGGTTGGGCACCACGACACGAAACATTTCACTCGCCGTCTGGCATTCGACGTCTTTCTGCACGTTGGTTGCCAGATCCGTCACCCGGAACCGCGCGGGCTGGCTCCGGCCATTGGGAAAAAAATCGATCGAATCCAGCGACTTGCCGCCTAAATCCATCAGCTCGACCCGGCAGCCATCGGGCGCTTGCACGGGGTTGCCAAACTCGCCGGTATCGGGCGCAAAACTCTGTCCATCCAGGACCATCACCTGGAACTGGCCCATCCCGCGATCGCCGCCGCGCGGATCGACCGTGATCCGGTACATCTTGCTCGAAGAGATCGCCTGCGTTCGCGCGTAATGCGTGGCCGAAACGAACTCGTCCACCCCGTCGCGCATTCGCGAGCTCTGTCCCCACCCGCGCAGCGATGGCACCACCACCGCCGCCGCCAGCGCGATCACCGCCAGAACGAGCATCAGCTCGATCAGCGTAAACCCGCGCCGGGTCTCGCTCCCTCTCCTGTACGCGGGAGTGGGTGAGAGTGAGGAGTTGTCGATATCGCAAGATCGCATACAAAGCACCCGAAATTCCAGCCGAACGCCGTCATTCGCATCTGTCATCACGGATAAATATCATCATCAGTCCCCGGCCGGCCATCGGGTCCATTGGAGTAAATCTCAAACTTGGTTGCGCTCACCAGCTTGTAATTCCAGGGGCTGTCCCACGGATCCCTCAGGTGCTTTTTCTCCAGCAGCGGCGAATCCGGCGGCTGCGTGGTCAGAAGGTCGATTCCCTCTTCGGTCGTGGGGAACCGCGAGTTCTCCACTTCAAACATCTTGAGCGCGCTTTGGATCGACGTCAGCGAAGCCTTGGCGGCGTCGATCTTCGCTTTCTGGCCGCGCCCCGCCAGGTTCGGGATGACGATCGCCGCCAGCACGCCGATGATCACCAGCACCAGCAGCAGCTCGATCAGCGTAAACGCCCGCTTCTTTCGGCGGGGAACTCTCAACATCATTGCCGTACTCATTGCAAACACTCCAATCGAACAAAAACTAAAAACGAAAAACTTAAAGCTGGGATAGTTACTCAGGACTCAGCACTTCTCCATACTCACAACTCACAACTCACAACTCGCAACTACTTAATCAACTCCTGCAAGTTAAACACGGGCAGCAGAATCCCCACCACCACGGTGCCAATCAGCGCCGCCATCACGAACAGAAGCGCCGGTTCGACCATCGCCACGACC
>JBBRTW010000525.1:0-4578 GCA_038244055.1 Tepidisphaerales bacterium | reverse complement strand
CTGGTATAATCCTTCGACATGACTTCAGCCCCGATGCTCCGCTCGTCGCTCTTCTTCGCCGCACTCCTCGCCGGCCTGGCGCTCACCTCTTCCCGCGCTGCCGACTGGCCGCAGTGGGGCGGGTCCCCTTCGCGCAACATGGCCGGCGATGAGAAGGGCCTGCCCCTCTCCTGCCAGCCCGGCAAGGTCGATGAAGCCAGCGGCAAGCTCGATCTGGCGGGCGCTAAGAACATCCGCTGGGCCCAGCGCCTGGGGCACCAGACTTACGGCAACCCCACCGTCGCCGGGGGCAAGGTTTTCGTCGGCACCAACAACGGCGCGCCCCGGGACCCGCGCTTCAAGCGGCCGGGCGGCGAGCCCCTCGATCTCTCCTGTCTCTACTGCTTCAACGAGGCCGATGGAAAATTCCTCTGGCAGCTCGCCGTCCCCAAGCTGCCGGGCGGCAAGTACGTCGACTGGGAAGGGCTCGGCATCTGCTCCTCACCGGCCATCGACGCCGCGGGCGGGCGCGTGTTTGTGGTCACCAACCGCTGCGAGGTGCTGTGCCTGGACATCAACGGCATGGCCAACGGCAACGATGGCCCCTTCAAGGAGGAATCCGCCTATTTCGCGGGGATGGGCGCGGATGAAAAGCCTCTTCTCGCCAGCGCCCCCAACCCCGACCCCTCCCCCAACCCCGCCGCCAACCCCACACCCGACCCCTCTCCCACCGCGCCGGACAAGCCCGCCCGCTTCGAGCCCGGCCCCACCGATGCGGACATCCTCTGGCGCTACGATATGTACAACCAGCACGGCATCTTCCCCCACTTCCAGACCGCCTCCTCCCCCCTGCTGATCGGCGACAAGCTGTTCGTGACCACCTCCAACTCGCGCGACTGGGCCAATCACGTCCCCTCGCCCAATGCCCCCGCGCTGATCTGTCTCGACGTCAAAACCGGCAAGTTGCTGGGCGCGGAAGCCTCCGGCATCTCCGGGCGCACCTACCACTCCAACTGGTCCAGCCCGGCCTACGGGAAGATCGGCAACCAGGAGATGGTCATCTTCGGCGGGGGCGATGGCTGGTGCTACGGCTTCGATCCCACGCCCATCGCCGGCCCCGATGGCTCACCCATCCTGAAGGAGCTCTGGCGCTTCGATGCCAATCCCCCCAGCCGCCGCGCCAAGAAATATACCGCCAACGACGGCCCCAGCGAGATCGTCGCCACGCCGGTCTTCCTCGATGGCAAGGTCTACGTCTGCACCGGGCAGAACCCCGAGAACGGCGATGGTTCGGGGTGCCTCTCCTGCATCGATGCCTCCAAAACCGGCGACATCACCCAGTCCGGCAAAGTCTGGCGCTTCGAGAAGATCAGCCGATCCCTCTCCACACCCGCCGTCGTGCCCTCCATCAAAGCCCTCTTCATCGCCGACTTCTCGGGCTACCTCTTTTGCATCGACATCGAAACCGGCCGGCAGCTCTGGCAGAAGGACACCGAAGGCCGGATCTGGGGCTCACCCGTGGTGGTGGGCGACAAGTTCTACATCGGCAACGAAACCGGCGCGCTCGCCTGCTACGCCGCCAAGCGCGAGAAACAGGAAAACCCCCTGGCCACCTCCACCTTCGAAGGCCCCGTCTACGCCACCCCCGTCCCCGCCAACAGCGCCCTCTTCATCGCCACGGAGAAGTATCTTTATTGTGTGGGGGAGAAGTGAAATGGATGTCCATGGTCAATTGTCCATTGTCCATGGTCAGTGGTCAGTGGTCCGTTGTTAGTTGTCAGTTGTTAGTTGTCAGTTGCTGATACGCTCCCTCTGGACAACGGACAACGGACAAAGGACAACGGACAATTGACAATGGACAATGGACAACGACCGCCCGCATTTACCATCTAACATTTGCCATGAAAACCATCCTCCTCCTCGCCCTCCTGACCCCGCTCCTTCTCGGTGATACGCCTCCTTCCGCGCCGGCCGGGTATTCCCAGAACTTCGAGAAACTCGCCGAGGGCAAGCCGCCGGAAGAGATCCTCATCCTCTCCGGCGACTTCCTGATTAAGAAGGCCGAGGGTAACGCCTTCATCGAACTGGCCGGCGATCCGCTGGATTCTCAGGGGTTCCTCACCGGGTCGGCCGAGTTCACCACGGGCATCGTCAGCGCCCGCATCCAGGCCACCTCGGCCGGCAAGCGCTTCCCAGAGTTCGGCATCGGCGCGGGCGGGCCCTCGGGCTACAAGCTCTGGATCATGCCCGCGCTCAACCAGGTGCAGATCACCCGCGGCGAGCAGACACTCGCCACCGCCGCCTACCCCTGGAGCACCGGCCAGTGGACCCGCCTGAAATTCCAGGCCCGCAAAGCCGATGGCGGCAAGTTCCGCATCGAAGGCAAAGCCTGGCCCGATGGCAAGGATGAACCGAAAGATTGGTCCATCGGCACCGACATCCCCGACGCCCCCCCGGCCGGGAAGGCGACGTTCTGGTGTACCCCCTACTCCGGCACGCCCACCCGCTTCGATGATCTGCTGGTCACACCAGCCCCGTAGCCCACCGCCCCCCTGCCTCTCAGTTCCTCCCGAACCACTTCGCCCGCCTTAACCCGGACTATTCACCACGAAAACCACGAAATGCACGAAGCGGAAAGAGCCAAAGAACTTACAGTCAAAGAGTTGGTAAATGGAGAATTGCATTTCTACTCTTCTCCGGTCTTCTTCGTGCCCTTCGTGTTTTTCGTGGTTCATCAATCCCTCTCCGCCCTCCGGCACAACTCCCGCGCGTAATCCGTCCATCCCCCCTGCCCCCAGTACCTGAAGCAGCTCGTTTGCGTCAGCAGCAGATGGTACAGCGCCTCGCGATACCTCGGATCGCTCGGCGCGATGCCGCCGCGCGTATACTTCTCATCGAAACGCGCGCTCACCTTCCCCATCGGCCCCAGCACATTCTCGTACCCGCGCGTCCAGGAAATATTGCCGGTCCAGCTTCCCCCCTCGACGTGGAACCGGCCATCCTCCCTGCGAAGCTGCTCGATCGCCTGCTCCAGGCGCTCGCGGCCAGCGCCTTTCTCGAACCGGCTCCAGATGCGCTGCTGCATGACCGGCTGGATGGCCGGGAAATCGCTTTCGACAATCCCCATCGCCTCCAGATGCTCCAGATACTCGGTGGCGTTCATGGCCGGCGTCTCGGTGCCGGAGCATTCGCGCATCACTTTCATGTACATCGGTGGGAACTCGTTCATCATCACACCGCCGTTCTCCCCATCGCCGATCTGCGTGACCAGTTGGGGGATATTCTTTCCCGCCAGTCCAACGCGCGAAAGTGTCATCGCCTCGTAGCGCGGCTGCATCTGGGCCACCAGCTTGGTGTCGCTCCCCTGGGTTTTGATAATGGCGATGATGCTGGCCGTCTGGCCCGATGAGTTGGTCGCCACCAGGCGGTGCGGCAGATGGCGCATCCGCAGCGCCCCGCCATCCTCCACCCGCTCCACCGAATGCTCCTGCACCAGCACCCACTTGAACCCGCACTCCTTGAGCGTCCTGACGAACTCGTAGCACACATCCGGATGATTCGGCAAAGCCATCTCCGGCGGTGAGAACCCGCGCACGCGCGAGAGCGCCTCCAGGCCGAACATCCCCGCGAAATGGTGCTGCCAGGCGCGGACGTGCAGCCGAAAATCCTGCGCCGGTGTCGAAGGGGCCACCGCATGCCCCCAGGCCGTGCCCAGCCACTCCACGCACGCCCGCGAAGCGCGATCCATAACCAGCCCGCGCAGGGAGTCGATTACATCCGAGGCCCCCATCAGCCGCAGCCCATGCAGCAGGCACCCCGAGTAGTCCAGCATCACCCGCGGCCTCAATCCCTCGGCCGCCAGTTGCGGAATGAACTCCCCCATCCGCTGGTAACACCACCTGAAGACCGGCGCGTTGTGCGCATCCTGGATCTCCGGATGCTCCATCATGTACTGCAGATTGCTGACAATCGCGGCCGACTGCGGATCCCCTTCTCCACCGCCATTGCCGCCGCCGGCCGGGATCAGCGGCTGATGCATGTGCAGCGCAACGGCGAAGGCGCTCTTGATGCGCGAGAAGTCGATGCCGCCGGGTTCTCCCCGCTCGCCACCCGGCTCGCGCCCGCCGACATAAATCGGCCCCCGCTCCTTCATCGCCTCGGCGATTTGATCCTCGAACCCGCAGATATTGGGCAGGCCATCGATCGTCTCGGGCAATTCATTCATCGAAAAAGTCCAATCCACGCGGCTGAGATCATTCCCCGTTGAGTGTTGAACATTGGAAGTTGAATGTTGGATGTTGGATGTTGAACGTTGATTGTTGGGCGTTGAATGTTGGACGTTGAAACCGATCCTCACCGCCACGGCTGCTGCTGCCCCAGCGCCTGCGCCACGTTCGTCCCCGGCAGCGCCGGCGGCGCGGATTCATTCCCGCGCATCAAGCCGAAGACCACCAGGATCATCGCATCGCGCACCAGCCCGCCGATCCGGCCCGCGAACATCGAAATGTAATAGTCCGCCGTTTGCATCGCGCTGCCCCGGCTGGCAAAGCGCAGCGGTTCGCCCATCCCCGACCACCATCCCACCGCCAGCGCCATGCT
>JBBRTW010000524.1:0-4581 GCA_038244055.1 Tepidisphaerales bacterium | reverse complement strand
GTCGGCGCGGGCAGCGGCGAAGTCATGGCCAGTGTCATCACCGCGCCCAGGATGGCGGCGTAGGCGCGGAGTAGATTGTAGATAGTAGACAGTAGTTAGTAGTTAGTAGGAATGGCGAATGACGAATGGCGAATGGCGAATGGCGAATCAACTCCAATGAACAATGAACAATGACGAAGGGCCGATGGGCGACTTGGTCATTCGTCATTGACTCATTGGAATTTGATTCGCCATTCTGACTTCGTCATTCGCCATTCGCCATTCGCCATTCATCCCTCGACTCGCGCGATCCCGATTCCCGATTCGCCCGCGACCGAGTAGAGCAGATAGACCTTGCCCTCCTCCTCGAAAATGGCCGGATCGCGGAGGGCGTTCTCGCGGCCCTTGACCGCGCCGGCGGCGGACTTTTTGAGCGGCAACTTCGCGCCTTCCCATTCGGTCTCGGGCTTGAGCACGTCCTTTGGCTCGGTGGTTTTCCAGGTCTTCCAATCGCCGGCAGTATCGATCTCACAGCGGAAGATTCGCTCGGGCGCATCGCCGATGCTGGAGTAGTAGATCTGCAATCGGTCGCCCGCGATTCGCACGGCTACATGGCGCGGTCCCGGTCCGTTGTAGTTTGGATCGCGCAGGGCGCTGCCGGGGAAGGGGCTGATGCCCTCCTCGAAATTCGTCAGCCCATCTTTGGAGCGATAGAGCAAACCGCCTTTGGCCATCGCGTAGAACCATCCGCCCGCTTTCAATTGAAACACCCGCCAATAGAAGATGCCCAGGACTTCGGCCGAGGCTTTGAAACTCAGCCCATCGGGTGAGAGAGCGACGAAAGATTTCTGCCCCTCGGCCGACCTGGCCGGGCCATGGAAGTAGAGGCGGATCTGCTTCATCGCATTGTCCACCCAGATATCCGGCGAGGCGATGTGCCCCTTGCAGCCGGGTGCATCGGCCAGGCGCAGCGTGCCCGGCTCATGCACTTTCCACGGGCCTTCGATTCGATCGGCGTAGGCCAGGCGGATGTAAGTGCCGCCGTGGTGGGCGAAGTAGAGATAATATTTTCCGAGCGGTTTCGGGAGCCACTCGGGGACGCGAATCAGCGCTGGGCCGTTGATGTTGTGCCCATCAGCGCCGGGGAGCATCTCGGGCGCGATGATCGGCGCATCTTTGAGACGGGTGATGCGGATGGCGTCTCCGGCTCCGCCGGCCTTTTCTCCTTCGCCTCGAACGGTGGATGAAAAAGTCGCGGCCGCCAGCGCTGCCGAAGAGAGTTGAAGCATCCGCCGACGCGAGGGGAGGTCTGTATTCATATGTGAATCCGCCGACAGGAGTGTCGCAGGGCAACGCCGTGGGTGCAACAAGATTCACGCGCTCATGGCGTCGGCGCGGGCGCGAAGATTGGCCGGGCCTCGCGCGTCAGCATGGCATCGGTGCTTTCGAGCTGCTCGCGCAGGCGCTTGACGATATCGGGGTGGTCGGCCGCGACATCGTGTGTTTCGCCCGGATCGGCCGACAGGTCGTACAGCCACGGCGGCGGCGTCGCGGGTTTGGTGTCCATCAGGGCCAGATCGCGGGGAAGTTTTCCCGCCCATTTCTCCACCGGCGCGACGACATGCAGTTTCCACTGGCCGGCGCGGATGGCCGAGGCCCGGCCCTCGCGGCTGTAGTAGACGAAATGATCGTGCGGCGTTTTGGCACCCTCGCGGCCGAGCACCAGGGGCCAGATGTCGGAAGCATCGATCTTGCGGTCGGCCGGGAGCGCTGCGCCGCCGAGCCCGGCCAGCGTGGGCATCCAGTCGAACATGATCGCCATCTCATGCACCACCCGCCCGGCCGGCACGATCGCGGGCCAGCGCACGATGCAGGGAACGCGATGCCCGCCTTCCCATGTGCTTCCCTTACCCCCATGCAGGGGCGGGGCGGCGATGCCGGATTGGCCGTTGTCGGAGGTGAAGATGACCAGCGTGCGATCGTCGATGCCCTGGTCCTTGATGGCGGCCAATACTTCGCCGACGCCCGCATCGAGTTCCTCGATCATATCGCCGTAGAGCCCACCCGCCGATTTGCCTTTGAAGGCCGGGCTGGCGTAGAGGGGAATGTGCGGCGCGCCATGGGCGAGGTAGAGGAAAAACGGCTTATCCTTCGAGCGGCGAATGAATTCGACCGCCTCTTTGGTATATCGCTGGGTGAGCTGGGAGAGGTCGATCTTTCCTTTCTCTTCGATGACCTTGCCATCGCGGTAGAGGTCTGAGCCGCCGTGATTCGGACCGGCCATTCCGAAGTACAGATCGAAACCGTGATTGGTGGGAAGCGTCTGTGGGCTTTCCCCCAGATGCCACTTGCCGATGCAGGCGGTGGCATAGCCGCGCCCGCGCAGGAGTTTGGCGATGGTGACCTCCTCGGGGTTCAGCCCCTTTGCGGATTTGGGATTGAGCACGCCCATGTGCAACCCAACCCGCTTGGGATAGCAGCCGGTCATGAGCGAGGCGCGCGTGGGTGTGCAAACGCCGTTGGTCGCGTAGAAATCGGTAAAGCGCGCGCCCTCGGCCGCCAGGCGATCGATGTGGGGCGTTTTGATCTTCGCCGCGCCGTAACAGGACACATCCGCATAGCCCAGATCATCGGCGAGGATGAAGACGATGTTGGGCGGCCGCTGCGGTTCGATGGCGCGGGCGGAGGCGGCCAGCATCGAAACGATGGCCAGAATTGCTGGCATCATCCGGGAAAGACATGCGCGGTTTGTCATTGTCTGTTGCTCCACTGGTGGTCAAGGGTAGACTTGTCCGCTCCAGTATCGTGAAATGATTGAGGACTGTCATCCATCGGAGGATCATGAAATACTTCGTCGTCACTTTGTGGATGCTATTTCTACTGACCGGCTCCGCCCGCGCGGCCGGTCGGCCAAACATTGTTTTCATCCTCGCCGATGACCTTGGCTGGTCCGACACCGCCGCTTATGGCAGCAAGTATTACGAGACGCCCAACATCGACCGGCTGGCGACTCAGGGCGTGAAGTTCACCAACTACCACAACTGCCAGAATTGCCAGCCCACCCGCGCGGCGATCTTGACCGGGCAGTACGGCCCGCGCACGGGCGTCTACACCGTCGGCGGGATCGAGCGCTTCGACTGGGAATCGCGGCCGCTGCGGCCTGTGGATAATGTGGTCAAACTGCCGCTGGATCGCGCGACCATCGCCCAGCAGCTCAAGGCGGCCGGATACGCCACCGGGATGTTCGGCAAATGGCACCTCGGCCAGCAGGGGGTCTATCTCCCCGGGCAGCGCGGCTTCGATGAGGCGATCGTCAGCATGGGGCTCCACTTTGATTTCAAGACCCAGCCCACCGTGAATGTTCCCGCGGGCACGTATCTGGCTGACTGGCTCACCGACAAGAGCATCGACTTCATTCGTCGCCACAAGGATGGGCCGTTCTTTCTCTACCTGCCGCATTTCGGCGTCCACGCGCCCCATCAGGCCAAGAAGGACCTCATCGCCCGCTTCAAGGACAAGCCCGGTGTCGGCGGGCAGAACAATCCCACCTACGCGGCCATGATTTATAGTGTCGATGAGAGCGTCGGGCGGGTGATGAAGACGCTCGATGAACTGGGACTGGCCGAGAATACGGTGCTGATTTTCTCCAGCGACAACGGCGGCGTCGGGGGGTATGTGCGCGAAGGGATCAAGCAGGCCGGTGATGTGACCGACAATACGCCGCTCCGCAGCGGCAAGGGGAGTCTCTATGAAGGGGGCACGCGCGACCCGCTGATCGTCCGCTGGCCGGGCGTGACGCCGTCCGGAAAAATCTGCGAGGTGCCCTCGATCCATGTTGACCTGTTCCCGACCTTCCTCCAGATCACCGGCGCAAAGCCGCCGGAGAAACAAGTCCTCGATGGCGAGAGCCTGGTGCCTCTGCTCCGCGATCCATCGGCGTCGCTCACGCGCGATGCGATCTACCAGCATTTCCCCGGATACCTGGGCGCGGGCGCTGGGTCCTGGCGCACCACGCCCGTGGGAACGATTCAATCCGGCGACTGGAAGCTCATGGAGTTCTTCGAAGATGGCCGCCTGGAACTCTACAACCTGCGCCAGGATATCGGCGAGACGAAGAATCTGGCCAGGGAGAATCCGGAGAAGGTCAAAGAGCTTCACGACAAGATGCTCGCCTGGAGAAAGGCGATCGACGCCCCCATGCCGACCGCCAATCCCAAGGTGAAGCCCCCGGGCAAAGGACGCAAGGCCGGCAAGGAGACGGCGGAATGAGGTCATGCCATTGAGTTTCGAGCGCGCTTGCCGGCGATGATCGATGATGCCTCTGCACACCGTTCGCACATCGGTCATCGCGGAGC
This sequence comes from Tepidisphaerales bacterium, assembly GCA_038244055.1. GTDB lineage: Bacteria > Planctomycetota > Phycisphaerae > Tepidisphaerales > Tepidisphaeraceae > DASPKW01. The sequence continues at coordinate 247 of JBBRTW010000524.1, read as the reverse complement.
TGTTCAATCCTTCCAGAGGTCCGCGGTGCGGGCTTTGACATCGGGGAGCGGCGGCAGTTTCGCGCTGGGCACGGGCTCGTACCAGAACGTAGCGGCCGACCAGTCATCGCTGGTTTCGACCAATCCCTTTTTGTAGGCGATCTGCTGGATCGTGATCCGCGCCTCCTTCTTCCAGGCGATCGGATCGGGCAGGTGCCAGCGATACATCGTCACGAAATTCTTCTCGTTCAGGCAACAGCCGTTGTAC
>JBBRTW010000523.1:0-4633 GCA_038244055.1 Tepidisphaerales bacterium | reverse complement strand
CCGGCATCCACTCGGCCGAGGATTGGACCAAGCAGCGGCCGATCCTCCGCGGGCAGCGTGCCGAGATGCTCGGCCTCTCGCCGATGCCCGAGAAGACCGATCTCCACGCCACCATCACCGGCACGCTCGATCATCCCGAGTTCACGGTCGAGAAACTTTACTTTCAATCTCGGCCGCATCTGTATGTGACGGCCAATCTGTACATCCCCAAGAATCTCAAAGGCCCCGCGCCGGCCGTTCTGTATGTGTGCGGACATGGGACGATCAAGAAGGACAACATCCCCTACGGCGCTAAGGCCGCCTCGCAGCATTGGCCGGCCTGGTTCGCGCGCAATGGATATGTCTGCCTGATTCTCGATACGCTGCAACTCGGCGAGATCGAGGGGATTCATCACGGCCTCTACCGCGAGAACATGTGGTGGTGGCTCAGCCGGGGATATACGCCGGCCGGGGTGGAGGCGTGGAATGACATTCGGGCGCTGGATTATCTCTGCACACGGCCGGAGGTGGATAAGGAGCGGCTGGCAGTGACAGGGCGCTCGGGGGGCGGGGCCTATTCCTGGTGGCTGACGGCGATGGATGAGCGGATCAAAGTCGCCTGCCCGACGGCCGGGATCGCCGACCTGCGCAATCATGTGCTTGATGGCACCATTGAAGGCCATTGCGATTGCATGTTCATGGTCAACACATATCGCTGGGATTTCGCGAACGTGGCGGCGCTGGCGGCCCCGCGGGCCCTGCAAATTCAGAACACCGATAAGGACACGATCTTTCCGCTGGATGGCGTCTATCGAACGTTCACGCAAACGCGGGGGATTTACGAACTCCTCAAGCCCATGCCGCCGCTCTATGTCGCCGAGCCCAATGCAAAGCCCGCATCCCTCGCGGGCAAAACCGCCGCCGATCTGGACTTGGGCCTGCTGATCACCGAAGGCCCGCACAAGGATACGCAGGATTTGCAGGTGCCGACGATGCGCTGGATCAACCGGCATTTGAAGGGGGATGATGGGCCGGTGCGGAATGTGGCGGACAAGCTGCTGGAGCCGGAGAAGCTGCGCGTCTTCGAGCCGGGGAAAGAGCCGGCCGATCAGATCAATACGAAGATTCAGGAATCGTTCATCGCAATGGCCGATGCGCCGGCGGTGCCGGAATCGAAAGAGGAATGGGGGAAGATGCGCGATGGATTGCGCGAGAAGTTGATGGCGCAGACATTTCGAGGTTGGCCGGCGGATGGGGCGGGGATTACGGCGGCGGCAGGGGGGATCGATTTGAAGCCGGCCGGGAGTCAGGTTTGGGGCGGGCTGCAAATGAGCGCATATGATTTCACGGCCCAGCATGATGTGCGTCTGCGGCTGTTTTTGGTCCACCGCGAGAAACTGGCTGATCCGGAGTTGGTTGTTCTGAACGTGCTGGATGAGGCGGGCTGGGGGCGCTTCGCGGCGGAATTCGCAGCGCTATTGCCTGCGGGGTCGCTTCCGGCCAAGGTCGGTGCAGATGCGGGCGGACGTGTGGAGGCGGCCGCTCCAGCCGGCGCGGGCGCATCCAATCTCAGAGCGGCCGATCCACTTGAGTCCACGCGGAAAATGCTCCAGGCCAACAAATGGGTGATGGCCTACATCGCCCCGCGCGGCATCGGCCCGACGGCATTCTCGGCCGATCTCCGCAAGCAGGTTCATACCCAGCGCCGCTTCGAGCTCATCGGCCAGACATTGGATGGGATGCGGGCGTGGGATGTCCGGCGGTCAATTCAGGCGCTGCGAACGCTGCCGCCGGCCGAGGGTGTTCCCGCCATTGCGAAGACGCCCCTGTGGCTCCAGGCCGATGGGCGGATGGCGGGTGCGGCGCTCTATGCAAGCCTTTTCGAGCCGGATATCGCGCGGCTGGACCTGCATGATCTTTCGCCCACGCATAACACATCGGATGGGCCGCAGTTTCTGAATGTGCTCCGGTTCATGGATGTGCCCACCGCGCTCGCGCTGGCCGGGGAGCGGTCGCGTGTGGTGCTTTACGGAAAATCAACTACGAAGGACACCAAGGGCACGAAGGAAGAAATGGAACGTGTTTCGGATTACGCCGCCGCGGTTGGGAAGAAACTGGGTTGGCCGGAGAAGCAGATTCAGGTGAGGAGCGAGCCTTAATTCACATCCCCATCCTGCTTTCGAAACCTCTGAAAGCTGGAACGACCGCCCCCCGCGCTGCTATGGTTGAATGTGATGAAGACGATCGCCACCCCCGGCCCGACTCCCGTTGATGCTCCGCCCATCCGCGTGGGCAGTGTCAGTTTCCTCAACGCCAAGCCGCTGATTCACGGTTTGGAGAAGGCCGATCATCTCTCTCTGAGCCTGGAAGTCCCCTCGCGCCTGATCGATGGGCTGCACGATGGCCGATTCGATGTCGCGCTCCTGCCGGTGATCGATTACCAGGCCATGGAGAATCTCTGCATCGTCCCCAGCGGCGGGATCGGCTGTGATGGGGAGACGCTCACGGTCCGCATCTTCAGCAAAAAGCCCATGGCCCAGATTCGCACGCTGGCGTGCGATACCGATAGCCACACTTCCGTCGCCCTGGCGCGGGTGATCTTCGCGGAGAAATACGGGCACCGGCCGACGTTCGTGGATTGGACCCATGAGGAGGATCAGCCCTGCGATGCCAAGCTGCTGATCGGCGACAAAGTCGTCTGCGAGGAGCCATCGGGTTTCGAGCATCAGATCGATCTGGGCTCGGCCTGGAAATCGCTGACCGGCCTGCCCTTCGTCTTCGCCGTCTGGACCGCCCGCAAAGGAATCGACCTGGGCGATCTGCCGCAACGCCTGGAGCAGGCCAAGCGCGAGGGGCTCAAAAATGTCAGCGAGATCGTCAGGCGATTTGCGGTGGGGAGAGGCTGGCCGGCGGGGCTGGCGGTGCAGTATCTAACGGTTTACCTGAAGTTCGACGTGGGGGAGCGGGAATTGGAAGCGATCCGGCTGTTCCATTGCCTGGCGGCCAAACATGGGGCGGTGGGGGGGGAGGGGTCGATAGGGGGGGTGAGGGAGTTGGAGATCTATGGGCGGGCTGCGGGCTGAGGCCGATTAATTACCGAAGATGAGGTCGAATCCTGTTCCCACCACCCGCGCGGGAGTAGAATATGGAACCAATCATGTGGAGTGAAGATGCCCACCATTAGCGATCATCCTCTCATCCAGCAGATCGATCCGATTCCTCCGGAGTTTCTTGTGGGCGATCTGATCCAGCCCGGCCATCGCCTCTTCGGCGTCGTCTGGATCAATCCCGAGCGTCTCGGCGGCACACCCTGCTTCTATGGCAGCCGCGTACCGCTGAAGAATCTCTTTGATTACATGGAAGCGAACCATACGCTCGACCAGTTTCTTGAAGATTTTGAAGGCGTAAGTCGCGACCAGGCGACTGCGGTTCTCGAACTCGCCCAGGAAGGTCTTCTCGCGGAGCTACCGCGCTCGTGAGAATTCTCCTCGATCATTGCGTTCCCAAACCCTTCGGGCGGCTTCTTATAGCGCACGATGTGAAAACCGCCGGCCAAATGGGTTGGGCGCGGCTGCAAAATGGGAAGCTCCTCGCAGCGGCCGCGACAGCGTTCGAAGTTTTCTTGACGGTCGATAAGAACATTCGCCATCAGCAGAATCTCGGCGCTCTGCCAATCTCGGTCATCATGCTGGATGCGGTCGCCAATACCCCCGAAGCCCTTGCCCCTTTCGCGCCATTTGTCGAGCAGGCGCTGGCGCTGATTAAGGCCGGGCAATTGCTCTTCATCGATCGTATGGGGAATATCAGCGAGATCTCGTAATGCGACGGCGGCACTCTACTCTTCCTCCGTCGGCGGCGTTTCGCTGCGGCGCTTGTAGAGTGTCAGAAGGATGACGATCACCAGTCCCGCCAGCACGATCGTCTGGAAAATCCAGGCATTGGAGCCGGTGACGGCGGGCGTGGCGGCGGGAAGCTGGGCGGGGGCACCATTGGGCTGGCCGGCGAAGCTGTAGCGCTGTTCGAGGAGTTTACCGTCTTTGAGCAGGACCAGGCGGAATTCCTCGCCGGCGGGGGTGAAGGCGCGCTGGGCATCGGCCGGGGCGGCGGCCGGGGCGGCCAGGGGTTTGGCGGGCGACCACGGCTCGGAATCGGTGCGCTGATGCAGGCTCATCGCCCCATCCTGATCGACCACCCAGAGCACGATCGACCCGGGTGTTGAAACCAGCGAGAAAGTCGCCCCCGGAGGCAGGCGAATCGCGCCCCAGTCTTCCCAATGATCATCGGCCCAAGCGAGGGTTCTCACCGCGGTATGCTCGGTCTGAATCGCCAGCACGGGGCGGTCCGCCAATACGCCCAAGGCGATTGCGGGTGCGGGCAGGCGCGCGGCGATGGCCGGCAGATCGGCGACGGGGTGCCAGCGGCTGCGGTCATATTTGAAGAGCACCGGGGTGGCCGAAGGGCTGGCTGGGGTGGTGGTGGCGGTGATTGAATTGGTGGCGGGGGCAGTGGCCGGGCGCGTCGTCGTCGGCCCGGTGGCGGGCTTGGTCGCGCGAGTTGTCGCGGGAATGGGAGTGGTTACGGGCACCGGCGTGGGGGCGGCAGGCGCGAGGGCGGGAGGAGAGGGGGGGCGGACGGAAGCGGGCGTCGGCCGGGT
>JBBRTW010000522.1:0-4650 GCA_038244055.1 Tepidisphaerales bacterium | reverse complement strand
TCGCGGACGACGACCTCGGCGCTGGGGAGCGTTCTGTCGTTTCGGATGGCGCTGCTGGAATCGGGGGGGATGGAGGCGATGAAGGCGCAATCGACTGGTGCGTCGGGCGCGGTTGGCACGGGCGGGGACGCCCGTGTCACGGGAGGGCCGGCGCGGCGGGTGGCGTTCGATCGGCAGCTTTGCTTGGAATACGCGATCGGCTCGATCGCCAGGGTGCTTGGTCCGGAGTTCGCGGCGGCCGATGGTTATCCAACGCGGGTGCGCCTCCCTGATGAGCCGCTGATGCTGGTGGATCGGATTGTCTCGGTGGATGGGCAGGCCGGATCGATGACGGGTGGGCGGGTGGTTACCGAGCACGATGTGCATGAGGGGTCGTGGTATCTCGATGGCGGTCGGATACCGACCTGCATCGCGGTGGAGGCGGGGCAGGCGGATTTGTTTTTGTCCGGGTATCTGGGGATCGATGCGATCACGCGCGGGCTGGCGGTTTATCGGCTGCTGGATGCGGTGGTGACGTTTCATCGACCGCTGCCGCGGCCGGGGAAGACGATCGTTTACGATATCGCGATCGACCATTTCTTCCGCCAGGGACAGACGCATTTGTTCCGTTTCGGTTTCGATGCCACCGTCGATGGCGAGTTGCTTTTGACGATGCGGAAAGGGTGCGCGGGTTTCTTCACGCAGGCCGAGCTCGATGCGGGGCAGGGGATCGTGCAGACTTCGATGGATCGGCGGCCGGTGGCGGGGGTGCGGCCGGCGGATTGGGCGGAGCTGGTCCCGATGTCGGTTGAATCTTATAGCGATGAACAAGTTGCTGCCCTGCGCGGGGGGGATCTGGCCGTGTGTTTTGGCGAGGCGTTTGCGGGGTTGAACTTGAAGGAGCCGGTGGGGCTGCCGGCCGGGCGGATGACGCTGGTTCATCGCGTTTTGAAACTCGACCCTGGCGCGGGGAAATTCGGCCTGGGCCAGATCACGGGCGAGGCGGATATCCATCCCGATGACTGGTTCCTCACCTGCCATTTCGTGGATGATCGCGTCATGCCGGGGACACTGATGTACGAATGCTGCCTGCACACACTGCGGATTTACCTGCTGCGGATGGGGTGGGTGGGCGAGCGCGATCAGGTGGCGTATGAGCCCGTGCCGGGCGTGTCGAGCCAGCTCAAATGCCGCGGCCAGGTCACGGCCACCACCCGCAAGGTGCGGTATGAGCTGACGCTCAAGGAAATCGGCTACGCGGAGGATGGCACGCCCTATGCGATGGCCGATGCGCTGATGTCGGCCGATGGCAAGGCGATTGTGCAGATGCTCAACATGTCCGTGCGCCTCACGGGCCTGACCCGCGCGGGGATCGAGAAATTGTGGGCCAGACCAGCGATGAGAGCCAACTCCCTCTCCGGTACTCGGGAGAGGGCGGGGGTGAGGGCGAATGACGAAAGGGCCAATGACCGCAGCGACCCTCCCGCAACCCACTCTCCGGCGCAAGCACCGCTCCTGTCCCACGCCCGCCCGCCCCTCTTCGACACCGATCGCATCACCGCCTTCGCCATCAGCCGGCCATCGGATGCCTTTGGGGATCGGTATCGCATCTTCGATTCTGCGCGGAAGATCGCGCGGTTGCCCGGGCCGCCGTATCAGTTCCTCGATCGCATTGTCTCGATCGAAAATTGCAAACCGTGGGAATTGTCGGCCGGGGGCGTGATCGAGGCGGAGTACGATGTGCCGGCGGATGCGTGGTATTTCGCGGCGGCCGAGCAATCGGGCGAGCAATCGGCGCAGGCGAGCAAATCCGAAATGCCCTTCGCCGTTCTCCTTGAAGTCGCGCTTCAACCCTGTGGCTGGCTGGCGGCGTATTTGGGGTCGGCGCTGGTCAGCGATGTGGATATGTCCTTCCGCAATCTCGGCGGGTCGGCGGTGCAATCTCGGCCGGTTTTTGCGGATACGGGCGTACTCACGACGCGCATCAAGATCACTAATGTCTCGCATTCGGGCGGGATGGTCATTCAGCATTATGAGATGACGGTGCGAAGCGCGGCCGGCGAGGTCTATCGCGGCACCACCTATTTCGGATTTTTCTCGAAGGATGCCCTGGCCAATCAGGTCGGCATCCGCGATGCAGCGCTCTACCAGCCCAGCGCCGCCGCGACGGCCCGCGCGGAGCATTTCGATTATCCGATTGACCCGCCATTTCCCGGTTCGATGATGCGCATGGTCGACCGGATCGACCACTTCGACCCCGCCGGCGGACCGGCCGGGCTGGGGTTCATCCGGGGCACGACCACCGTCAATCCGGCCGCCTGGTTCTTCAAAGCGCATTTTTTTGAAGACCCGGTATGGCCCGGCTCGCTGGGGCTGGAATCCTTCCTGCAACTGCTCAAAGTCGTCGCGATCCGCCGCTGGGGCGAGGGCGCGGATGACAAATCGAGGGAAAATACCCATTTCCAGACGATCCCGCCTTCCCAGAAGCATTCCTGGATTTATCGCGGCCAGATCCTTCCCAACGACCGGAAAGTGACCATTGAAGCGGTTATTTCCCACATCGACGATGCCCGAAAGCTCATCCGAGCCAGCGGATTCTTATCGGTTGATGGCCGGGTGATCTACCAGATGATCGACTTTGCCATTAGCATGTCCGGGTAGCATGGGCATCTTGCCCATGTTTGGAATCTTGGAATTACTAAAAATGCCGCTGTTCTGCGACAAGGAACTTCGCCGACACGGGCAAGATGCCCGTGCTACTTAAATGAGCTACGCAAGTGTCCATATCGAAGCGATCGGATTCGAACTCGCCCCCGTGGTGGTGACGTCGGCCGAGCTCGAAGCACGCCTCGCGCCGGTCTATGAGAAGCTGCGCATGCCGGCCGGTCAACTGGAGGCGCTGACCGGGATCACCGAGCGGCGCTGGTGGGAGGCAGGGTATCCGCTGCACCAGGGGGCGGCCGCGGCGGCGCGCAAGGCGCTGGCGCGGGCGGATGTGCATGCCCGCGATCTGGGGGCGCTGATCTACGCGGGGGTCTGCCGGGAGAATTACGAGCCGGCCACCGCCTGCGCCGTGGCCGATGCGATCGGCGTGGGGGCCAATGCCCATATCTACGACATTTCCAATGCATGCCTGGGCGTGCTCAACGGGATCATCGATATCGCCAACAGGATCGAGCTGGGGCAGATCAAGGCGGGGATGGTGGTCTCCTGCGAATCGGCGAGGCAGATCAACGACATCATGATCGGCAAGATGCTGGCCGAGCCGACCATGCCGATGTTCACGCAATCTCTGGCGACGCTGACGGGCGGGTCGGGCGCGGTGGCGGTGCTGCTGACGGATCATTCCTGGTCGCAGGAGAAGCGCCGGCGGCTGCTGGGGGCGACGGCGCAGGCGGCGCCGCAATATCACAAGCTCTGCCGCTGGGGTTTGTCGCTCACGCCCGAGGGATTGTCGCAATTCATGAGCACCGATGCGGTGGCGGTTTTGAAGCATGGTGTGGAATTGGGCGTGCGCACCTGGCGGGCGTTTTTGGCGCACATCGGCTGGGCCCGCGAGCAGGTGCAGAAGGTGATCTGCCATCAGGTCGGCGCGGGGCATCGCGATACGGTGCTGCGCGAGCTGGGCATCGCGCCGGATCGCGATTTCTCGACCTTCCGCCATCTGGGGAACATGGGGACGGTTTCGCTGCCGCTGAGCGCGGCGATGGCCGAGCAGAGGCACTTCCTCAATCCCGGCGATCGCGTCGGCTTCCTGGGGATCGGCAGCGGTTTGAATTGCCTCATGCTGGGATGGGAATGGTAGCCGGCGGCGAGACAGTCCGCGGTACGTTTATCGATTACCCATACGCCGGCCGGAAGCTGGATGTGGGCGGGGCCAACCTGCATTACCTGGATGAGGGGCCGGCCGATGGCGAGCCGGTGTTGATGCTCCACGGCAACCCGACGTGGTCGTTTTACTATCGTCATGTGGTGGCCGCGCTGAGCGATCGCTATCGCGCGATCGTGCCCGATCATATCGGAATGGGGCTGTCGGATAAGCCCGATGAAGCGCATTACGCGTATACGCTCTCGCGACGGGTGGATGATCTGGAAAAACTCCTCGATCATTTGCAGCTCGAAAAACCGATCGCGCTGATGCTTCACGATTGGGGCGGGATGATCGGGATGGCCCTGGCGACGCGCCGGCCGGGGCGGATCGGGCGGGTGATCGCGATGAATACTGGCGGGTTCATGCTGCCGCGCGCCAAGCGGCTGCCCTGGCAGATCAAGCTGGCGCGGTTCCCGAAGATCGGCGCGCTGCTGGTGCGGGGGTTGAATGCCTTTTCGGCCGGCGCGGTGAAGCATTGCGCCGCCAAGCCGATGTCTCCTGACGTTCGCCGCGCCTATCTCGCGCCGTACGATAGCTGGCGCAATCGCCTGGCGGTGCATCGCTTCATCCAGGATATTCCCCTTCGGCCGGGCGATGCGGCTTTTGAAATCGTCGCCAACGTCGAACGGAATCTGGCGCGGTTTTGTAATCTGCCCGTGCTTCTGTGCTGGGGGATGGAGGATTTCGTCTTCGATCGCCATTTTCTCGATCGCTGGATCGCGTTCTTCCCGGACGCCGAAGTGCATCGATTCGAAGACGCCGGGCATTACGTTCTCGAAGATGCCGGCGAGGAGATCATC
>JBBRTW010000521.1:0-4654 GCA_038244055.1 Tepidisphaerales bacterium | reverse complement strand
GGGCGGGCAGTGCGGATGCCGGCACCGGCCGATAGTGTCCGCCCCACGGGCCTTTCGCGAGCCTTAACCCGCCGCGAAAAAGTTCGTGCGATTTTCCCAAGTGTCGTCGCCTCGTCCGATCAACATTGACTTTACAACTGGCCACTGGCTCCAACCGACAGGTGATCCATGAAAAAGCTGGTCACATTTCTCGAAAATTACGCTCAATGGCTCGCCCTGAGCGCGGGTCTGCTCTTCCTCGGTTACATGGCGTATTCGTACGCTTTGTCGACCGATGCGGTGGCCGTCAAGCTGGCCTCGGGCCCGGTGACGCCGGGCGAGGTGGATGCCACCATCGCCAAGGATGCGCAGGACTTGCAGAAGAAGATGACCCTTCCCGCGGGAAAGGATCTCCAGGCGAAACTGGTGATTCCGCAGTTCAAGGATAATTTCGTGCTCGCGATGGGTGGGAAGCGCCCCGGGGCTGCTGCGGTCGCGGGGTCGTTCACGCCGAACCTGGCGCCGGCCACGCCCATCAAGGGCCCCGAGGTGATAACGCAGGAACTGGTGCCTCGTCTGGTCAAGCCGCCAACACCCATCAACGACCCTCCGCCCAATCCGGGTCAGTCATTCGCGGCGGTCCCCGCGGCCCTGGCACCGCTCGATCTGAATGCACCTCAGCAACCTCAACCTCCCATCCAGCCGGGCGTGGCGGTCGCGGGCTTCGACCTCAGTTGGATCACCCTTCAGTGGAAGATCGATCTGAAGGCATTCGCCAAGGACTGGGACGAAGTCTATGCCGCCAAGGTCATCACCAAAGACATCCGCGCCACGTTGAGCACCTATTTCCTCTGGGTTGAAATCGAGCGCGAAGAACTCATCGGCCCGAATAAGTGGGGCAACAAAGTCACGCTCAAGCCTCTGCCCCTGACCACCGTTTCGCAGATGGTCTTCCCCGGGGAAAAGGGGACGTTCCCCTCCCGCGAGGCCGAGGCGGAATTCCGTCTCTGGGCCGAGAAGCATCAGGCGGACCTGGTCGAGCCTCCGTTCTACCAGGTTTTGAGCGGCGATCCCTGGGCCACCAAGGCCCTGCCCGCCAAGGCCGATGCCGGCGGAGCGCCGGTGGCCGTGGTCGATAACAACGCCCCCTTCGATCCCGCCAACCCGCCGGCCCGCGAGCTGACGGCCCAGGAGAAGCAGCAGGTCTACCTTTACAACAAGCGACTCAAGGATGAGAAAGCCAAGACGGATGCGGCCGAGCGCAAGCAGAAGATCGACGCCGCCGAGCAGGCCCGCAGAGCCAGGACGCCCGCCGGCGGTGGAACTGGAACCACAGGCAAGCCCTCGCGCGGCGGCAAGGGCGGATATGGCGGCAGCGCTCCCCTGCCGATCGCGGCCGAGGAGTTTGGCGGCAGCCGCGGCCGGCCCACCGGCGCTGCGGCCGGCGCTGGCGAGCGCCCGGCCAGAGCCACCCCCAACGGCGCTGCCGGCGCTGGCGAGCGCCCGGCCAGGGCCACCCCCAACGGCGCTGCCGAAGGCCGGCCGGTCCGTCCCATCCCCGGCCCCGAAGGCGGGCGTCCGATTCCGCGCAATCTGCCCGGCCCCGACGGCGGCATCCCCGCCGCGTTCCAGCCCAATGCCGTCCTGACCGGCGCGTTCGATCCCACCACGGTCGTCACCAACGCCGCCACCGGCGGCGCGGGCGCTTCAACCGATGTGATCGTCTGGGCCCACGATGACAAGGCCCAGCCCGGCAAGACCTACCACTACCGCATGCGCTACTACATGAAGAACCCCCTCCACGACACCACCAACCTGACCAAGGATCCCGCCGACGGCAACAAGCTCTGGGTCGTCAGCGATTTCTCGGCCTGGATGCAGGCCCAGGCACCCGCCAACGTCCACTTCTTTTTCGCCGACAAGCGCGTGGACCCGCGCGTGCCCGGGCTGATCAACTGGGTCAAGGTCGATGTCTTCAGGCGCGTCAAGGGTGCCTGGGCCAAGGAGACCTTCCAGGTCGTCCCCGGCGATGGCATCGGCCAGGCCAGGGTCGATCCCAAGGGCACGGGTGAAACCGTCGATTACGCGACCGGCTGGACCCTCGTGGATCTCCGCCAGGACCCGCGCGGCGATGCCCGCATCATCATCGCCGATGAAAACGGCAACATCGAAACCCGCACCCTCGCCGGCGATCAGAACGAATCCTTCTACAAGGAACTCAAGGATCGAATGATCAACGCCAAGCCGCCCGATGCCGCGGCCACCGCCACTCCGGCGATGATCAACGTAGTCCGCTGATCGAGTCGCGCATTCAATTCCGCAAGCCACACGCCCCGGCCGATTGGCCGGGGCTTTTCTTTGATCGCATGGCCATGCACCGGCTCCCCTGACGCGACCCGAGCCAAGCCATTGAGATCGCGCGCCAGGTGCCCCCGCCTCATTCCCATTGCATCCGATAACCGATAGACACCACCCATGCCCACCGCCACTCGAACAGCGCCCCGCCGCGCCAGGAGCCCCTCCGCCTTTGCCGCGTATCGCGTGTATTCCGCCGGGCCCCTGGCCTCGCTCCTCTTCATTCTCCCCCTGCTCATTCTCCACGAGATCGGCCTGGCGTATTTCGGCGGCGCGATCGAGCAGCGCATCACCGCCTTCGCCCTGATGACCCGGTTTTTCGACAGTTTCGGGGCGACCGCCCGCTATCTCCCGGCCATGGCGGTGGTTGCGGTGCTCCTGGCGTGGCATATGGCCACCCGCCAGGCGTGGAAATTTTATCTCGGGCAGGTCGCGCTGATGGGGGCCGAAGCGCTGTTATGGGCTCTGCCGCTGGTGGCGATCTTTCTCCTGATCCCCTCAGGTGGCCCGGTCTGGAGGCCTTCGGGCGATCGCAATCTCATTGCCTGCCTGTACTTGGGCGCTGGCGTGTACGAGGAAGCGGTCTTCCGGCTGGCGGGCTTCGCGGTGCTTTCGCTGGTGTTCATCGATCTGGCAAAAATAAACCGGCGGGTCGCGATTCCGCTGGTGATTTCAACAGGTGCGGCACTTTTTGCGGCCTACCATCTATTGGGCAGCCAGTCCCCACCGTGGCAATCCTTGGTATTTATCGGACTTCGCGGGGTCTATTATGGAATCATTTTCCTGGAGCGCGGTTTCGGTGTAACCGTTGGCGTTCACACGATTTACGATATATTCTTCCTCATCCTGGCGCCTTCCGGGCCGGCATAGGTAGAAATTATTTTGTTCATTTCAATTCACGAACACTCTATAATCCGCCGCGCTAAGATTGGCTCGCGATGGGGCAAGCCAGTTTGAGCAATCGGCTGCGGCTCTTGGAAGGGTCTGCGGAAAACGAGTCCTCGCAATGGCGCGAGCATAGCCCACGCCGGTTTCGTACCTGTGTTATCCGGGGAGGTTTTGTAACTCCCTCGCCAAGCGAGGAACGGTCTGTTTTTTACTTTATAGAAAGAGCATGAATGCACATGCCCAACCGAACCAAACAACGTCGATCAGGGGGTCTCACCCTCCTGCTCTATCAGCGAACGCTCCACCCGGAGCTGTTCAAGATCTACGCCACCGAGCAGGTCAGCCGCCGCGCCTACGATGCGGATGTCTGGCTCGTCGAGGGCGGCCATGTGATCGCCTTCACCGCCGGCAAGCACACCCTGACGGAAGTCATCCTGATGGGCCCGGGCGAGATGACGGACCGCGGCCTGATCCAGACGATCCCCTGCCGCGGCGAGAAGTACCACGAGATGACCGCCCCCGGCGGCAACATCCGCTACATGATCTCCACGCAGGAAGAGCAGCTCACCCAGACGCTCTACGATGCCACCAAGTCGGAAATCCGCGAGTACGCCATGAAGCGCGAGCTGATGATGGCCGATACGCCGCCGACTTCCGAGAAGGGCCCGGCCATGGGCGTCCTGGATATCGAGCGCCGCAGCCACGAGCTGCTGGTGCAGTCGTTCCACCTCTTCGACGACAACCTGATGGTCATCAAGACCCAGGCGATCGTCGAAGTCGTGCGGAACGCGGCCGAATAATCCGGGTCGGCTTAGTCGATTTTGAAATCAGCCGAGGGTCGGGCATTGAAAGATGCCCGACCCTCTGGTTTTTTAGAACCCCCGACCCGAAGGCGGCGGATTCTGGCCGGCCTGCAACTCGGCCGTCATCTGCTGCGCCGCGCTGCCGTTGACCCAGCTCACATGCCCATCGCCGAAGAGCACGTTCATGCCTTGGCCGTTGTGATTGGTTAGCGGCTCATACACGACGACCGCGTTCATCCCGGCGGTCCGGTCGCTCATGTTCTGCCCGATGTAAATGTAGGAGCAATGCCCCGGCTGCGAAGTCAGATTGGCGGCCTGCTGCTGGGGGGTAGCGCCGGGGGCTTTGGAGTCGTTGCTGGTGGGGCAGATGAACACCTCGGACGTCACATCCTGGGTGAGGATCAGATCGTCCAGTTTCGGTGGATACTTGCCCTTGTTCTCATTGGCATAGAGCAGAATCGCCTGCCCGATCTGCCGGAGGTTTGAGCCGCATTTGACGCGATTGGCCGTCTCGCGGGCCTTGTTCAGCGAGGGCAGCAAAATCGCCGGGCCGAGGCAGCCCGCCAGGAGCACCGTCACGCCGCCGATCACCAGGCCGGCAATGGCCACGCCCCGCCCGCGCGCCCGGT
>JBBRTW010000520.1:0-4702 GCA_038244055.1 Tepidisphaerales bacterium | reverse complement strand
ATCCGCCACGCGGCGATCGCGCAGATCGAGCGGCTTCTTGGTGAATGTCTCCAGCGGCTGGGAAACGACCTTCACCACCGCCTGCGTATCCGAAAGCCGCGCGTAAACTTTTTCCTTGGAAATATCCTCGTACTGCCCGAAGGTGATTGAAGTCCACACCGGCTGCGAAGCGGGCGCCGTCGCCGGCTGACCGGCCGCCGGCTGAGTCGTCGCCGCGGCCGTCGTGAAGCTCACCGTCATCCGCGGCTTGTCGAATCGCGCCTTCGAAACCTCGGGCGCATCCTTGGCGATCCAGTCGGTTGCGCGAAGGTTCGTCACCGCGCCCAGCAGGTCGGTCATGACCGATTCATCCGCCGGCAGCGCCTGCGGGGTTATCAATTGCCACTCCGCGCCCTTCTTCTGCAGCATCAGCGACTGCCCCTCGGTGTCGATCTTGAGCTGCTTGATATCCGTCGCCGTGGCGGTGATGAGCTGCTTATCGCGCAGTTCGTTGGCCGGTTTGCCGAGGCGCTCGAAGACATCGGCGCTGACCACCTCCGCTTTTTTCTTGCCTTCGACCTTCACGTACATCTCGCCGAGCTGGTTCTTATCGCCCACCGCGAACTTGAGAAGCTTCCCGCCCTTGGCCGCGATCTCGACATTGAACTTGGGCTTTTCCAGCCCTTTCCCGGCCGGGTCCACCTGCGCCTTGGATTCGAGCTCGACCAGGTCGCGCACCAGCGAATCCACCTGCCACGACTCGGCCGCCGCCTCCACCGGCCGGGCCATCCGCCAGTGGTTCTTATCATCCTTGTTGAGAACGATCTCCCCGCCCTCGGAGCGGATGGTCAGCGAGGTGACATCATCCTTCTCCTTGAGATCGAACAATCGCCCCGGCTTGATCGTCGCCTCGGGCTCGGGCTTGTCGGAGTTTTTGTAGCGGTCGTAAGCAACGTACCCGCCGGCGGCGATCAGGAGGACCAGGAGGATGATTGTCGTTTTGAAATTCATGGTGTTAAACCGTCGTGTTCCGGATTGTCGTGTTGAGCGTCTCGGTCGTGTTGAGCGTCTTGGCCGTGTTGAGCGTCTCGGTCATGTTGAGCGTAGCGAAACATCTTGCTTGAACTGCGAGGGCCATGGCCTTGTCGTACCAGCCCGATCCTTCGGTCGTCTATACTCCCTCAGGATGACCGCGAAGCCCTCGCCAAAAACCTCATTTAATCCCGCCGCTTCAGCCACACAAACGTGCCGGCCGCCAGAACCATCAGGGGGAGTCCCACGATCATCAACCCGCGCCAGACATTGCGCGTTCCATCGGACATCTGCGGATCGATGCGGGAAATCTGCATCGCCGACGGGCTGATCGCGATCATCGGGTCCATCTTCAAGAGCCAGTAGCAACTGTTGGTGAAGAGCTCGGCGTTGCCCGGGAATCGCGGCACCATCCGGCCCTGCGATCGGCGCACCTCTTCATCGGGCATCCCCACGAGCTGGTTGGATGCGAACTCGATATTGCCGATCACCATCAGGCGCTGCGCTCCGCCGGATTTCTCCGCCGCCGCGCCCGCCCAGAGGGGCGTCGACAGGTCATCATCCTTGCCATCCTTCTTGGGCGTAAACGTCACTTCCTTCCCCTGCCGCAGCGGCTCGATATCGCTCTCGCCCCACGCCTTGGGATTCTCCGGAATCGGGATCAGCGCGGTGACTTTGACATCTTTGTCCTTCGGCTCACTCGTCGCGATCGGAACCACCGAGAACATGAATCCATCCAGCGAGCGCAGCGACCGCGTGACCAGGTGATCCCCATATTCCTTGATCAAAAACACCGGCTGCTGACGCCAGTATTCCATCGCCGGATCGTCCGACTTGGCACCCTGCGCTTCCACCTTTTCATGCACGGCGACAAACTGCGTCTTGGCCTCGATGCCCCAGTCCTTCAAGAAATCCATCTTCTCGGTCTGCGGGTAGAAGAGCACCATCGCCGACCCGCCATTCTTGAGATGCTCCTGAAGCTTGGGCCCAAGCTGCCCGGCCGCCGGGTTCTGCATCATCTGCTGCGGATCCTGCGGGAACACCGGAACGATCCAGACCGCATCCTTGAGCTGCTCATCGCCCGGCTCGGGCGGGCCGGGCGGCATCCCCTGCATCTGCATCTGCATCGCCTGCATGGCCCACTGGCCGCTGATATCCTTCTCCAGCACATCGATATCCAGATCGCGCAGGCGCTGGGCCATGATCATGAACGGAGGCGGGCCGCCGCCGCGCATGCGCACCGGCGTCGCCAGGGGCGGCCCGCCCGAGCGGATGATCGCCACCTTCTTTTTCTCGCGGCTGGTCAGCGTCACCAGCGCGCTGCTGATCTGCTGCTCGCCCGCGAAACGCGCCCGCACTTTGCCTTCCGAGCGGACGTTCTCATCGATCTGATAAACCGATTCCATTGGCACGACCTTGAGATCGTTCTCGCCCATGATGGCGATCGAATTGGTCTTGTTCTGCCGGAGGTCATCCACCTGCTTGAGGTCGCCCAGGTCCGTCATCTTCGCCAGCAGGTCTTCGGCCGACTTGCGGATCGATTCGAACCGCGGCGCCCCATCGATCAAAAACTGCTTGAGCTCGGCCGGCGTCTTGGCATCCGCGCTGACGCTCTTGAACTCCTTCGCCACCTGCCCCGACAACTGCTTCATGATCTCCAGGTATGTGCGGACATTGTTGGCCGCCCCCTGATAGTTCGGAACCCGGTTGCCCAGCTCGTCCTTCACCCCATCTTCGACCTTCTTCAGCGCTGTTCCGAAGCTGTCGAAGGTGTTCTTCACACTCTCCAGGAAATCCGAAAGCCGCTCATCGGTGATCTTGGGCAGCGCGTTGATCTGCGTCCGCTGCTGTTCGATGGTCGAGCGGATTTCCTTGACGGTCGTCGAGTACGCATCCAGCACATCGCGGTATTTCTTGACGTTGTTGCCGTATTTCTCCTGCACTTCGAGGAAGAGCTTGTCGAGCTTTTCCGGGTCGTTGGTCGGGTCCACCATTTCCGTGCTGATCCGGCCGCCGGATTTGTGCTGATATTCGCCCAGCAGGTCGGCCACCTGCTGATAGCGCACCTCGGGCTTATCCTCGACATCCTCGACGACCTTCTGATTCTCCTCGTTCTTGGCCTTGGTGAAGAGCCCGACGATCTTCAACTGCGGGCTGTAATTCTTCACCTGCTTGGCCAGCCCCTCCACATCCTTAATCGCATCCTTCAGCCCATCCAGTTTTTTCGCATCCACGCCGCTGAGCTGCGCCGACTGCGCCTTGCCCGCTTCGGCGGCCGCGCCCTCGAGGTCGCTGTCGAAACTATCCGCGATCTTTTTTCCGTTCGCCTGCGCCCCGCGGAGAATTTCCTGCGTCCCCGCCCGGATGGTGATCAGCCGGTCCCGCAGCGCCTGCGCGCCGGGAATCAGCGCCGGCGGCGGCACCGCGGGCTTGGTGGCGGCCGGGCCGGTCGCCGGCGGCGTCGGCGCGGCCGCGACGGTCAGCCCTTCCAGCTTGGCGATTACCTTCGGCAGCTCGACATCCATCACCGTCTGCACCTTCTGCAGGCGCATCCGCGAATCGAGGTCCTCCACCAGCGCCACCGTCTGCGGCTTGAGGCTGTAAGACCCGCCGGCGGTGGTGTCCTTGCGCAGGCTCTTGCTCTGGGCGATGTAGGTGACGAAACCCGCCAGCGCGATCACGACGATGATCGTCAGCGCCACGTTCAGCCCGTATTTCACCCAGCGCTGCCGCTGCGACTCGGCCGCGAATTCCACAGCCGCGGCCGCCTTGACGACTTCAGGATTCACTTTCGTTTCAGCCATAACAATTCTCGGTTTCTACTATCTACTGACTACTGGCTACTGACTACTCTCCCCTCACTTCCACCGTCTCGACTCCAGCACCTTCACCGTCAAAAACAAAAACACGCCCGTGCTGAGGAGGAAAAACGCGATATGGCCGGTATCGATCACGCCCTTCGAAAAATCGGCGTAGCGGGCGTAGACGCACTGATTCACCACGCCGCGCCAGAAGCTCGGCAGCATGGCCCACGCTCCCACCAGCCACGGCAGGATGGTGATGGCCGCGAGGATCGCGAAGGCCGAGACGGCCGCGACCACCTGGCTGCGCGTCAGCGAGGAACAGAACAAACTCACCGATACGAAAAGCCCGCCCGCCAGCGCCATCCCCAGGTAGCCGCTGAAGACCGGGCCGATATCGAGTTTCGGCTGCGCGAAGCAGGCCATCACGATCACATAGATGATCGTGGGCGAGAGCAGCACCGTTAGAAAACCGGCCGCCCCGACGAATTTGCCGATCACCACATCCGTATCCGTCACCGGCGCGGTCATCAGCGTTTCGATCGTCCCGCTGGCCCATTCCTGCGAGATCGCGCCCATGCAGAGCACGGGGACGACCACGGTCAGGAACCAGAGCATCCATTCGAAGAGATGCCGCATGATCGCCGGCTGCCCGGGCGAAAAATCCAGGGCGAAGGCCAGCCCCGAGGCGATCAGGAACAAAAACATCGCCACATAAGCGATGGGCGACACGAAATAAGAAAGCAGTTCCCGCCGCGCCAGAACCATCGCGCGGATCATGAACCCCGCGCCCTTGCGCCCGGCCGGAACCACGGTCTTCTCCGGCAGCGCCGGCGGTTTGGCGTTGACTGTCTCTGTTGCCGTACTCATGTGAAATCCAGTTGCTGGTT
>JBBRTW010000519.1:0-4715 GCA_038244055.1 Tepidisphaerales bacterium | reverse complement strand
GGTGGGCCAGGTCCACCGCCAGCACGTTATGCACCAGCAGGCCGCGACCATAGCCGTTGCCGAGCTGGCCCAGCTCGGGGATATCGAGACTGGAAAAGTCGGCCTCGGTGGTGTCGTGGATGATCAGCACCACGCCGGCGCAGCGCTCCATCAGGGCGCGCGTGTGCCGGAAGTGCGCGGCCAGCACGTTGTCGTGATTCACCTTGGGATTGTTGGCAAAGTCGTAGAAGCCCAGCAACTCGGGCGTGGCCAGCTTGGCCGGCAGCGTGCCCTCGGGATGCCGCAGCAGCGCATCGGCGGTGATGACCGCGCGCCGGCTCAGCCGCTTGGCCGGTCGCGCAATGGCGGCGCTTGACGGATAGGAAATTTGATTCCGCGGGCGATGGGTTGTCACCGGCGCCCCCGATCCGCGCTGGGATGATGAGAGCATCAACACGCTCAAGAAAGTCAAAGGCAAGGACCTGGAAGTCGTGGAAATGGGTCCCATCACGCGCGGCTGAGGCGCGGCATCCCTTCGCCGCTCGAACGATGTTACTTGGCAGGCAAGGTGGCTGGCGCGGCCATTCCCTGAAGATCCTTCTGGGCCTGTTCACCAGCCTTGGTGTTCGGGAAATCCTTTGCGAGTGTTTCCAGAACCTGCCTGGCCTGGTCTTTCCGGCCGTTCGCGAGGTAACCTTGAGCGAGTCTTAGCTTGGCGTCCGCCTGTTCGTTCGCGACCCTTTGGGCGCTGCGCAGGGCTTGGAGAAGCAACACCTTGGCCAGCTCTTCCTTCACGATGTTGGTTTGCTCTTCTTTTACCTGTTCCCCCCTGCTGCCTCCCACATCGACCCAGCCCCAACCGCGCAGCGTCCGCTGCAGCGCCGCCGCACTATTGTGCTCGTAGGTCTCAGCATCGATTCCGAAACCAACGGTCAGGTCTGCGCGAGCTCTCCCCGCGGCGAAGTCCGCACGCGTGCCAACCTTGATGGCCTTGAGGTCGGGCTCTGGGTGCAACGCATCGGTGTAATCCTTGGCGGGCACTCGTATCTTCAGGACAGAGCGTTCATACCCTGATAAGCTCACTTTCTTTATGATGCTCGCTGGGCGCTGAGGTTGCAGTCCGGGTATCCGGATAATCAGTTTCGCATCCAGCGGAATCGGTAGGCCGTTGCTAATAGGGAAACTCAGTTCGAACTGCGCGCCGACACGATCGACCGCGGCAGGAGCATAGCCATACATCCACTTATCGAGCATACCTTCCACCGGCGCGAGCGATTTCGCTGATAGGAAATTTGATTCTGCGGGACCGCATGGGGGAGAGGGGTTTGCGGCTTTGCCCAGGGTGGCGGATGGGGTATCATTCCCGTGGGGTACGGATTGGAGTTTACCATGGGCAGCTTGCGTCGTTCCGGCGGGCTTTGGGTTTTCACCTGCATTGGGTCACTACTGCTGCTTTCGGGGCTTGATGCGCCCGGGCACCGCGCGTCGGGGGCCGAGTCGGCCGCCGCGCCGGCGGGCGCTATCCTCCTGCGGCCGCAGTTGCTGCGCGACCCGGTGCTGGACATGGATGCCTACTCGGTGCTGGTCCCCGAGAACTGGAAGATGGCCGGCGCGCTTCGCTGGGCACCGCGCATGCCGAGCCCTTACTGGGAGATGTCGGTCTACGACCCGAGCCAGAAGGCGGCGTGGCGGCAGTTCGAGCGGCTGATCTTCGTGGATATGCACAAGGCCCTGGCCGCGCGGCTCAGGCAGTTTCCCGGACAGCGGGCGTTCTGGGAGGATCGGTTCGCGGATGGCCATATCACGGACCTCGGCACGGAGATGTTCGCGATGCCCGCCACGCCGCGCGAGTATGTCCTGAAGATCCTGGTGCCCCGGGCGCTGGCGGAGGTGGTGGCCGCGAAGGATGTGGCGGTGGTCTCCGAGACGGAGATGCCCGAGTACGCCAAAGCCCACACTTTGAAAGATCCGTTTCACCGTCACGCGAAGGCGACTCGGTTCCGCATCAACTACACGATGCCCGATGGGCCGCCGCCTTCCGCGATTTCATCGGTCGAGCGGGAATTCATCTGCACGATCACCGATGAGGCGTTTGGCGGGGCCGATGGCACGACGATGTGGATCGCGGAGGTGACTTCCTACCGCGCGCCAAAGGGGAAGCTGGACGCGCTCTTGCCGACGATGCTGACGATCGAGTCGTCGGTCTCGCCGAAGCTGCCGTGGTTCAACGCGATGGTGCAGATCGGCCAGATGTTTCTTCAGAAGCAGCGCGACGCGAACGCCGCTTTGCTCGCCCCGCCGCCCGCGACGATCCAAAATGACGAGAACGCCCGCCATCAGGCGGTGATGCGCGACTTGGCCCAGCAGTCCAGCGGCATCGTCTCGGACAGCATCAAGAAGAACTTCGCCAATGAGCAGGCCGGCAAGGCGGCGGTTCAGCAGCAGGTCATCCACTACATCAACAACACCACGTCCTACACCAATCCCAACGACGGCAAGAGCTATACGGTCGGGGCGAACCATCCCTACCAGTACATCAACAACCGCGGGGAGATCCTTCAGACCGACGATGCCCGCTACCAGCCGCCGGCCGATCCCCGGACGAGCTGGACGAAGATGGAGAAGACGAATTGACAGCGGGACGGCAACGCGCCCGCACGCGGGAAATGAGACACGGGCACGTTCCTGTCAGTCGTTCTTCATGTTGGCGAGGTGAAAGAACGCGGCGAGGATGCCAAGCACGATGAACGTGAATAACAGGACGAGGAAGATTACGGATAGTCTTCTGGCAGCGCGGGCACGCGAGTCGGTAGGGTGGGCAGTACTCTGCCCACCGATTCTCATGCCCACCGATTGGCTTCGCACGGGACGCCAGTGCATTGCGTTCGATCACTCGCCGGCGGATCGCGCGATCGCTTTGAACTCCGGCGGTTCCTGGAGCGTCTGGCCGTCGCACTGGCAGCACCAATCCGCCGGGTAACGTCCCTGGGCGACGTGGCGATGGAACGACGAATGCGCCCAGGCGTGAGGGCATTTCACGTGCCCGTGCTTGACGGGATTGTAACAGATGTAATTGAAATGGCGGGCCAGATCCCGCCAATCGCGGATGGTGTGCTCCCAATAGCGTTTGAGCCACACGCCGCGCGTCCGCTGCCGAAGGCGCGAGGCCGAGCGTGTCTGCTCCGCCCCGCCGGACGCGAGGTAGGCGCGGGTGAAAGAGCGTTTGATGATCGATAGACGCAACGGGTAATTCGCGTCGCCGGAGGGGAGGGTCATCAGCAGGTGCAGGTGTTCGGGCAGCAGCACGGCGGCGCTGGCTTCGGCGCGACCGCCGGCACCGCCGCGGGCTTCGCGGTTCCCGGCGCGGCACCCTTGGGCTTCACGGCGGCATCACCGTTGGGATTGGTGGGTCCTGCGCTTGCCGGTCCGTCGGTGACGTCAAGGATGATGCCATTGCCATCGCTCAGCTTGCCAATGCGTTTCCACGGAACGAGTGTCTTGTTAT
Source organism: Tepidisphaerales bacterium (assembly GCA_038244055.1). GTDB lineage: Bacteria > Planctomycetota > Phycisphaerae > Tepidisphaerales > Tepidisphaeraceae > DASPKW01. The sequence continues at coordinate 1,231 of JBBRTW010000519.1, read as the reverse complement.
CCCACACGAGATTGCGCTGGATGATGATATGGTAGCCCGGCTTGTCGTCGTGCGCCCAGCTTTCGAGGGCCGAGATGCCGGAGCCGGCGTAGCGCATATACCACGCGTTCCCGAAAACCAGGTTATCCTCGATAATGCAGTAGTCGCCAGTGAGCATGTTGATGCCTCCACCCGGACATTTGCTGACGACACAGGTGCGAATGGTGATGTGGTGCGGCTTGGCGTCCGGGGCGCTTTTCCTGCCCTCGATGGTGATGCCGTTCGTGTTGAAGCGCGGGTTGGCGCGGGGTTTTTTGGAATCGGCCAACGCGTCCTCGAGCGTGAGACGGTCATTGTCGCCGGTCACGTTGATGCCATCGATGACGATGTAGGAGGCGGTGATGGTGATGCCGCCCCAGCCGGTGGGGCGAACGTCCGGGTGCGCGCCGGGCGCGGCTTTCCAGGTGATCCAGGCGTCCGTCCGGCCGGATTTCGTGATCTTGAGGACGGCATCGGCACGCCAGAGGATTGCCAGGCCCTGCTCGACGACATTCGGACGTTCGCCCGCTTCATCGAGCGGCCGGCCGAAACCTACATCCATCCGCTGGACCCCGATGACTCGCCTTATGTGAACCTCGCGATAGAGGCCGGGGCCGAACTCATCGTTTCGCGTGACAAACACCTGCTCGGACTGAACGATCCCGCCAAGCCCTGGTCGCAGTCGTTTCGAGACCGATTTTCACACCTGCGCATCCTCACGCCCGACCAATATCTGGCGGAACGTCAGCGTGAAGATGACGAAGCCCGCTCGTGACGCGTCGTTTTGAAGCCGTTCATTCGCCGCCGCCCATGCCCGGCAACATCTGCTGCGTCGGCGGCGAATGCAATTCCCACCCCTTCGCCTTCCCCTTCCTCCCCTTGCCCGTGTTCGGCCCGCCTGCCTTCGCCCCGCCCGCTTTGCCCGCGCCGCCCGCCCCTCCCGCCAGCCACTCCGCCTCCGCGCGCTTTTTGTTCACATCCAGCAGCCGCGCCAGGACTTCATCGCGCAGTTCATCCGGCCAGCCGTAGCGCCATGGCTTTTTTCTACCCCGGCCGGTCGAGGGGGCATCAGTCCTCAAGTTTAACCACTTCTTTTCAGCCGCGCCAGGCGGAGTCCTTCCACCAGCGGTTGCAGGGCCAGCCAGCCGCGCCACAACACCAGCCACCCCGGGGGCCGGTCGCTGGGGCGGCCGAGGTGTCCGCCTTTGCGCGC
>JBBRTW010000518.1:0-4715 GCA_038244055.1 Tepidisphaerales bacterium | reverse complement strand
TTGGGCGCAGGCGATGGCGGCCTGCCCGAGTGCGATGCCGCCATCGTTCGGGGGGACCAGGCGATGACGGAGGACGGCGAGGCCGCGCTTTTCGAGGCGGCGGGAGAGGGACTGGGTCAGGAGAACGTTGCAGAAGACGCCGCCCGTGAGGCCGATGGTGGTGATGCCGGATTGGGCGACAGCGCGGGCGATCGCGGCCTCCCATGCGGCGGCGAGTTGCTCGTGGAAAAGGCGGGCGAGATCGGGGATCGGCGCGGCGGTTTCCATGCCGTTGAGGAGTGCGCGGGTGAGGGGCGACAGATCGATTCGCATCGGGCCCGCTTCGGCGAGCGGGTTGCAACGGATGAGCGGGTTGGCTTCGAGGAGGCGGAAGAGATCGGGGCCGGGAGTTGAAGGATTGGCCTGATTGGCGGCGGCTTCAACGGCGAGGCCGGACTGGGCTTCGAATGTATTCTCATCGCACAGGCCGAGGATCGCGGCGACGGCGTCGAAGTAGCGCCCGGCTGCGGAGGTGGCGGTGCAGGAGATGTTGTCGCGGATCATCCGGCCGAGCATGGCGCGGCGGGAATCATCGGGGACCATCCGGCGGGCGGCGGGATGATCGAGGAAGTCCGCGCCAAGGGCTTGATGCATCAGGGCGAGGCCGCAGCGGGCGGTCTGGCGGGCGGCGGCATCGCCGCCGGGGAGATTGAGGGGGGAAAGCGACGCCAGGCGCGTGAAGCCGTGGAAATCGGCCTGGAGAAGTTCGCCGCCCCAGGTGGCTCCATCAAGGGCATAGCCGACGCCATCGCAGACCACCGCGAGAATCGGGCCGGTCAAATGATGCTCGGCCATGAGCGAGGCGGCATGAGCATGATGATGCTGCACGCGCACGAGCGGCACCTTCAGGCGCGCGGCGAACTCTTTCGCGAAGGCGCTGGAGAGATACATCGGATGGGCATCGCAAGCGATAAACCGTGGATCGACGGCGAGGAGTTTTAACAGGTCATCGATGGCCCGGCGGAAATTGGCGAGGGATTTGGGATGGCTCAGATCGCCGAGATGCGGGCTGAGGATGGCCTCGCGGTTCTTGACGATGGCGAAGGCATTTTTCAATTCGCCACCGACACAGAGGCCGGGGAGGGCGTGCGGGAGGGGCAGGGGGATTGCGGCGGGGACGTATCCGCGGGCGCGGCGTATGGGGATGAGGGAGGGGAGGGATTTAATGGCGGGTGAAGTTGGTGCGGGCTGAGTGGATGATTGAGCGCAGTGTTCGGGACAGTCGCGTCGCGATGATTCCGCATCAATGAGCACTGAATCATCGATGCCGCGCTGGATGGGGCGATCGTGCCAGAGAATGGCATCGCACATCCGGCCAAGGCGGGCGAATGCGTCGACATCTTCGGTGATGAGCGGCTCATCGCAGGGGTTGGCGCTGGTCATGACCAGGGCATCAATCGCGAAACCGCAGTCGCGGAGTGCGGCATAGAGGAGGTGCTGGATAGGCGTGTAAGGCAACATGATGCCAAGGCGATGCGTGCCGGGGGCACTGTCGGGGGAGAGTTTGGAAGCGGCGACGTTGGACTTGATCGCGAGGATGATGGGGCGGGCGGGCGAGGCGAGTTCTAAAAGTGCGGCAGCGCTGAAATGGGCCAGGCGCTGGGCGGCCGGGAGATCGGCGGCCATGATCGCGAAAGGTTTGCGATCGCGATGCTTGAGATCGCGCAGGCGGCGGATGGCGGCCGGGTCATCGGCGCGGGCGGCCAGGTGATAGCCGCCGATGCCCTTGATGGCGATGATTCCGCCGGCGGCCAGGAGTGCGGCGGCGGCGACATAAGGATCGCCGGCGAGGGCGCGGCCGGTGGCGTCGGAGAGGCGGACTTGCGGGCCGCAATCGGGACAGCAGATCGGCTGGGCATGGAAGCGGCGATCTTCGGGGTCGCTGTATTCGCGCTCGCAGCGGCCGCAGAGTTCGAACGCCGCCATTGTGGTGCGATGGCGGTCGTAGGGGGTGGACTGGATGATGCTGAAGCGCGGGCCGCAATGGGTGCAACTGATCAGGCCGTGGTGATGGCGGCGATCGCGGGGGGCGAGAGCTTCATCGACACAGTCATCGCAAGCGGCCAGATCGGGAGTGAGTTCGCTGGCGGATGAGTCGGCCGTTGTTGATTCGGCGGCGGTGAAAGTGCTGGGGAGAATCTCGAAGTTGTGGGCAGCGCGCAGGAGGCCGATCGATTCAGCGCGGATTTTTCGGATGATCGCGCCGGTGGGGGCGCATCGCGCCAGATCGGCATCGAAGGCATGCAATTCTGTTTCGTCGCCCTGGGCTTCAATGGTGACGCCGCAGCCTTCATTTCTGACAAAACCAGCGAGGTTATGCTCGCGGGCGAGTCGCCAGATGAATGGCCGGAAGCCGACGCCCTGAACCCGGCCTTCCACCAGCCAGCGGCGGCGGGCGGGGGCTGCGATCAGGTTGGTTCCAATGGCGACCATGATGGATTAGGACATGAATGTCCTATTCCTTCTATCGTAGGGAATCGTCAGGGATTGCAAGAGTCTTTTGGATCGAAATGCTCCAATTCACATTGAGAGGATGTCGAGAAGAATTATGCCATTGATTGTGGCATGGGCGTTTGGATGGCGGAGGCAGGCGGGGAAGGCGGCACCACAAGACAATGATTTATTCATCATCCGAGCTCGGCAGGGCGCGTTCCCAGGAGCGGCGGCCGCGGGCGAGGTCGGAGATTTTGGACCAGACTTCAACGTAGGCGTTGCCCCAGGCGCCTTCGCGGAAGAAGGTGGTGGGGGCATCCGGCCGGCCGATGAAGGGGCGGAGGACCCAGCCCATTTGGATGCCGATGAAAGCGTAGAGGATGAGCCAGAGGCGCACCATGGTTTTGTGGCGCGGGTTGCGGGCGATGAGCGGTCCGTAAAAGCGGCGGAGCAGGCGCTGGGCGGCGAAGCTGGCGATGGCAAACATCAGGGCGTTGAAGAGGACGGCCGCATCGTAGTTGGTGGTCGAGGCGTAGAGGACGAGCGTGAAGGGGGAGAGGGAGGCGAGGATGATGGTCAGCCCGGCCTGCGTGGAGAGAAGGGCGCGGATCGCTTCGGGGAAATCGGCGGCCAGGCCCAGGAGCATGTTGAGGACGTAAAAGCTCGGCAGGGCGAGCGCGAAGGTGAGCATCAGGAGCAGGGGGAGCTTGGCGGCGGAATACATGGCCTGGTAGAGGCGCGGCGCCTGGCCTTCGCCAAAGAAGGTGCCCATGAACGCGCCGTAGATGATGCCGAAGAGACAGATGATGGCGATAGCGCGGCGGGCGAATGGCGCGGGCCCGCCGGTGGGGCGGAGAAGGGAATGGGCTTGGGTCCAGAGGGCTGTCATGTGTTGACAAAGTCATGCTTCAGCATGACGGAGGGCATTTATTACCACGAAAACAGATGCTTGAGCGTATCAGCGAGTCCCTGGAAAAAGTGGCTCTCCCGGCCGCGCAGCCAGACAAAGGGTTGATCGGGGTTGCCGATGAAGGGGCGGAGGACCCAGGACATTTGCGCGCCGACGAGGCCGAAGACGATGACCCAGATTCGGAAGATGGTGCGGACGCGCGGGTCGACCTGGCGCGGGGGGAGGCGATCGAGTGCGCCATCGTAGCGGCGCGAGAGTTCCTGGATCTGTTCATCGGTCAATCCCGGCGCGCCTTCGGGGGGAACAGGAGGTGGCGGGGGCGGCTCGATCATCGCGATGCTGAGGCGATGCAGTGTTTGCAGGAGGAATGCCAGGCCGAGAATGCCGGCCACCGAGTAGGCGATCACATTCAGCAGCTTCATGAACGGATAGCTGGTGGTGGAAACCGCGAAGAAGGCGACGATCGGGCCGAGTGAGGCGAGGACGGCCATCATCACCGCCAGCGCCGCCACGAGCAGTCGCAGCATGGAAAGAATGTTCAGGCGCGAGCCGACCAGGGCATTGAAGACGTAGAGCGAGGGGAAGGTGATGGTGAGGGTCAGGCAGAAGAGCAGGGGGACCTTGATGGTCGAGGAGAGAAGCTGTTCCCAGCCCATGATGGTGTTCGCGCCGCCCATGTTATGGCGGGTGATGACCGCGTAGATGCCCGTACAAGCGCCGGCGACCATTCCCAAAAGCACGAGCACGCGCGAGACCGAGCGGGCGGGAACATCAATAGTACCCGCGCGCAAGGCCGGGAGGCGCGTGGCATCACCGCGGAGAACTCGATCCAATGCTTTGAAACCCCGAATCATAGTTTTCCATCCTTCGCAATGAGAGACGCCGGCGCGGGCAATGTTCTTACAAATTCACTTTACCATGCAAAGTGAATTTGTACAGGGGTGGAAGGGATTGGCGAAATAGGCTGGACCCGCGTGGTGCGATATCATCGGGCCATGCGGATCTCCCTCGTGAAGTATTTCATTGTCGTTCTGATGTTCATCGCCCTGTCGGCTCGTGCGCAGCCGACGGACAATCATGTGCTGCGGGCGGTGCCGACGCCGGGGAAGGTGAGCATCGACGGCTCGCTGGAGGATTGGGACACCTCGGGGCGGATTCTCATCTGCTCGGATGTGGGCAAGCTGCTCGGCCAGTACAGCGGGTGGGTTTCGATGATGTACGATGCAGATGCGCTGTATGTTGGAGTGGACTGGGCCGATCCGACGCCGATGTTGAACGATTACAACCCGGATTTCGACATCGACCGCCGCAAGTGTTTTCATTCCGATTCGTT
>JBBRTW010000517.1:0-4735 GCA_038244055.1 Tepidisphaerales bacterium | reverse complement strand
GCAGTTCGATCAACCTTTCGCGGCGCTGATTGAAGATCTGGCCGCATCCGGCGCGCTCGAACATACGCTGGTGGTCTGCATGTCGGAGTTCGGCCGAACCCCGCGGATCAACGGGCACGTTGGCCGGGACCACTGGCCCGAAGCCTGGAGCGTGGCGATGGCCGGCACCGGGCTGGCCAAAGGCGCGGTGATCGGCAAGACCAACGACAAGGGCACGTTCGTGACCGACCGCCCCTGCGATGTGGGCCATCTCTTCCACACCTGGTTCCGCGCCCTGGGCATCAATCCCAGCAAGATGCACTACGACAACCATGGCCAGCCTCTGCCACTGGCCAACGAAGAGTGTGAGCCGATCAAGGAGATTCTGATTTAAGCAGCCGATATGCCCGCTAAACCCGTCAAAGATCCCGGCCCGCTGAAGCTCCTCAAGGCGCTCGACCACGATCGAGAGCTTGGCGGCGCATGGTTCAGCCCCTGCGGAAAATATCTGCTTGCGATCGGCTGCGATGCGCTGATTCACCGCTGGAATGTTGACTCATGGAACAAGTCGACCCTGGCCGGCCACGATGGCTGGGTCTCCGCGATCGCCTTTCATCCGGACCGCCAGCGAATGTTTTCCATCGATTCATGGGGCCGCCTCAATGGCTGGACTTACGCCGACGAGAATCCCAAGCCGCTCTGGACGCGCCCGGACACGCACAAGGGTTGGACCAAGGCCCTGGCCATTTCACCCGATGGCAAGATGCTCGCCAGCGCGGGCGTCGACGAGATCGTCCGTCTCTGGTCCACCACCGACGGCGCGCCGGCCGGTGAACTTTCCGGCCACGAAAGCCCGGTACATTCCCTCGCCTTCAGCCCGGATGGCCTGGCGCTGGTCTCCGGCGATCTCAAGGGCATCGTCAAACACTGGGACCTGGCGACCCGCAAGCTCTCGCGCGATCTCCAGGCCAGGCCGCTCTATCTTCGCGCGGATAACATCAACGATGTCGGCGGCGTGCGCCGGCTGGTCTTCATCGACGATGGCCACACTCTGGCCTGTGCCGGCGCGCAGCCGATGACTTCAGGCTTCGTCACCGCCAAGCCCGCGGTGCTCCTGCTCGACTGGCAGACCGGCAAGCAGACGCAACTCCTTCAGGCCGCCGATGTCACCGCGCAGGATGGTTTTGCATATGATGTGACGTCCCACCCCTCGGACCATCTTCTCATCGCCTGCGGCGGTTCGCCCGGCCGGGGCGTGCTCTGGATCTGGAAACCCGGCCAGCCCGCCCCCGCCCACGCCAACCGCGAACTGCTTCATTGCCGGACCGCGAGCCTGCATCCCGATGGGGTGCGCCTCGCCGTCACCCAGGTCGGCAAAGGCGGCGGCAATGGCCGAAAACTCGACCCCAAAGGCGAGTACCTCGGCAACACGGCCACCGTCCGCGTGTTCGAACTGGCGATGGAGAAGCTCGCAACTCAAAAGGCGTGAGGGGCGATCGTGCTCCCGCATCGGGAGCGAGGCGCTTCAGTCGGATTGGATCACGGCATAGATCTGTGGACTGCGGGCTGAGCCGGAATCGATTCTTGTCCCCCTTTTTTTCTTGAGTCCGGTCCGCGCCGAGGACTCCACCTATCTTCTAGGCCTTCTTATAAAGAACACGGCACCCAGCAGCCCGATCATCGCCGGCTCGGAAACCGTCACTAATTGCAGCGAGTTGGCCCCGTAAACAAGGTCCAGCCTGTTTCCGCGGGCAGGTCCTGGCCGATGATGTGCTCGAACTCTCCCTGGTGCGAAGCGTAAGTCAAAATGGTGAATCGATCGCCGGGTTGGGGAATGAATCCATTGAGCATGGAGAGATCGCGAGTACCCGCAAGCTGGGCGATGCCGGCGACGTTGACGATGTCATCTGAATTGACAAAACGCGGGGCGATGTTGGTGGTATTGCCGGCCGACTTGATCAGCGCGCCGGCGTTGGTGAAGGTGGGAAGCGGCGCGTTAGGCGTATAGTCGATGTCGAGGGGATTCGCGGACAGTTGCTTCATGCACCTGCCACATCGAATTCAATGCCGACCATTACGCCTTCTTCCCATCCAGCGCCTGCCCCGCATCCAGCAGCCTCTTCCGTAATTTCCCGATGTCGATCCCCTGCACGCTCTGGTTGTCCGCGATCGCCAGATCCGCCGCATGGGCGGCCGACTCGCTCAGCACCATCAACTGCGGCTCCATCCGCATCGATGCGAAAGCCACATGCGATGCCGATACGCAGAACGTCGCCAGCAGATTCTCGCACTCCTGAGCCTTTGGCGTGATCGCGCGATACGGGATCGGGTATGGGCCGGGAATCCGCACCAGAAACCCGCCTTCGTGAACCACCTTTCCCTCCACCGCGACCCGCTGGCAGACGTGCGAATCGAGCGAGTAAACCCCCAGCCCAACCGAGTCGGCCAGCGCGGCCGGCGGCGTCTCGCAGTCCGACTGCTTCATGACATACGCGCCCACCATCCGCCGGGCTTCGCGCACATACAACTGGAACGGCCAGCCACCCGTTTCCTTGAACTCATCGCGCGGCAGGCCCCACTTCGAAACCTCCGCCCGCACTGCATCCCCCGCCCGCTCATCGGTGCGCAGAAAATGCAGCAACCCGCGCTGATAATCCTCGTGCGCGTGCCACATCTTGGCGCGCTCCGCCCAGTTTGCCCCGGCGTATCGCTCGCTGCCCCCGCCGACAAAATCCATCGAAACCATTCCGGCGTTGTTCACATCCGTCTTGCCGTGCGGCAGCGGCGAGAACTTCAGCAGCCGCCAGGGCCCGCGATGGAAATCGGCGGGCGTCACCGGCTTGCCCGCCGCCTTCAGCGCGGCCAGCAATCGCCCCGCCACTTCGTAGCGCTTCGCATCGTAATCGGCCGGCGCTTCCACCGGGATCGGATTCTCTTTCACCAGGCACAGGCGAAAGTTGTAGGCCTGCAACACCGGCGAAGCCGAGCCCACCGCGCCCAGTTTCAAATCCGCCACCAGCGGCAGCACCCCGCTTGCGGGATCCCCCTGCTTCACATACGCATCGATGGCCGGCACATTCTCCGCGAACTCCGTCGCCTTCTGCCAGCGCAGCCCGGCGGCCGATTCATTGTATTCCTCGCGCCCTTCGCGATCGCCGCGCGTGGTCACGCCCGCCATCGCCAGCAAATCCCCCTCATACGAGCAGTCGATGAACATCGCCGCTTCCACCGTCATGAACCCCCTCGCGGCCGCCTCCGCGGCCGGCGCGCCGCGCCGGTCGGGCGGCGCCTTGTCCAGCGTGATTCGCTTCAGCCGCCGGCCCTCGCGAACCACCGATGCCAGCCGAGCCCCGCGCACCACTTCGATCCGCTCATTCTTCGCCCATCCATCGAACAATCCCTCGGCGACATGAGGCTCTACCACCCACCCTGAGTTGCCGATCTTCTTCGTATCGATGCCCTCCTTCGCGTAGGCCGCTTTGATCTGCGCAATAAACGCCCCCGCCAGCCCGCCCACCGGCCACTCGGCGTACTTGTAGTCGATCCACCCCAGACCGCCGCTGGTCATCCCGCCCAGGTGCATCGTCTGCTCGACCAGCAACACGCTCCGCCCCAGTTTCGCCAGCGCCGCCGCCGCCGCGACCCCGCCCGATGTGCCACCGTACACGCACACATCCACCTTCACCTGCTTACCCGCCGGCGCAGCCGCAAATACTCCAAGCACCGGCCAAATCGCGGCCATCTGCGCTGTAGTGGAAAGGAACCGCCGACGAGACAACGCGGAAGAGGCATGCGAACGCGCGGTCATCAAAACTCCCGGTGAAATGTATCCACCGAGTGCACGCCCCGCACCGGTCAAATCGGCATCGCCCAACAACCGATGGAAACGCGATTGCATTGCCGACTTCACTCGCCCTCCAACCCCTCCCACGATTCCGCACCTCTGGACAAGCCGGGACACAGCGCCCGGAGCGACAGCGACCAGAGCGCCGTCCCGGATGGCGTCGCATGCCAACAGCGCCAAATCTCGCACGCTCTTTTACGCCGCCGTCCGACCCCTCCCGCGATTCCGCCGCAGCAGCGCCGCGGCCGCCGCGATCGCCGCAAAACCCAGCCCAGTCGGCTCGGGCACGCTCGTCACGCCCTGCCCGGCCAGTTCAAACGCGAGTTGCATATCGGCCGCGAACTGCGGCGATGAACTGGGGATGGCCGAACTCGGCATCGCCTGGCCGTAGTTGTTGGCAAGCTGCAGGAGATCGTTCAGGCCGACATCTCCAGAGTAATCGAAGTCGCCATCGTACCAGCTCGTCGCGGGCGCGGTCGGCAGGCCGTAGTGGTTCGCCAAACGCAGCAGGTCGTTCAAGCCGACATCGCCGGACATATCCGCATCACCCGCCAGCGTCGTGCGAACGAGGATGGCCGTGCCATCGACCGCAGTCGTCACGCTCTGGCCGAGATTCCAGTTTCCACCGGTCGGCCCGAGCAGGTCACTGGCTTCGACATAACCGACAGCCAGCCGCTTGCTCGATCCGACGCTGGCCGCAATCTCGTTGGAGCCGATGCCCTTGCCGAGCCAGTCGCCGCCGTTGTAGGCCGAGAGGATGGCCGCGCGGATGCCGGTGGGGCTCGCATCCAGAAGCGGGCTGGTTCCGGTGTACTCCACCACCATCGCGTTGGTGTGGAGATTCACGTTGCCCGTCGGGCCGGTAATTGACAGTGCGTTGACAGTGAGCACATTGAGAGCTGCGCCGCTGAT
>JBBRTW010000516.1:0-4747 GCA_038244055.1 Tepidisphaerales bacterium | reverse complement strand
TCCGGGCGGCGGCGGGGGTGGAAGGGGGGGCGATGGGGGTTACGGAGAACTCGACGACATTGACCTCGGATTCGACGCGGATGCTGCCGATGGAGGTGCTGGTTTGCGCCCGCAGTTTTTCGCCGGGGAGTTCATCGCAGAACCATTCGCGGCTGGTGATGGAGACGGGTTTGTCGTTGGTGGTGCCCTGGGTCTGGGTGGATTCGACCAGGCAGATGCAGGTTTTGGAATCGCTGATTTTCAGGGGGGAGGCCATGGCGAGGATTCGGCGGGTGCCCTTGGTGCTGGTGCGCGGGCCTTCGGTGGTGAACTCGGCCTGCAGGGCATCGGCGGGGAGGGGGATGTCGTGGCCGGCGATCAGCATGCTGCGCGGGGGTATTTTGGGGATTTCGGATTTGGCGCGGTAGAGGGTGAGGAGGGTGGTTTTGCCATCGGCATCATTGCGGAAGAGGTACTGGGTGACCGAGCAGAGATGGCGGCGGCGGTTGAAGATGAGGGTCTGGTCGGGGAGCGTGGTCTGGGGGGTCAGGCCCAGATCGTCGAAGGCGCGGGTGTCGGCCGGGGCAAGGGGCTGGATGGGGCCGGTGGGCTGGTAATCGGTGCCGGCCCAGCGTGCTTCTTCGAGGCCGCGGCCGGCGGGCTGGGTGGTGACGGCGACTTTGCGTTTGATGTGGGTGGGGATGCCGGTGGAGGAGTTGATGGTGGCCTGGGTGATGATCCAGGAGCCATTGCCGAGGAGGCGATATCCGGAGCCGGTATGGATGGGCTGGGTGGCGGGGGCATCAGCGCGGCACGGGGACGCGAAGATCAACGAAACGGCCGCAGTGGCTTCACAGCAAAATGCGAGCAAATCAATGCCCAAGGTAGTACCGAATATGAATACGGCCGACCCGATTACCAGGTTTGAAAAAGTGCGTCCCAGGGGGAATTTCATGTCGTTGGTGATACTGGCGGGGCGGGGATGTGTTGAGGGGAAAGGATGAAGGAGGAAGGATGAAGGATGAAAGGGATGCGAAAATGGGGGTTATTTTTTGTCCAGGTCTTCGAGGGAGTTCCAGAAATCCTGGCTGGTGGCGGTGTTGGCATCCTGGCGGGCTTGCCAGCAGGGAGGGCAGTAGTAGGCGCCTTCGGCATCTTTGACGCGCTTGGACTGGGAGACATCGGCGCGGCAGACGGAGCAGTATTTGCGGAGGTGGGTGGCGATGGGGACGCGGACGATCGCGCCGCAGTGCTTGCAGCGGCCGATCGCGCCGCCGGCGGAATCGGGCATGTGGGTGATGCGTTTGCAGCGCGGACAGGGAACCTGGATGGCCATGGGAAAACACCTCGAACAACTGTCGATTGTTCGGGGTGTCCAGGGATTTTGGTATGATGGGCCCACGGCTGGAAATGCTAACACATGGCGATGCCCAGCCAGATCAGGCCGGCGCTGATGATCAGGATGCCGAAGGCGGGTAGATCAAACGAGCGAAACCCCACGAGCGGAATTTGCAAGCGTTCTCGCGATGGTCGGAATGGCTCTTGACCGGCACGAAACGCCGCGCCCGCATCACGGCACCCACTGTGCGCATTGCGAAACCCATCGCGCATCATAAGAGAGCCCTCGTGCATCACGGAACATCGATCGCGCGTCACGAAAATGCCCTCGCGCATCACGAAAGTGCCCTCGTGTGTCACGAAACTGCCCTCGCGCGTCACGAAAGTGCCCTCGCGCATCATGAAAATGCCCTCGCGCGTCACGAAAGTGCCCTCGCGCATCATGAAAATGCCCGCGCCTGTCACGAAATTGGGCGCTGGGCGATCATCACTCGGGCGAAACATTCCTTCATAAGGGCGCGCGGCCATCCCGGCAGGGGCGAATCAGGCGATGTTATCGCGCCCGGCAGCGCGGGCGCTGGGGCCGGTCCGATCCGGTGAAGATTTCCCGGCGCGCGGCCGATGAATAGATCATGCAGCATCGTTCACCCCCCATGGGCGCTGCCGAGCGACAGCGCAATTGCCGCGCCCGGAAACAAGGCGCATCGAATCCCTGCACCCGCGTGGCCCCGGCAGCGCCCGCCGTTACACCGGCCGGGCTGTCGGTCCCCCCAGCAGCGCTGGCGCAACCGGCCGGTGGATTTGTCTTCCAGGCTCGCCATCCTCCCATGAGCGCGGCCGAGCGGCAGCGCAACTGCCGGGCGCGGCGACAAGGCGGATCCGCTTAGCGATGATGCAGGTGGAGGCCCGCATGGACAGCCCCTCCCTGGCATTCGTGCTCTCCTCCGGTTGGGCCGGAGGATTGTACGGGCAGCGACTGGAATTATCCTGCCGGCTATCCCCATCAGCCGAGTAAGATGGGCCATCATGCTCGATACGCTCAAGGAACTGCTCACCCACCAGTACGAGGCCTCGCTGAGCACGCTCAATCTGGCCATCGCCCGCTGCCCGGATGCGAACTGGAACCTGCCGGTCGCGAACTTGAAGTTCTGCCAGGCGGCGTTTCACGTCATCTTCTTCTCGGATGTTTATCTGCAGCCGAGCGACGATGTCGAGGCGCTGCAGCAGCAGCCGTTTCATCGCGAGCATGGGGGCGATTTTCGGGATTACGAGGAGATGGAAAATCGGCCGCAGGTACTGTTGTACGAGAGGGCGTTCGTGCTGGCGTATCTGCGCTTCGTGCGCGGCAAGGCGCGGGAAACGATCGCGCGGGAATCGGCCGACGCGCTGGCGGGGGCATCGGGGTTTGGCCGGCGCAAGTGCTCGCGCGCCGAGCTGCACATCTACAACATTCGCCATATCCAGCACCACGCCGCGCAGCTCAGCCTGCGCCTGCGGCTGGATGGCGGGATCGATATTCCGTGGGTGGGGCAGGGGTGGAAAGAGGCGTGAGCGGCTGAAATGGAATCGGGCAGCATCCCGGCATCGATGCCGCCCGATGCGCTCGGCAAGCGAGGGGCTGACTCACATCAGTCTTCGTTTCGTATGACGCCGATTCGCAGAATACCGCAGACCCCTCACCCCCGCCCTCTCCCACGCGGCGATGCAGCGGCGCAGCGAATGGGCCGTTCTTGCGCCGCTTGGGAGAGGGAGTAAGGCGCTGGGCATTTGGGGGCGACGCGGCTGTGGAGGATTTCAGCAGAGCCGCCTCTCTTTACACTCTTGGTCTTCGCGCCAGACTTCGCGCCATCGCGGCCTTCGCGTTTAATTCGAATCGCCAGAAGAGCAGACTACTTCTGCACCAGCTTCAGGTTCTTGACCCAGACTTTTCCTTTTTCCTGGCCGAGGATGAGGGTGACGCGGTTCTTCTTTTCTTTGTTGACGGTCTCGGCTTTGAAGGTGTAGGAGGCGTCTTTGTATTCCTTGGTGAGGTCGACGGTTTCGAAGAGGCCGACGGTGTGCCAGTCATCGACATCGATCATGGCGTTGACCTGAACGGGGCGGTCCTTGTCGGCCTTGGCCTGGAAGGAGAGTGTGTATTCCTTGCCTTCGACGAAATCGACGCCGGCCATGGCGGCCTGGACGTGCCATTCGGTGCCGGAGACTGCGGTTACGTCGAAGACGATCGCATCGCCGTCGGCCGCGACGGTGCCCTTGCCGGAGTCACTTTGCTCCATGCGCCAGGAGTCGGCCTTGTTGGTGGGCTTGAGCAAGTTCTTCTCATCGGCGGCGTTGGCATAAACGGCCAGAACCAGCAGGGGGAGGATCAGTGTGGAAACGCGTTTCATGGAGAACTCCTGGTAAGGGTTGAGGGGTAGAGGGGTTTGGCGGAAGTATAAGGGAAGAAGGGCCAATGAGTTAAGGGCAAAAAGGCGCGGGACAGACCTTTTAAGGCCAATTGAGACCCGCGGGGTGTTGGGCCATGATTTGTCCATGCGAAAGGAAAACAGTATGCGGTACGCGGAAGTCAGTATGCAGGATAGTCGGCAGTTGGCAGTCGGCGGTCGGCAGTGTGAAGAGTCCTGCGAGCACACGGAAGCATGTGGTGGGCCGGTCGACACGGGTCATCGGCGGACGGGACTGGGTTCGCGGGTGCTGGCGGGTTTGATGATCGCGACTTGCATCGTTGGGGGCGGGTATTACGGGTATCGGGCGGTGACGGTGGCGAAGGCGGCGGGGTTGCCGGCCGGCGATCCGCGGGTGGAGCGCGGGCGCTATCTGGTGACGATCAGCGGGTGCAACGATTGTCATACGCCTTTCAAAATGACGGAGAAGGGGCCGATGCCGGATATGGATCGGATGCTCTCGGGGCATCCGGAGCGGATGAAGCTGCCGCCCGCACCCAAGGCAGAGGGGCCTTGGGTGTGGTTCGGCGCGGGGACGAACACGGCATTCGCCGGGCCGTGGGGCGTGAGTCACTCGGCCAACCTGACACCGGACAAGAACACCGGGCTGGGCATCTGGACGGAGGAGATGTTCGTGCAGGCGATGCGGACGGGCAAGCATTGGGGCCAGCCCGGCGCGCGGAGCATTCAGCCGCCGATGCCCTGGCCGGCGGTTGCGCGGATGACGGATGAAGATATCAAGTCGGTGTGGGCGTATTTGCAGAGCATTCCGCCCATCGCGAATCACGTTCCGGA
Organism: Tepidisphaerales bacterium; assembly: GCA_038244055.1. Lineage (GTDB taxonomy): Bacteria > Planctomycetota > Phycisphaerae > Tepidisphaerales > Tepidisphaeraceae > DASPKW01. The sequence goes on along the minus strand of JBBRTW010000516.1, from coordinate 191 downwards.
TTATCAGCCACCAGCGGAATGAGAACGGTCGGTTGGGAGCTGAGCAGCCCCGGAGGCGCGTGGGTACGCCTTCCGGGGCTTTTTTACGTCTTCTTCGACCCCGGATGGTAAATTCCGCGTTCGCAGGCGATGACGAACCGTTCGACGCAGGCTTTGAGGTCCTCCCATTTCTCGCGAATCTGCTCGGCCTC
>JBBRTW010000515.1:0-4755 GCA_038244055.1 Tepidisphaerales bacterium | reverse complement strand
CGATGGCACGCTCGACACCACCTTCGGCAACCAGAGCCCGCTCGATGGGCGGGCCCTTTTGGACCTGGGCAACAGCCCATTGGCCGAGCACTACGGGCCCTACGCCCCGGCGACGGCGCTGGATGCCGATGGCAATATTTATCTGGCCGGGGATGTTTACACGCCCACCGGAGCGTATGATTTCCTGCTCATGCGCCTCACCCCCGATGGCCTACCCGACTCGACTTTCGGCGGCGGCGATGGATTTGTCGTGACCGATTTCGGCGCCGGCCTCCACGCCCGCGCCAATGCCCTGGCGATCGACCCCGTCAGCGGCGCGATCACCCTCGCGGGCTTCGCCGGCGGCAACCTCGCCCTGGCCCGCTACACCTCGGCCGGCGCGCCCGATACCACCTTCGGCGCGGGCGATACCGAGGGCACCGGCCGCATCATCGCCGATCTGGGCTCGATGGCCGATATCGCCTACGCCGTCAAATTCGATTCGCAAGGCCGCATCGTCATCTGCGGGCGCAGCGGCGAGGACATGGCGGTTGCCCGCTTCGACGACAGCGTCGCGGCCGACACGCTCTTCGGCTCGGCCGGCGATGGCTACAAAGTCTTCGACGTCGCCCCCGGCGCGGACCCCGATGGCGATCACGCCTACGATCTGACCTTCGACTCCGCGGGTCACATCTACGTTTCCGGCGAGGCCGGTGGCTATTTCACGATCGTTCGCCTGACCGATTCCGGCGCGCTCGATGGCGATTTCGCCAGCGGCGGCAAGCTGATCGACACCCGCTTCAATATCGGCGCTTACGGCTGGCGCGTGGCGGTCGATGGCGCGGACAACGTCATCGCGGCCGGGTACGGGAGCGCGGCGACAACCGTGGTCGCCCGCTACACCACCGCCGGAGCGCCCGACCCCACCTTCGGCGATGCCGTCAGCGGCGGCTTGACCGGCGCGGTGGCGTGGTACGCGCTGCCCAACGGCTTCGACCGCGTCCGCGCCATGACCCTCTCGGCCGGCGATGATGCCAGCGCCCCCGGCACCATCACCCTGGCGGGCGATGGGCTGGTCAGCACGGGCGGGTTCTTCGACCTGAACATCGCGCGGCTGCTGGGGAGCAATCAGGTGATGGTGGTCGTGGCCGCGCCGACGCAGCTCAAGGCCACCGCGCTGTCGGCGTCCAAGGTTCTGCTGGACTGGTGGCCGCCGGCCAGCGGCGAAGCGCCCAGCCATTATGCCGTGCAAATATCGGAGGATGGTGGCGACACGTTCACGACCCTCGCCACGGTCGATCCCGGGGCGGACGGATGGACGTCTTATACGGCGACCGGGCTTGACGCAGAGACACCCTATTCGTTCCGTGTCGTGGGCGAGGATTCGACGAGCGCGCCGGGCGATGCCAGCGCGACACAGACCGCGACGACGGCGGCCGATGAGTGGGAGAATATCGGCTCGCCCATCACCCCTGATATCCATTCCGCCGCCCTGACCATGCTCGATGGCGGCAACGCGCTGGTGGCCGGGAATGAGTATCGCCTCGTCTATGTCGGCGGGGCGGCGAACCTGTTCAACGCCTACGGCAGCGATCACTGGACAGCCGGGAGTTATCTGGTGCAGGATGCGGATGGGAGCAACCTCACGCTCGGGCCGGGCACGTCAATTCTGCCGTATGAGAGCACGCTGGCGCTGGCCGAGTATGATGCGGCCGGGTGGACCCAGGGTTTCCACAGCGACGGCGCGGCCATGGGCGTGGGCTTTTATTGGGGCGATTACTCGATTCCCAGTGGGCCGGGGGCGACATGGCAGCTGCAGAGGCGGCTTCCCAAGGTGACGGTGCAAACCGTGGTGGACCACACTGCTGAAGGCTCAACCAGCCCCGGCCAATTCACCCTCTACCGCGACGGGCGCTTCAGCGATACGTTGATCGTGCCGTATCATTTCGAAGGCACCGCCACCGCAGGCGAGGACTTCACCGATGTCTTGGAGGGAACCGCAACGTTCCTGCCGGGGCAAACGGCGGTCGACATCTTGATCAACTCGAGTGCGGACAATCTCGTCGAGGGCGAGGAAACGACGCAGGTGGTGATTGATGATGGCCCGTATTCCCGCGGGGCCTGCGACGGAGGCCCCGTGAAGATCGGGGATGACCCGCCCATCGTCACTGTGGAGAAGGTCCGGGATGGGTCGGAGGACCCGGATGTGGAGTTGCTATCGCTTTCGACTAAGCCGCTGAAATTCCGTTTCACCCGAACCGGCGGGGACTCAACTAAGCCGATCAGCGTGAACTGCACAATTCTGGGAAGCGGCGATCACACGGCCGATGAATACGACCTGGATGATTATGGCGGCGCGACCGTCGAAGTTCTGGCCCATGGCGAACTGGAGATTCCGGTGCGCGATGATGATGAGGTCGAGTTCAGGGAGGGAGTCACCGTGACTGTTGAAGATGATGCCGCCGAGCAGAAGACTTACAAGCCTGGGGCATCTTCCACCGCGAATGCGGAGATCGTGGATAATGATTTCAGAATCGCGGCGGCCCGCGTCGATTTTGACAGTCAGGGGGTGAGACATGACACCGGCACCGGTGAACTTATGGCCAGCCCGCAGTGGCTCGACGCCAATGGAGACGGCAAGGATGAAAATCGCGGCGGGACTATCGGTTTCCCCATCAGCTACGTACGCAGCACGCCGGCGGAGGGCACGATTCCAAAAGTCGATCGAAAGGTCACCGCCTCGCCCAGGTTTACTATCGAATACAACGATTCTAACGTGGTGGAGAAAGGCTCATTTCGTATCGAAGGAACCGGCACTGGCCCTGGCGGCGGCGTGTTCGCGGGAGCGGCGATTGTGAGCGGCAAGGACCTTTCCGCCAACCTCGTATCCGACTCGGTGATCGGCCAAACCATTGACAATGGTGAGCTTTCGATTGCCTGGAATGTCAAACGAACGATGGAGGTCGTCGGCGAGGGGATTAAGGAATGGTCACTGAACTACGGCACGTCCAAGAACCACATTTATGTAACCGGAGCTGCAACTCCTCTTGCTGCGCGCGAGACGGTGCTGGACATTGGCTGCCGCGGTGCCGGTGGCAAAGGGCTGCGCCCCGGCAACCCGGGCGAGTTGGACGAAGACGAGAACAACAACGATCTCCTAGATGAGGGGGAGGATACGAATGGCGATAACAAACTACAAAGTCCACACTTACAGAATCACCAAGTCGTGGACGCGATCTGGGCTGAGTTCGCGATTAGCACTACCAAGAATACGACCACGAATGTTAACGGCAGGTCAATGTCTTACAGCCACGTTCTGGGGACAGCAACCAGTGCATATTTGCTGCTCAAACATCCCGACCTCCTGGGACAATGCGACGCATGGGCCGGGTTGCTTGTCGAAGTCATGGAGGCACAAGGCATTATCTCAACGAGTACGAAGGTCGAAGCCCTCGCCGGGACTGGATTCTCCGTCCAGCCCATGCATGCCCAAGGATCCACAGGCGATTATCCGGAAGGGGTGAATCCGAAAGCTTACAACTATCACTTTGTCGTCAAGGTTGCCGATTATCCGGACCGAATCTACGACCCGTCTTATGGTGCCGTGATAATCAGGGACGTAACTGACTCAAGGAGCGTTGACTTGGTTTATGAGGATACAGTGGTCACCCATATCCGCGATACTGCTTTCAAGCTCATCCTTGATTCCACCGGGGATGCTTCCCAACTCAAGTTCACCCCATAATGAGGACGCCGATGCGATATTTTATCCCTGTCATCACGATGTTGCATATGTCCATCGGCACCCTCGCGGGTGCTGCGGAACCGGAGCACAAGGCACCGATAAACGAAATTCTCTTTGAAAGGGTTGTTGGCGACGCCGGGCAGCGTGTCGTTGTTGTCCGGGGTCCGTCCCGCCGTCCCGCTTTATTTGATTTTTGGAAAGGCCAGGGCAAACCAAATTCGGTCGGCCGCCTGACGGTCGAGCAGATGAGGAACATCTACGAGGTTCGGGTTGAATTGAGAACGCCAAGCGCAGAACCTCTGTTATTGGCTGCACGGTTGCGGGTGGAGGATGAAATGCCCGCTGACAAGGGCTTGGTTATCCTTGATGCTCTAATCGAACCCGCACAGATCCTTCTGGTGACAGCGCAGGGGCCAGACTTAGCTCTGTGGAAGATTGGTGTGGGAGGAATTGCATCGCATTGGGAGGGCCTGCGGGCAGACAAACAATGGGTGACGCACGCTGAAATGCGGCAACTGGACGAGAAACAGATTGGTTGCAAGCTTACTCGACTGGAAAATGGCTGCGTCTCTCTGGAAGTGGTCGAAAAGCAGCCCGGTCATCACGTTTTATACGAAGAGGTCACGAAAGATTCCCTGAACTTTAAAATGATTCGCGAGTGGCGGGAGGAACCCAACGCGGAAAAAAAGGAGGCGACGAATAAAACGGATGAGACTCCTCCTCCTTCTCCGACGAACAAGAGTAGATAATATGATGCGGGGGGGAAATCAGGCTGGTAGCGCGTTAGGATTACCGTAGTTATTGCAAGACCCCCACCGCACGCTATGTGGCGCGCGGGGGATACAGAGGTAATGCACCACTTCGGCGGGAAGGAAATAAAGGCTCCCGTCTCTAATGTCATCAACTTAAGCCACTTTCCGCTTGTTTTTCAGTAGTTGTCGTAGGGCCTTCCTCGGTTTGTTCATCAGATCGAATTGCTTGGGCCGCCGTTTCTTGCAACGTGGTTCAACGCGGTCCGGCCGCCGCGGATT
>JBBRTW010000514.1:0-4760 GCA_038244055.1 Tepidisphaerales bacterium | reverse complement strand
TGGCGACTCGGTCGATCTGCTGGCTCTGGGCGATGCGGGGGAGGGGACGATGTCTGAAGAAAATGTTGCGCGGGAAATGGGGGCCCTGGCGCGGGAGCGGAAGATCGCGGCGGCGCTCATGCTCGGGGATAATTTCTATTCGATGCTCCGCGGGGTCGACGATCCGCAGTGGCGGACGCTCTTCGAGAACATGTACGATAAGCGGTTCCTGAATTTTCCATTCTACGCGGCGCTGGGTAATCACGAGTATCTGGAGAAGAACGATATCGTCGAATTGGACTATGCCCGCCTGCGCCCGGATTCGCGGTGGAAAATGCCGGCGCGGTGGTATCGGGTGGATTTCCCGGCCGGGGCAAAGCGGCCGCTGGTGATGCTGCTGGTGGCAGATAGCAATGAATACGATCTTGGCCCGGCGCGGTGGTCGGAGCAGAAGGCGTGGCTGGACCAGCAGCTCAGCTCCATGCCCGCCAATGTCTGGAAGATCGTCTGCGCCCATCACCCGATCTGGAGCAATGGCGTGCATGGGGATGATTCGCGCCTGGCCAGCGAATGGGGGACGTTGTTCGAATCGCTGGGCGTGGATTTCTATCTCTGCGGCCACGATCACACGCTCCAGCATATGCAGATCGACGGCTGGCGGACGACATTTTTAGTGAGCGGCGGCGGCGGAGCGGGATCGCATGTGATGCTGCGCGATGACCGCGGGCCTTTCGCGCGGACGGCGCATGGGTTCTTGCATCTGCACTTCGAGGCCGACCAGGCGCGGGCGCGGTTTATCGACGATGATGGGAAGGTGATGCACGAGATGGTGCGCGGCAGCGGGGGGGATATCAAGGTGGTGAAGGACGGCGGGAAGGATGCGAAATATACGGGGAAGTTGATTGGGACGACGCCGGATTGAGTGCAGGAGTGCATCTCACTTGAAATCCCATCGTCTGGGCTTCCCGGCAGTCTTCAGCTCGATCGACTTGACCTGTACCTGCTGGTTTTGCGCCGGGAGGTAGATGCGGAGGATGCCGATGGCCGCGTCGCCGGGAATTTTCACGGAGACGTCCTGCCAGTCCGTGCCCGCCGCGAGTTTGAACGGGAGGGATTGTGGCTCACCGGGCGTCTTTCCGCCCGTCAGCCACTCCACCTTTCCGTCGCCGCCTGCGCCGCAGCGCGCACGCAAGGTCACTTCTCCTGGCCCTTTCGTCCCCGCACTCATGCCGAGGAACGGGGTGGCCCCTGTACCCGTGACGACAAGGACGCCATCCTTCATTGTGGCGACGCACTGGCGCTGGGTCCATCCCAGCGTGGCTGCTTTTAACGCATCGGCCGCCCTGGCGGCCTCGCCCTTTGCGCCGGCTGCCTTGGCCGGGTCATAGGCCGGGTTCAACTTCGGGACGACAGCGTCGGACGCTTTCAGGAAGCCGGTGATCAGCTCATTCAGGTCCCGGACGAGTTCGGGCTTCTCCCCGGCCACGTTCCTGGTTTCGCCGATGTCGTCCTTCAGATTGTACAGCTCGAGCTTGTCGCTCCCGTCGGCGTTGCCGGCGAACAGGCGAATGAGCTTCCAGTCGCCGCGCCGAACATAGGTGCCGGGGTGCTGGCCGCTGGCGGGCGTGTCGTGCGGGAAGTGGCAGAAGATGGCCTCGCGCGTGAGCGCGCCGCCTTTGATTGCCGGCACGATGCTGATGCCGTCGGGCCTGGCCGCCGCGGGCAGCGGCACGCCGACCATCTCGAGGATCGTGGGCATCCAGTCGATGCTCTGGATGACCGTGTCGTTGGTGGTACCGGCCTTGGTCGCGCCCGGCCAAACGACCATGCACGGCTCGCGCGTCCCGCCTTCGTAAAGGCTGGCTTTGCCGTTGCGCAGCGGGAGATTGCTGGTGGGCGGCCAGTGCATGTCGGCCTGGAATCGGGCGCTCTTGTGCTCCTCGTGCAGCCCCTCCGTGTCGCTGTCGACGCCGCCCCAACTGACGCCGCCGTTGTCGGAGAAGAAGACGATGATCGTTTTGTCCAGCAAGCCGTCGCGTTCGAGTTCGTTCACGACCCGGCCCACGCCGTCGTCGAGGCTCTCGACCATCGCGGCATATACGGGGTTGCGCTGCGGGTTTTTCGGGTCGGCCAGCTTGCGGTACTTCGCGACCAGTTCGTCCCTGGCGTCGTAGGGGGCGTGAACGCTGAACTGCCAGTAGCTGGCGAAGAACGGGTGGTCCTTGTTCTGGTGAATGAAGTCCACGACGTGCTGGGAGAGCGTGTCTTCGATGTGCTCGCCGGGCTTGCCGGTGACGCCAAGTGACGGCGGGAACTTCCATGGGGCGACATAACTGCCCGCCGGCCCCGGCCCATTCCAGTGCGGCCAATCCACTTCATACCCCTGCTGCAACGGCGAATACGGTTCCGAACCCAGGTGCCACTTCCCGAAGTGCCCGGTGCGGTAGCCCGCGTCGCGCAGGATTTTGGGCAGTGTGATGTAATCGGTCTTCAGGCGGGTCAGGCTCTGGGCGACCAGCACGCGCTGCCTGGGGTTGCCCTTGCCGAGTTGCTTCTCGAGGACGACCTGGGGCAAGTGACAGACCGGCGCGGTAATGCCGGTGCGCGCCGGCCACAGGCCGGTAAGAATGCTGCTGCGCGTCGGCGAGCAGAGGGGGTTGGCCGCGTAGGCCTGCGTGAACCGGACGCCCCGCGCGGCGAGGTTGTCGAGGTTCGGTGTCCGGTAATAGGTGCTGCCGTAACAGCCCAGGTCGCGCCACCCAAAATCATCGGCCAGGATGAAGACAATGTTGGGCGGCCGCGCTTTGCTTTCCTCCGCGCACAGCATTGGCGACCATGCAAGAAACAAAGAGAGCAGAATAAACGTGGGTTGTTTCATCAAGAATTTCCACCAATCGCGATGGCAAGCAGCGCGAACATCCCGTAGCCGACAAGCCGAAATGGCATCATTTTCGTGTTCCATCGTCCGTGATCGTTAGTATTAGAGCAATGTCTATACGGGTTCTGCAAGCTGTTTGACACATCCGGCTATCGTGCTCCTCTTATGCGGCACGCGGGTTAGCGCCGGTGTCGTTCCGATCCAGAATGACACCGTCTGGAAGGGCAGCGGATTTGCAGGCTGCGAACGCTCCGCCAACCTGGACTTCGCCGACGGCCACTTCGCGAATAGTCGCTCAACCAACATCGGCTGCCCCGGACGCCTCGCACACCGCTTCGCGCATGCCGCGAAAACAGGCGAAGGAGCGGAAAACCAACCTGATGCGCCGCGGTGAAGTTCTTTGCCGCCGCAAAATCGGCGGCTATTCTTTGGCCTCAGGTGCATCGCTTTCGCGCGCCGCCCCGCGCCCCTTTTGCATGCCTACGGCGATCGCACATTTGGAGCAAGCATGAGAAACGCACTGCTGACTGCCACCATCGTCGCCCTCCTCACCAGCTTTTGTGCCGGACAGGAGGGCCAGCCCAAGGTCCCGGCGGCCGCAAACGCTGGCAAGGTGATCGCGCGTTCCGACGGCCTGCACGGGTACATCGGCTTTAGCGCCTCGCGCCCGCCCGCCCAATCCGAGTACAGTGCGGGCATGGGTTTCTATTCCGCGGTCTGGCCGCTGATCGACAAGCCGCTGGCGAATTTCCAGATCGGCCTGGCCAGCGCGTGGATCACGCCGGACAATTCCGACAACAAGGACAAGCCGCTGGCGCCCGAGGGGACGCTGGCCCGCACGTGGAAGGCGCGCGGGCCGACGTGGTCGAGCGTGTTTCAGACGGTTGAGGGGGGGCTGGGGTACTGGGCGGGAAACCATTTCCGCTACGGTCCGCCCAAGTTCAGCATGAATGCGACGCCGCAATGCTACGACTACGAGGTGGGCTCGCCGGGATGGTCGTTCTTCTACAGCAATGAGGCGTTGCCGGACAACCGCCTGGGCATCGCGCAGCTCAGCAACCGCCTGCTCATCCCTCCCGATGCGCTGCCGTTCGCGGGCAATCCCAATGGCGCGTTCCTCGGCTACGCCTATATGGCGATGCCGTTCACCGACCCCACCGGCGGCGATCCTCCCACCGGCGACCAGGCCTGGACCTGCTTCCTCAGCGCCGCCAATTTCAAGGGTCCGATCGCATACTACATCCCCGAAACCTGGAGCAAGATAGGCAAGCTCTTCAACTACCCCTTCATCTATGGCCGGGGACTGGACGCCCGCCCGGGCCACATGGGCGGCGGCGCGATGGAGATCAACACGGTGCCGCGTTTTGACGCCGCGGACACCGCCGGAGCCGTGTACACCAGGATTCCCAAGTTGCAGTTCCCCGTCGATGAAAAGGGACGGACGCTCCTGGTACAGGATGTCACGTACTACTCCAGGACGGCGATTTACGATGCGTTCAAGACCTGGCGCGACGGCGGGCCGGCCTGCACGGGGCGGTTTGACGAAAAAGGCCTCTGGAAATCCACCCTCACCACCAAGACCACCCGCTACGATCAGGGCGGGAAGAAACTGGCCGGCGTCGAGCGCGTGTTTGACACCAGGGTCTTCGAGGGCAACATCTGGGGCCTGGAGTGGCGCGACAGCGACATCAGTCCGCGCGGCACTTTCCCACAGTACTACAAGCAGGTGGGTGACGAACGCGTTGCCGTGGCGGCCAAGGACATCCCGGCCGAAACCCAATTGCAGGCGCAGGAGTTCAAACTGGCCAAGCCCGGCGCGCCGTACACGTCGCCGGCCGCCGGTGCCTGGGTCAAGCCCGGTGCCAAGGCCGGACCGTTCACGGAGAAACTGGCTGACGGTTCC
>JBBRTW010000513.1:0-4770 GCA_038244055.1 Tepidisphaerales bacterium | reverse complement strand
GGGCGGGGGGGGTGGGTGGTGTAACGGGGGGTGGGGGGCGGGGGCGGGGCTGCGGGCGCGATTGAAGCGACGGGGATCAGGGATTTGATCCTCGGGCATTGCTTCGATTCATGAAATTAAAAGAGAGACGCGATGGACCTGATGGGTGCCATAGCCAATTGGGTGCCAACGGCGATGCGCCCAGGTTCGCTCGCATATGTGATGGGTTGTCGCATGGCCGTGCTTCACGGGATGGGCGCGGCCTGGTGCGCGGCACGGCCAAGCGACTACGTCAGTTGGTGTTCGAATGCCGCCAGGCTCATGCCTGCGTTGTTGCGGTGGCCGGCGCGGGCCGCGGGGCGACGGGTGCCGACGGGGCCGGGCGGGCGGCAGCGGCTCCAGGCACGGCGGCGGGGCGCGGCAGCGGGATATTGAGCGAAGCGCCGCTGGCAGCCGGGCGGCCGAAGGTGCCGGCGGCTTTTTCCTCGGCCTTCAGCGCGGCCTTGGCTTTTTCTTCCTTGCTGTCGGGCTGGAGGACCAGGATCATCCGCTTGCCTTCCATCTTGCAGTCGCGCTCGACCTTGGAGACGGCGTAGAGCTCGGTCTTGATCTTCACCATGATGTCGCGGCCGAGTTCCTGGTGGGCCATTTCTCGGCCGCGGAACTGCAGGGTGAACTGCACCTTGTTTCCCTCTTCGAGGAATTCGCGGGCGTGCTTGATTTTGATCATCAAGTCGTGCTCCCCGATCTTGACGGTCTTGAATTTAATTTCCTTGAGCTGGCCGGCGCGGGCGGAGGCGCGGGACTTGTCGGCCTTTTTCTGTTGCTGGTAGCGCCACTTGCCGTAGTCCATGATCTTGCAGACCGGGGGACGTGCGGTGGGGGCGACCTCAACCAGGTCGAGGCCGGCCTCGCGCGCCCGGCGCTGGGCCTCGTTGGTGGGCGTGGGGCCGAGTTTGTTGTCATCCTGATCGATCAGAAAAACGGGCGAAATTCTGATCTGCTCGTTGTGGCGAAAGTTGGTAGAAATAGCCGTACACTCCTAAAAAACCATGGACATCAGCCGGCGGGGCAAGCGCCCCAGGAAACCGGCGACTGGCGCAACCGCGGGGCAGCTAAGCCCCGACTCTTCACACACCGACCCTGGCCGCCATGAAGGAATATCGGATGATCCGTACCCTGCGGTTGCCGTGGAATCGGAGATGCCCCGGATTATAGGGCATAATGCACCCCATTTATGCGCGTGCGGGAACGATTTTGCAAGGATTTACTCTGAAGAAGTGCGGATTTCCCCCATGCGCATAAAAACGCCCCGCGAACGTGGGTGGTTCGTCCGCGGGGCAACCTTGGAGCAAAATCGATGTTTCGAATCGGTTGCCCTCCAACCGACTCGCATTCGTTTCAACGCCAAAGCCCCACTTTCGGTAGCAAGAATAACGTCCGCTAATGAGAGGAAGATGAGCGCAGAAAAAAACCCCGTAGGCGTGGGTGAGACCTACGGGGCAAGGAGGGAAGAAACACTGTGCAACAGACTTACGCTCAAAGTAATAAATCGGTTCAGATCATAACCGATCTTTTTTATTCTATCGACCTCGATGTCAATATTCCTCTAATATTTCTCGCACCCTCTTTGTAATCAGACCCCACTTAGCGCTGGGGCGCTTGTTGACGGTGACAAAGTTGCCCAGCAGCAGGAGGCTCGTAACCCCTTCAATCGCAAATAGTTGAGACGCTAGCGGGTGCGCCGCGCCTTGGCCGGGAGTGAGAAAGCTGACAGGTGTGTCGGAAATCGATTGATCTACGATAAATTTTAATGCATTTGGGTTGGGGGTCTGTTGAATCTCGCATACGGTGAAACCCATATCGCCTCCATCTCATGGCATTCTCATCGAACAGTTCATACAGTCGGCCCCATCGGATTTATCGCAAGAGGCGTCATCATCCGCAGTTACGCGATGATCGGCACGCTCGGCGCGGGCCTGTCGCCTGATAATACGAAAATGGATAATCTTGTTAATCGGGATATTATCCGGCCCGATCATACAAATGTGAATCGTTTGGAGCCGTTTCAGAGGGCAAAAAGGGGAAACGCCATACCAGACGGAGGAACGGGAAATGTTGTTACGTTGTGCTTCCCGGGCCAACGCGTTGGGCCTCGCCGACGCCGCCAAGAAAGTCGTGTATCGCCGCATTTCAGGGCACCGCGCCAAGTCATTTTCAGCATCATTTTTCGCCGCGTTATCGGTCGTTTTCCTGGGCATCGGCGCGCCGGCCTTGGCGCAGCTTCCCAGCGATGATTTTTTCCCCATCGGCGTTCACTCGCAGCCCACCACCAGTTTTGCCAAGTGGAAGGCGCGCGGGCTGAACACGATGTATCAGTACGAAGGCATGTACAACTACCTCGGCCAGCCCACCGTCAGCATCGCGCAGTGGGATGCCGCGGCGGTGGCCAATGGTCTCTACTTCGTTCGCCGCCCTTCGGACAATCCTTCCAATGATCTGCAGCAGAAGAATCTGCTGGCGTGGGCCCAGGGAGATGAGCCGGATCTGGTCAATCACGATCCGGTGCCGCAGCACAGCATCGATTCCTATCAGAATCTCAAAGCGATTTCGCCGACCAAGCCGGTGTGGATCAACTTCGCCGGCCCGCTGGTGACGCCCGCATCCGCCAACTATAAGCAGTGGGTGAAGGCGGGGGATTGGGTGGGCGCTGACTGGTATCCGGTCAACTGGGGGCGTCCGAACAATTTGAATTTCGTCGGCCTGGAGATGGATCAGCTTAGAACCGCGGCCGCGGGGAAGCCCAAGAAGCTGGTCGCGTACATCGAGACCTCGTATCAGTGGATCAACACCACGGGCGGCCGGGCGCCGACGCCGGGCGAATTCCGCGCGGAGGTGTGGAATGCGATCAACCATGGTGCGACCAGTCTGATCTACTTCCCGCAAGTGGTTGGCCGGGCATTTCAATTCGATGGCACGGCGGACGATGTGGTGGCGGAGATGACGACGCAGAATGCGAAGATCCAGAGGCTGGCCAAGGCGCTGAATTCGACCTGGAACCCGGCCGGGCGAACGCTGGGCTTTTCCAGCAGCAGCCTCGAAGGCTCCTGGCGGGTGACGCAGCAGGGCGATTATTTCTTCGCGCTGAACATGTCCACGGCGACGCTGACGGATGTGAACGTCACCCTGGGCGGATTGACGCAGGGGATCACCAGCCTGGATGTGGTGGATGAGAACCGGACAGAATCGCTGCTGACGGGTGGAAACATCGTCGATACGTTTCAGCCGTACGAGTTGCACATTTATCATGCGTCCCTGAGCGGCGCAGCCGGTGCATCGCCGGTGGAAGTCCCCGAGCCGGCGACGCTGGGCGCGATGGCGGCGGCGATGATGATGGGGATGATGCGCCGGCCGGGGCGGAGAGCAGCATAGGCATTCCGATCGAGAATTCACTGCGGAGGCGCAGTGAACGCGGAGAAATCGAAGAAGAGAGCGCAGGCTTAACGAGCGATTGATATATCGAGGCGAGAGTGAGACATCGCGTCGATTGAGCGCCTTCCCGAAAGGGGAGGCGTTTCTTGTTTGGGAAGATCGGTTGAACTGCGTAAGGGAAAAAATGGCAGGATAGAGGATGGAAAGAGGAGGATGGATGAGCTTCCGTGATCCGAGGAGTAGCGCCCTCAACGCGTTACCCGCGCTACCGAAGGCGATCGCCCGGGTTTGGCGCGGAGCGGGCTGTGCTCCGATGCATGGAGTCATCTTGGGCCGAATAATTCATATGAACCACGAAAACGCGAAGGGCACGAAGAAGACTGGAGAAGAGTAGAAATGTAATTTGCGGAACGTGCAATTCACCGGTTACCGACTTTTTGACTGTAAGTCTTTGGGTTCATTCCTCTTCGTGCATTTCGTGGTTTTCGTGGTGAATAATCTGGGTTAGGCCGGTTCTCAATCTTCCGCCCAGGCCTCGAGCAGTTCGCTCTCAAACGGCGACAGCTTTTTCCTGGCTGGGGCCTCGATGCTGACCTCTTGCGCGGCTTGCGCGATCTCGCTCATGGCATTGGCGGCGGCCGGCGCGGCGCTGTGGAACATTTGCTCGAGGATTTCCTGTCCGGCCAGGGCATCGGAGTCGTCGATGGCCTGATGGGCGCAGTCCTGCTGGGACTGGATTCGATCGAGCACCATGGACCGGCCAGCGCCCGCACTGTGATGAAACCGCATCTCTCCATCTCCTGTAAGTGGCTATCGGAGATGTACGATTGGGATTGGGGGCGGGCAAATGGGCGGGGGAATTTGCGGGGGAATTTGCGGGGTGGTCCGATAATGGGAGGGATTTGCAACGTGCGTTGCGAAGGGAATGGGCCAAATTATTCGAGGCAAGATGCTTCGCTGCGCTCCGCACGACACGCCCGGTCTTCGATGATTGACGAGGATCGTTAGTCTTTTCGGCCAGGCCGGGTCGGCGCTGCGGGCGGGTCGGTTGCGATTTGTCGCACCCAGATGTTTCGATAGCGGACGGGGTGGCCGTGATCCTGCAATGAGAGGGGGGCTTTCTCGGGGCTTTTGCGGGAGTAGCCGGCCAGGTTCATGTGCTGGGTTGGGCCTTTGAGTTCGACGTTGTCCTGCACCAGGATGCCGTTGAAGAAGACGGTCTCGCGGGCCGGGGCCAGGAGTTTTCCATCATCGGAAAAGCGCGGGGCGTGGAAGATGACATCGTAGGTCTGCCATTGTCCCGGCGGGCGGGCGGCGTTCACCTGGGGCGGGTACTGGCCGTAAATCGCGCCGGCCATT